>CAIYXB010000190.1 GCA_903930015.1 uncultured bacterium | reverse complement strand
GGTAAGCCCAAGTTACATCATTTCCCATTCAGTAATTATATTAAAGTATTTACTTAATCCACTAAAAATGCAGAAGAGCCATTTTTCTTAATCTTTAGTTTGAGGATTGACAGGGTTATTGCGAGTCACGAAGTGGCGAAGCAATCCAAGCTCTAAAATCCTTAATATAACGCTAGCGCATGGATTGCCGCGCGTTCTTCGAACGCTCGCAATGACGCTAAATCCTATTTTATCTCAATAACTTCTTAACGCTATGCACAGTCGCCATACCATTTGCTCTTGCGATACTCTCAGTAAGTGGGATCTCTTTAGGGCAGGCTTTGACGCAGGCTTGTGCATTACCGCAGTTGTTAAGTCCATTATCAATCAATGCTTGAGTTCTATCTTCTTTAGTATTTTGACCATTTGGATGGCTATTAAATAAAACAGCTTGAGATATTGCTTGAGCTCCAACAAACAAGTTGTCGTTAGTCCATTGCGGGCAAGCTTCAAGGCAACAGCCACAAGTCATACAGCGACTTAAGATATAGTTTTCTTCTTGGATCTCAGGGCTCATTTTTGGTCCTTCGCCAAGATCATAAATTCCGTCAACTTCAATCCAAGCTTTTATTTTTTTTAGATTTTCAAACATTTTTGATCTATCAACGATCAAATCTCGTCTAACCGGAAACTTACTCATTGGCTCAAGAGTGATATCTCCTTGAATATTATCGACAAGAGCTGTGCAAGCTTGCTGTACTTTGCCATTGATAAGCATAGTGCAAGAACCACAAACTTCTTCTAAGCATGATGATTCATAACAAACAGGTTCTACTTCTTTACCAGAACTTGTTTTTGGAAATTCTTTTGTTGCCATTAGTAAAGAGATGACATTCATACCTTGCTCATAAAGAACTTCAAATTCATCGTAATGAGAATTTTGACCTGGGGCATTTTGTCTTTTAACTTTAAATTTAACGGTTTTTTGAGTATCTGTTTTAGACATATACTACATTTTACCACCGAAAACTATTTGTCTATCACAAAATTGCTTGTGTTTAGGACGCTTTTCTGAGCTATGAGATAATATGCAGTTGATTAGAGTTTATTAAAACAGATTATCTTCTTATGGGTCGAGCAAAAAAACAAATCGAGAAAAAAAAGAAAAAGGTTGAAAAACTAAAAGCACAAACTGCTTCTGGTTCAGCGACCGTTGCTCGTAATAAAAAAGCTGGTTTTGATTTTAAGCTTGGTAAAGATATTATTGCTGGCATAGTCCTACATGGTTCTGAAGTTAAGTCTCTCAGATTAGGCAACGCTCAAATGAAAGGTGCTTTTGCCAAGATTATTGATGGAGAAGTTTTTCTTTTTAATTGTAATATTGCAGAATACAGCCACGCCAATATATTTAATCACCAACCTGATCGTGTACGTAAATTACTCTTAAACCGAATTGAAATTGAAAGGCTTGAACATGAGTTAGGGACTACAAATCAAACTCTAGTTGCATCAAAATTATTTTTTAAAAGTAACAGAGCAAAAGTTTTACTGCATCTTGCTGAAGGTAAGAACAAAGGCGATAAAAGAGAAACACTAAAAAAACGTCAACAGAATATGGATATTAAGAGAGCAATTAAAGACTATTAAGCGATATAAGCCCATCCGCAAAGTCCCATCTGCTACGTTATGCTCGTATTCAAAATGCTCATTGACAAGCAGTCAACTGCGCTTTTTCATACTCGCATGCCTTGCATCTGGGAGCTTTTCGAATGGGCTCCATGAGAATGACTCCATTTTTTATCTTTCAGTAAGTTAGGCAGTTCTTCTTATTAACCGGCTTTTTTCTGCGATAGCATTTCTGCTAATTTTCTTATTGCTTCATCACGATCACCAGCTTTAAATGCAATAATTTGTGGCTGTTCAGGTTCTTTGGTGTTGGATTCAATCGCTCTTACAGAATAAATTCCAGGAGGAATAGCAACTTGCGTTTGATAAGAATTTGGTATTATTTTTTTAGAGGCTAAAGTATTTGAAGGGGCATAATTTTCTAATTTAAATTCAGGGTCAAATTCCAATAATATTCTTAGCTGTTTATCATTGCCTTGACCCTGTAGCTCTAAAGTTAAGTTTTTTAATTGAGCCTGATCATCATTAGGATCCTGAAAATAAGTCACTTGTGTTTTACCCATTGCTACCAGCCTGAAGTTGTACTTCTAATTCTCCACCACCTAAGCTTATTGGCTCAGCTCCATTTTTTGTAACAATTACTTGTTGACCACTTGTGCTTCTATTAAAAAAAATCACTCTACCTGCGGCAATAGAGCCTGGTTGATCTTTAGTATCGAGTTGAGCTGAAGGACTTCCATTAATGATTGTGGAGATTACCATGTGCTTAATTTCACCAACCTCAAAATAATACCTAATTCCCCTTAATTCCTAACCACTATTGGGCTCTTCTGCATTTTTAGTGGATTAAGTAAATACTTTAATATAATTACTGAATGGGAAATGATTTAACTTGGGCTTACCGTTTTGCTGGTTTTGAAGCAGCAAAAATAATCAAGGTAATAGTACAATAGC
>CAIYXB010000189.1 GCA_903930015.1 uncultured bacterium | reverse complement strand
TAATTATAAAGACGAAGAAGCTAAGAATGCTGCTTTAGAGTACAAAGAAATTTTTGGTGATGATTTTTATATTGAGATCATGGATCATAAATATCAAGAAGATAAAGATGTTAATCCACGTCTAGTGAAGCTTGCAAAGGACCTTGGTATAAAGATCGTAGCGACTAACGATAGTCACTATACAAACAAAGAAGACGCAAGTGCGCATGATGCACTTTTGTGCCTGCAAACTCAAAAATTTGTTTCAGATTTTCCTCGAATGAAATTCTCTTCTCATGAGTACCTAAAAACCGGAGCAGAGATGTTAGAGCTTTATCAAGATCACCTCGGTGCCCAAGATGTGCAAGCGGCTATCTTTGATACACCAACTGAAATTTATAATAAAATTGAAGATTATAAATTACTTGCAAATCCAAAAGTGCATATGCCGGATCCAAAGATACCAGAAGGACATAGTTTTGAAACTTATTTAAAAGAGCTTTCGTATGAAGGCGCAAATGAAAGATTTGATGGGAATTTGACTAATGAAATAAAAGAACGTTTAGATTTTGAACTTAAAATCATGAATGATTCTGGTTTTGCTTCTTACTTTATTGTTGTTTGGGATTTTATATATTGGGCTCGAACTCAAGACATACCTGTTGGACCAGGTCGTGGTTCTGCAGCTGGTTCGCTTGTCGCTTATTGTTTGGGTATAACAAATATTGATCCACTTAAGTATGACCTACTCTTTGAGAGGTTTTTGAACCCAGAGCGTAAAAGTATGCCCGATATTGATACGGATTTTTGTGTTGATGGTCGTGAAGCTGTTATTGAATATGTACGTAAAAAATATGGTGAAGAAAGTGTTTGTCAGATTATTACATTTAATAGACTCACTTCCAGATCTGTCATAAAAGATATGGCGAGAATTCTTGAGTATCCTTATGCTCGCGCAGAGGAGCTTGCTAAGCTGATTCCAGTTGTTCGTGGTAAGCCTCGTTCAATAAAATGGATGCTTGAAAATCATGATGAATTTGCTCGTAAATATAAAAATGATCCTGAAGCAAAAGAAGTAATTGACCTTGCGCTAAAAAATGAAGGACTCAATAAGACTTTTGGAGTTCATGCTGCGGGTGTGATTATCTCAGATGAGCCAGTAGACCAGATTGTACCTATCTCAAAAAGTAATGATGGAAACGTAATCACTCAATTCCCGATGGAAGAGTGTGCTGATATGGGTCTTTTAAAGATGGACTTTTTGGGCTTGCGTAACTTGACCATGATTAAAAAAGCTCTTGTCATGATAGAAGAGCGTACTGGTAAAAAAATCGACATCGATAAAATCTCACTTGAAGATCCTGCTACTTACGATACTATCTGCAGTGGAAATCTAGCAGGTATCTTTCAATTAGAGACTTCTGCTGGTATGAAGAGTGTTGCCAGGGATCTAGCTCCACGAAACATGGAGGATATATCGGCATTGATTGCTCTTTATCGCCCAGGTCCTTTAGATACAGGAATGATTGATGAGTTTATTGCTTGTAAGTCTGGTAAAAAACAAATTAAATACGATCACCCTTTGCTAGAGCCAATTCTAAAAAATACTTATGGAACTATAGTTTATCAAGAGCAGATCATGCTTATTGTGCAAAGGCTTGGAGGATTTTCGCTTGGGGAAGCAGATCTACTTAGAAGGGCGATGGGTAAAAAGAAACCAGAAGTACTCTTGCCATACAAAGATAAATTCTTGAAAGGTTGTGCAGAAAATACTCAGCCGGTTTCACAAGAGCTTGCAGATAAATTATTTGAGCAAATGCTTGCTTTTGCAGAGTACTGTTTTAATAAATCTCACTCAACTGCTTACGGATTTGTTACGTATCAAACTGCATACCTAAAGACACATTATCCAGTTGAATATTTGACTTCACTTATGATGTCTGCAAACGGAGATGCTGATAGGCTTAAGTCATACATTGTAGAAGCTGAAAGACTTGGTATTAAAGTTGTAGCGCCGCATGTGAATTTGTCAGCTGAAGACTTTACACCACTTGTTGATTATGAAAACGACGATTTGATTCTTACAAGCGGTAAGAAACCTTCTGGCTATATTGCTTTTGGTCTTAGAGCGATTAAAGGTGTTGGTGATGCACCTTCTGAAGCTATTATTCAAGAGAGACTTAGTAGTGGTGTTTATAAAGATTTCTATGATTTTTGTTCTCGTTTAGATCCAAAGACCTTAAATAAAAAAACAGCAGAGTCGCTTATTAAATGTGGAGCGCTTGATGGGCTTGGGGCTAGTCGTAAAGCAATGCTTGATAATTTAGAGTCGTTTATTAATGCGGTAAAAAAATCCCGTGAAGAAGAGGCTAAGGGGCAAGAAAGTTTATTTTCATTAGGTGGTGATGATTTTAAATTTAATAAAGCTCCTCAATTTATTGGTGGAACTCAGCAAGAATTTGATGAGAGAGAATTACAGGCTATGGAATATCAACTCTTAGGATTGTTTGTCTCAAATCATCCTATGGCTTCTATACAGGCTTTAACTTCTACTATTGCTACAGATACTTTGAAAAGTTTAGAAGAAAGAAAAGATGGAGCTAAAATTAGTGTTCCATGCTTAATTACAGATTTTCAGAAAAAACTTACTAAAGCAAAAAAATCTATTTGTATCATGCAACTTGAGGATATGGAATCAAGAATTGAAGGTGTTGTCTTTAGTAAACAATTGACTGATCTTGAGGAGCTGATAATTAAAGGTAAGCGTGTGCTGGTGAAAGGAACTTTATCAAAACATTCTGAAGGTGATCAAAGTATTATGGTTGAGAGTCTTGAAGATCTTGATGGTATGGGTATTGTGAATTTAGATATTAATGTGGATGGACTTGATGACTACTATCAATTTTTCCATTCACTTAAAGCTTTTATCTCTAGAACTGAAAATACTGGTAAGAAAATTTTGATTTTAAATATGATCTCTGGCAACAAAAGATCTAAAGTTTCTTTAGGCTCTAAATATACTATTAATGATAATGAAGAGACTATCAAAGCCCTTGAAACTATACTTGCTCGTGCTACTAAGCAAGTGGCTTAGGCTTTACGCTTATACGCAAGAATTATCATTGATGAGATTTTTTTGCTATAAATTTGTTAGTGAGAACTGTTTACAGTAAATCCGAAGAATTTAGAGCTAATATCTTTCTTTTTACTGGATATAGTTGCTGTAGCCCACTCTGCTTGTTGCTTTTAAACTATATTGTAGAACTTAAGCCTTTTAGCTTTTATCAAATAATATTAGCTTCTTTACTATTCTTTGCAGGCTATTTGCTTATAAATAATGGTTATAGTATTATGTACATTGAGGACGAAAAAAATGCCAGATCCATTTACATTAAATGATCTTTTGATGATAGTGCTTCCAGTAGTTATGATTCTACTCTTCTATATTACTTTTGGTGTAATCCCAGAAAGAAGATTTAAAAATAAATCTCAAACAAATATCAAAACCAAATAAACCAAATATAAAGATCCAGTTATAAGTAAGGTTTTATATCCAAGCCTATTGGTTACAGAAACTTTTATGTAAAGAATAAGGCTTGAGATTATTGCAAGGCTTGCGCAAATAATAGAAAGTCTGTCTAGATTCCATGGAGTAAACATGATACCTATAAAACATGGTATGGCTGATTGAAAGATCATTGCACCAGTAACATTACCGATCGCAAGAGTATCTTTACCGTCTTTAGACCAAAGCCAGGTGTTAACTTTTTCTGGGAGTTCAGTTGCGATTGGACTTATTATAAGACTTAGTATAAGTGGACTTAAGTTTATAACTCCTGCAATGTGCTCTACGTTATGAATAAAATGTTCAGCAAAATAAATTATTCCAGCAATCCCAATAAAAGTTTGCAAGCTTATTGTGGGGATAGTCGTACCAATTTTTGTTTTAGTGAATTTCTCTAGATATAAAACAGGTACTTCTGTTTCGTCTTCTTCGTCATCGGGTATTTCTTCTTCTGTGTGATTGTATGTTTCATATAAATAGATTAAATACATAAGAATTAATCCATAGGCTACAAAATGGGCAACTCGATGCAATGGTTCAAATACTGCAACAGCAATACCAAAACTAAATGTAATAAGAAAATATTTTAAATCTCTTTTTAAGTGTGGAATGCTAATTTTAAGAAAATTGATATTATGCTTTGATTTTGCAAAAGCTTTTTCTCTTTGTTTTTTATGGACGATTATGCTTAAACCTAGTAGTAATAATGCTAGTGTTGAGAGCATGAATGGCGCACCAATAATGGCTCCAATCGCTATATCATGCTTAGCTCCTGCTGTCGCCACGTTTTGGCTTGCAAGATATATGGCAACGAGTGGTAAAAGTGTCTCAGGTAGTGCTGTTCCAACAGCCGCAAGTACACTTCCTGTAAATTCATGACCAAGATTCAGTTTATGACCAAGGTTTTCTATAGCATTGGTGAAGACTTGGCAAGATACCAAGATACCAAAGAGCATAAAAAGGATTTCTATAACGTAGAAGATTTCAGCGTGCATAAGCAAAAATCATTATACCTTGTACTTTGCTATTATTATTGCCTATGCAATTAAGCACGGTAAACATTAACGATGAAAGCAAAAAACTCGGTGATTCGGTTTGGCAAAAAATTGATGAAATTAAAGCTTTTAATACAAGTAAAGTTTTACATGCTTTTAAAAGTGCAGGTATTCAAAATATGCATTATTCTTGGGTCACTGGTTATGGTTATGATGATCTTGGTAAAGATAAACTAGATGAAGTCTATGCAACAATTTTCAATACTCAAGCTGCGATCGTTCGTCCTCAGTTAGTCTCTGGTACTCATGCTATAACTGCTGCGGTTTGGGGAAACTTAGACTCAGGTGATGAGTTACTTTGTCTTGGTACTCCATACGATACTTTAACCACTTCGTTTAAAAAACTTTCCCAAAAATACAAAGTCAATTTAAAAGTTCTAGATCAAGTGAATCCAGATTATATTGACTCTATCGGTGATCTAGATTTAAGAGAACTAATTTCAGCTTCTTTAAGTAAAGAAACAAAAGTTATTTTTATTCAAAGGTCTAGAGGTTATGAATGGAGATCTTCTTTTAAATTAAAAACTCTTGAAAGGCTTATTAAGACTGTAAAAGCTCTAAGAGAAGATTTGATCGTCTTTGTTGATAATTGTTATGGCGAATTTACACAAAAATATGAGCCAACTGATTTTGGTGCGGATATTATAGCGGGCTCTTTAATAAAAAATCCTGGTGGTGGTATTGTCGCTGCTGGTGCATATATTGCTGGTAAACAAAAATATGTTGATAAAGCTGCAGAATTCTTTACTGCGCCAGGGATTGGTGCTCATGGTGGTTGTATGTTTGATCAGACTCGTATTATGCTCCAAGGAGTATTTATTGCACCTCTAATTGTCTCAGAAGCACTTAAGGGAATGTCTCTTGCTGCAAAACTTTTTGCACAAAAAGGTTGGCAGACAATCCCAGCTTTTGATGACGAAAGAAATGATGTTATACAAGCTGTGAAATTTAATGATAGAGACAAGTTGATTAAATTCTGCGAGATAGTGCAAAAAAATAGCCCTGTAAATTCTATATTTAGTCCTGTCCCTGACAATATCTCTGGTTATGATGATCAAGTTATTATGGCAAGCGGCTCTTTTATAGAAGGATCCTCTATAGAACTTTCTTGTGATGGTCCTTTAAGAGAACCTTATGTTGGTTATATCCAAGGTGGTATGAACTGGTCACACACAGCAATTGTGCTTGAAGAGATCATGAAGTCTACAGATCTTTGATTGCCCCTCCACGACCGGGTCTTTTTGCG
>CAIYXB010000188.1 GCA_903930015.1 uncultured bacterium | reverse complement strand
CGCAAAAAGACCCGGTCGTGGAGGGGCAATTTAGTATTCAGTAGAATTAATTCTAGAGATATTTAAAATTATTCCAGCGATAATTGAATTTACAATAAAGCTACTACCACCAAAACTAATAAAAGGTAAAGTCATACCAGTAATTGGGAAAAGTCCTGTTGCAACAGCGATATTGATTATTACTTGCATTGAAAAAACAATAGTCAATGAAAAACCAAAAATCTGAGTAAATTTGTTACGACTACAAAAACAAATATACATAGATCTATAAATCCAACTCAAAAACAAAATCAAAATTACTAGTACGCCAAAAAAACCAATTTCTTCACAAATTACAGCAAAAATAAAATCTGCGTAACTAATTGGTAAGGGTCCAAGTTTTTGTACCGATTCACCAATTCCTTGTCCAAACAATCCTCCTGAAGCGATCGCCTTAATTGATTGGATCAAATTATATCCGTGCCCTTGAGGATCTTGATATGGATCAAGCCAATAGCGAATCCTGTCCATTTGGTATGGAGTATTTGTTACAACAAAAACACCAGCTCCAACAAAACCCATTAATCCAGCAAAAAAGGCAAATAAATTAAATCCAGATGCAAAAATAGCAGCGATTGCTCCACTTGCAATAAGAATGGTTGTACCAAGATCAGGTTGTTTTAATACGAGAAGAAGTATTGCACTAATTAAGACTAATGCTAAAGTGATATTTTTTTTTTCAGTGATTACTTTTGTCGCAAGAAGAGCTACGGCAATTTTTGCAAATTCAGAAACTTGTAGATTAATGGGACCGAGTCCTATCCATCTTCTGGAGCCACCAGAAACAATACCAAATTTTGCTGTGAAGAGTAGTAAAAGTAAAATTACAATACCAAAAGCCCAAGCGTATTTTTTTAACCACTGAATATGAACAACACTAAAAAAATAGCCACTTGAAAGCCCAAGAAAAAGAAATAGCAGGTGCTTTGTTATAAAATTCCAAGGGTTGTCATAGTAACGTAGTGACTCATGCCAAGAAGCACTAATAATGAAAACACCACCAATCAAAACTAAAGCTAAAGTCAGTTGAATAAAAAATAGATCTGGTTTTGTTATTTTAGAATTTTGCATTATATTAAGCTCTCTAATATTTTAGAACGATTTCTCTAAATTGATCGCCTCTATCCTCAAAGCCTTTGAACATATCAAAACTAGAGCTTGCCGGTGAGAGTAAAATTGGATAAGGGGTATCTTGAGCGTAAAGTAATGCAACGCTAAATGCTTCTTCGAGGGTGTCAGCTCTTCTCACTTTCTCATAATTTAATTCACGTAGACCGTTGTAAATCTTGTTTTTTATTTCACCAATAGCAACAACAGCGTAAGCTTTTTTAGTGACATTATCTAAAAATGGACCAAGGTCTAGATTTTTTTCTTTGCCACCAAGTATGACTATTGATTGATCAAATGAAGCTAAAGCTTTATTTGTAGAGTCTGGGTTAGTAGCTTTACTATCATTGTATATTCTATTAGAACCAATTTCCCTTATGAATTCAAGCCTGTGCGTAACAGCTCTGAATGATTTTAGAGATTCAATTATATAGGATATATCGAAGTTAAGAAGATAAGCACTTAGGCTCGCTGCAAGTATATTAGAGTAATTATGCTTACCGACTAATTGTAGATCTTCTGTTTTTACCAGAGGGATTTCCAGGAAATAATCGTCATTATTATTAACACTTACTATAGCATCTGCTTGTACCTCAGTCCCAGACGCGTCCCCGAGGTACTGGGCTAAATATAATCGATCGTTTTTTTCATAGGCAACAAAAGGACATGTTTTTGAGAGTGCATAAGAGATGTCTTGATTTGAGAAATAACAAATTTTTGTTTTTGAGTTTTTTATCATTTCAGCTTTAAGTCCGAGGTTTTTAACTTTTGGATCATCAAAATTAAGTACCCAATAATTTTCTTCTTGATTTGATTGACAGAAAAGTTTTGCTTTTGAAGCATGATATTCATTTAGATCTTTATGCCAATCTAAATGATCAGGAGTGAAATTAAGAAACAGAGAGAGCTTAGGAATTTTAAGGTCTTGGAAGTAATTAGAATAAAAAGCTTGGAAAGAACTAATTTCACAAGCAAAGTTTGGATAGTAGTTATTTGCAAATTCCAAAAATGGTGTGCCAATGTTCCCAAGACTTGGTGAATTCAGGATGTGAGATATCAAACTAGTAGTAGTAGTTTTACCGTTTGTGCCAGTGATAGAGACATAATTTTGCTCATGACCGATGCATGCGGCAAAGATATCTAGATCAGTACCATGAGGAATATTAGATTGAAAAATATTTTCAATTAATTCTAATCTTGGTGGAATACCTGGGCTTATAACAATAAAAGAGTCTTTATTTTCTAAAATAAATTTTTTGCTTTGTGCCCCAAATTCAAACTCAACTTTTAATTTTTTGAGTTTTTCTATATCTTGTTTTAAAAAATTCTCTTCAGTTTTCAACTCTGAAATTTTAATTTTTGCTTCTGGGAATTGTTTTAATAAAAAATTTGCTGTTGCGATCGCAGTTTTACCAAAACCTAAAATAACAAAGGTTTTTATTTTTTTGAAATCAAATTTTTGAATTTCACTAGGCACTATATGATTATATATCTAGTAGAGATTTTTAGACCTGTTCCCGCGAAATAGCATATTTCGCGACAGGTCTAATTAATTAAAAACCGATCATTATTTTCTAAGTCTTTATAGAAACGTGCTTCAGGAAAAATTTTCTCTAATTTTGTTTTTTGATTAAAGCCAAATTCAAATGCCATAAACCCATTTTCTTTTAAAAGATTATTTTCAAGAATTTGTTTTTTAATATGCTCATATGGGAATCCAACCAGTGCATGTTTTGGCTCATGATAAAGTTCTGGTTCAAGATTTTCATATTCTTCTTTTGTTAGGTAAGGTGGGTTTGAAACGACTATATCAAAATAAGGTGGTTTTGATCTTATGATAGGGATTGCAATTGGAGAGGTAGAGATATTTAGAAAGGGATCTAAGTAATCACCTAAAATAAAACTTATTTCGGCTTGATGTCTTTTAGCATTTATTGATGCTACATTCAGGGCAGCTTGAGAAATATCAGACGCATAAATTTTTGCAGCAGGAAGAGCTTTCTTGAGTGTAATTGCGATACAGCCTGAACCAGTACACAGATCTAAAATTGTTGGTTGATGAATTTTTCTTTCTTTTATTTCTTCAAGTATTTGATTTACCAAAAATTCTGTTTCTGGTCTTGGGATAAGAACATCATCATTTACAAAAAATTTGAGACCAGCAAAATAACTTTCTTCAAGTAGGTAGGCAAGAGGTATTTTTTGGGAGTTTCTTTTATCTCTAATTTCAAGGATTTTTTGAATCTGATTGCGACTTAATTGATTTTGAGAATTTGAAATTAACTCTGAACTTTCTAGATTAAGGACAGTCTCGACTATAATTTTTGCTTCTAGGCTAGCTTCTTTATTTTCAAGACTATTTTTTAGCTCAGTTAAGATGTCTTGGATTGTATTTATTTTCTGAGTCATTTACAGCTTTGTTTGTAATCATAAAAATACCCTGAATTCTATGTTTTTCCTTAAAAAATTTAAGATAAATGTCAAAAATTGTTAAATTTTCACATTGTAGTTATTTAGTTCTATGTCAACAAATGAAATTACATCAAATAATTCTTCTATGGCAATAAAAGTTTGTCCAAAAACTGTTATTGCAAATCCAGATTTTTCTCAGTATGATTTGTCTGCTTTACCAAATGGTAACGATTCTGAGTTCATTAAAGAACTTCATTTTAGGAGAGTACAATCATTTAAGGTTGGTTTGCAAGAGGAAGGTACTAAACCTAATCTTGAACAATTACAAGCCTTTTCTCAAAATAAACCGAAATTCTCTGTTTTAATGTATCTTCAGGATTATGTTGCAGCTGTTCCATTGAATAAGCTTGAGATACATCCTCACTATGATGCTGATATTTCATTAAAAAGACACGCAGAAGCCTCTGCCGGAACCATTACAAGAACTGCTTTAAAAGAATTCAGAAATCAAAATATCAATGAAGAATTTTTATCACAAGCGGCATCTCAGTTTTTAGAAAAAGATGGCAAAGATTTATTTCCTGATAATTTAAGTAGGAACCAAAAAGTTTATTTAGCTCGTGTTTTATATGATGCAAAGAAAGATGTCATAGATGATGAGCTTCTTGATGCAGTTTCAAGACTTAGATATAGATTTTATTAAGCCTCTGAATAGCAATTTAGATTCACCTATAATGAGCCCAGTCAACAGCCCTGAACTGGATTGCTTCCTGTAGATGCTCAATTTGAATACTCTCAGTCTCATCAAAATTAGCAATAGTTCTTGCAAGCTTAAGTATTTTGGTATGTGATCTTGCTGTGAGTTTGAGATTGTAAATAGCTTTTTCCATAAAATCATCACTAATTTTTTCTAGCTCTAAGCTTTGTTTAGAATTGTTTGCAAAAATTTTCGCTTTGCTTATTTTCTCCAGCATTTCTTTAGTGCCGTAGCTGTTTTTATTTTCTTTGCCGAGTAGTTTTAGTGTATCGGGTTGTAGTTTACTTAACCTGAGATGAATATCAATACGATCAAGCAGGGGACCAGAGAGTTTGCCTAGATATTTTTCTATTTGTAATTGAGAGCAACGACAATTTATTTCTTGATCACCCAAGTATCCACAGGGACAAGGATTGCAAGCTGCAAGCAATAGAAAATCTGCAGGATATTTTTGACTTTCTTTTATCCTTAAGATCTCAATTGATTTTTCTTCTAAAACTTGTCTGAGTTGCTCTAAAGTAAATTTAGAAAACTCGGTCATTTCGTCCAAAAACAAAACTCCATTATGAGCAAGGCTCACTTCCCCAGGTTTTATTTTGGAATTGCCACCACCAATAAAAGCAGCTGCACTTAAGCTATGATGTGGTTTACGTAGAGGTGCTTTTTCGATTAAACCATCTACTTGTATGCCATGAGCATTATAAATTTTGGTAGTCTCAATTGCACAATCAAGGCTAAGCTTTGGCAGTAAATTCACATACCTATTTGCAAGCATAGTTTTACCACAACCTGGTGGGCCTATCATAAGTAAATGATGATTACCAGCGCAGGCAATTTCAAAAGCTCTTTTTGCAAGGCTTTGACCTAGTACCTCTGCAAAGTCCATGCTGGAATCTTCGCTCAATATCTGCTCGTTTTGAGAAGGTTTTATAAGGAAATTCTCTAATATTCTTTTATAGTTATCTTTGTTTTCCTCACTTGCTTTGATGAGACTTTGTATTGTCTCTAAAATTATTTTTAATTCAAAAAGATTATTAATAACAAAAACTTTTTTCTTTTCTCCATAAACTTTTTGAATAATTTGAGCTTCTTTTTCATTTGCTTTTGGTAAAACAAAATAATTTGTTTTAATATGGCTACCATAGTTAAGCACTTTAATATTTCTCTATACTGGCATATAGAGTTTTCGCAGCCTGCCAGG
>CAIYXB010000187.1 GCA_903930015.1 uncultured bacterium | reverse complement strand
GTTACACAACTAATCACCAAACGCTTTGATTTGACTCTACTTGAAAATCATCTTGCAAGTAAAAACTATCAACAAGAACTAGATAAAAAATATGTTTTAAATGAAATCAAAACAATAACAAAACTCTACGAATCTCTAAAAGCGATTTACTCACAAAATCATCATGCTTCATTTGAGAACTACGAAGATATTAAAACAAAAATTAGTCATTGTTGTGGATTAGAAAATTTCTTATACATTGAGGGACTTTTAAAAAGGGAGATTCATTATGAAATATTCAATACTTAATATTACACTCTTAGTTTTATACCTAAGCATAATGCCATGCCAAGCAATAAAAGTTGGTAAAGGTAGAATCAGTTTGATTGATATAGGCTCTGAAATCACATCAGAGCCTGTAATTGCACAAAAAGACTTTATTAATGTTTATTTATTATCTGCTGAAATAGATCGAAACAAAAAAACAGTTCTAGCCATCCAAGGACTAGAAGACCAAGGTGAAACAAGCTTTTTTATCAACACACAAAATGGAGCAAGAAATATAGAAGTAGTATTAGACAATGATTCATCAGAGCTAAAAAGCATAGATCCACGATATAAGAGAACAAAGATCCTCGAAAGAACCATTAATTTAAATAACAACTCGTCTTTAATTGTGACAAGCCCCTATTACATTAATGATTACATACTCGCTAGTGACCCAAATTTATTTAGCCTAGATCCATTTTCAAAATATTACGATGAAAACTATCTTAAAAATTTCATACTCAGTTCTAAAGAACATAAAGCCAAAACAGAAATCATAGTGCCCACTACAAAACAAATATTTAAATTCACCATAGATATAAATAACAATAAAAGGTCATACGACAATGAAGTTAATCTTATTTAGTATAATGTTCAGTACATTTATTTCCGCAAAAGCATATACTGAGCTGGATTTAAGACCTATACAGATCAATACTCATAAATTCTCTTCAATGCAGCTCGGAAGGACCTATAATTACCAAGACAAATCTAGAATACTTGCAGCAAAAGAAGCTAGCTTACCTATTTTAGAACAATACGAAGCGTTACTTTTCCCACAAAAAAACTTCAAAAAAGAAAAAGCAAAACAAAGACTCGAAAGAATAGAAGTAGCTGTACACGGCAATATTCAAAAGGGTTCTATTCAGTACAGATTAAACTTACTAGAAGATGAGATCACAGCATGGCAAATTGCTAATTATCAAACCTTACAAATCTTAGACACTAAAAAACAAGATCCAAGCGCTTTTTCATACAACAATTTTGATGAAACTCAAACTAGGACATCAATAAGACAAAAAAATACTAGAAACATAAATCATTACAATCATCAACAAACAGCATACAGAAACCAAAACAAGGCAGTAGATTATGATTACCAAAATTACAGAATGATGAACCCAATCGTAAGAGATATTGGTAGGAGGTCAGTACGTGCGCTATTTGAATGAAAGAATCCTAATTTTGATCATCGTAAATATTTTTAGCTTCAGTATATGTCACAGCGAAAATACTATTATCATAAAAAAATATGACAAACCTAGTAAGGCTATCTTAAACAAAAAAATTATTTATATGGACATGGGGACTAAAAGTCCAGGATCACAGAAAAACAACTCAAGCTCTTTAAAGACGCTCTCTGAGCTAAAGTCAAACACAGTCCCTGAGAAGAATTTAGCCACAAAACCACAGATTAAGATTAACAAGATAGTAGCTAAAAAATTTAAAGTAAATAAACTATCTAAAAATACTCCTGAGTCAACTGATACAGGGATTTATCATGATGAGGATTGGCAAGAATACACCAAGTACACAGAGGTTTTTATGGAAGAGAGCTTAGATGTTAATGCAAAGCTGATTCAAAAACAAGAAAATTAGAAAGAGACTAACAACTTCAAGAATGGCTTCAAAAAACCAAACTTCTTGATACTTTTAGAATAAGCCAAAACCTTATCTAAAGCATCTTTTCCATAATAAACTCTTTTATCAGAGATATTCGACATAAAACTTGAATCCATAGGCTCAAAACTTTCATCAAGATTAAAATCCACAATAAAAATAAATCTATCTTTATAATCTTCATCTTTAAGACCCGCATAACCAGGCAAAAGATCTCTATAACTCATAAAAAAAACTTCTTTTTGCTTTAAATCATCTAACTTACAATCCCAATCTAGGATTTGAGCTAAAAGATTTTGCATAAAATTCTTTGGATCATAGATCAAATAATTAATTTTATTATAAAGATCTACCATTAAGACTTATAAATTACTTAGTAACAAGAGCAGGACCCAGATCTTCTTTGAAACTTTCTTCTTGGATTTTAACTTGCTCTTTCATACTTCCATCACACTTATGAAGTTTCACAAAATTTGCTGCACTTCTTGCTGCAAGAGGGATTCCGCCAGTAATAATGACAGTATCATTTAATTTAATAAGACCTAATCTAATAATCTCTTCTTCTATATTAATCAAAGTATTTGTAGTTCTATGTACTTGATTAAAGTAAATTGGTGTAACACCCCAAACAATAGAAAGATAATTATAGGTGTGTTGATAAGTAGTCGCAGCAATGATCTGAGTGTTTGGCTTTAACTTTGATATTCTTTGAACACTTTTACCTGAGCATGAAAAAGAAACTATCGCTTTAATATTCTTCATGGTAGAAAAAGTTTTTACACCTTGAGCGATCGCAATACCATTAAGTTCAGCTTCTGGTATACCCTCAAGCATATGAACATCTTTTTGAACAACTGGTATTGAAGTTTTAGATTCAACTTCAAGTGCAATTTTTCTCATATAATCTACGGCAAGCACTGGATGTGCTCCAGCAGCAGTTTCACCGGAAAGCATCACAGCATCAGTACCATCTAAAATAGCGTTGGCAACATCTGATACTTCAGCTCTTGTTGGAAAAGGGTTTTTTATCATTGAGTCCATCATCTGAGTTGCCGTAATTACAAACTTCTCATTTAGATTTGCTTCTGCAATAATTTTCTTTTGTAGCATTGGTACTTTTTCAGGATCAAGCTCAACTCCAAGATCTCCACGAGCGACCATTACGCCATCAACTTCTTTTAAAATGGCTGAAAGGTGCTCCATAGCCTGCGGTTTCTCAATTTTTGCAATTGTTTTAATTGGAGATTTTGGTTTTGCATCTTGAATAAGTTGCTTTAATTCAACAATATCCTTACTATGTCTTACAAAAGAAAGTGCAATAAAATCTGCATTTAATTTAACTGCTTCGATCAAATCCTTTCTATCTTTTGGAGTGATCACCTCAACTCCTAACTGAGCTGATTCTGGCAAATTCACACCCTTATTAGATTTCAGAGTTCCACCATAACTAACTGAACATTCAACTTTATTTCCTTGAATATTCACTACTTTAAGTCTCAATAAACCATCGTCTAAGAGAATTCTTTGACCAACTTCAACTTCAGAAGGTAGTTCCATATAATTTCTAATGTGAATAACTTTTATATCACTCGTATAGTCAGCATGTTCTTCTAAAGGTGAGAGAATAACTTTCTGTCCTGTCGTAAGTTCAACACCACCATCAGGTAAAGTACCTGTTCTTATTTTTGGACCTTGAAGGTCAACCAAAATTCCTATCGGTCTTTGATATTCTTTAGACAAACGTCTTATCATCTCGATACGATTTGCACGAGTTTCCCAATCACCATGAGAGCAATTAATTCTAGCTACAGATAAACCAGCTTCAATCATCGCGCGTATTGTTGCTTCATCATCACTAGAAGGGCCTAATGTTGCAACTATTTTTGTTAAGGAATATTCTTTTGAATTCATAATATTTGTTTTATGGTTTTGCTATTACACCTAATATGGTAGCTCGTTTTGCACCGGTTGAACTAGGGACATTGTTAGGAATATCTTTAAAACAAGTAAAGGCTAATAACGAAAAGAGCATAGCTTCTTTATACTGACTGTTAATCTTCACACCATCATGAGATGAGAACTTAAGCCCTGGATTCATAGATTTTAGTGCGTTCATCAAGAACTTATTTCGATATCCTCCACCAGCAACATAAATCTCTTGAAGATCATATTTTTGAATTTCATTACTAATGGTCTTTGCTGTGAAATAACTTACATTAGCAATAATGTTTTCTTTGTTGCCAAGATCTAAAAATTTATCTGCAAATTTTTCACCGAATAATTCTCTACCAGTAGACTTCGGTGGGCTTAGTTGAAAATAATCTGTTTTATTGATGAGTGCATCTATAAATCTTTCATTTACTTTACCTAAACTTGCAATATCACCATTCTTATCATAATCTTGCTGAAAAAGTTTTCTTACAAGGCAATCAATCAGTGTATTTCCTGGACCTGTATCATATGCAAGTGTAGGCTCATCGGGTTTCATGACAGTAATGTTTGCAATTCCACCAATATTTAAAGTCGCCTTAGTCATTGAATTATCACGAATCAAAAGATCATCTTGAAAACTAGTTAATGGTGCTCCATGTCCACCAAAAGCTATATCACCAGATCTAAAATCTCCAACAACAGGAATTCCTGCTAGTTTAGCAACAACCGAAATATTCCCTAATTGTAATGATGAATATATGCCGTGATAAACAGTCTGTCCATGCATTCCAATAAGGTCAATTTTACAGTGTGGGAATTCCTTTCTAAATTCATTTATAATAAATGCTAAAAATCTTCCTAGCTTACAGTGCAAATCTGAAATAGCTTCAAGAGATGATTTTTGTTTTGCAATTAAAATTTCTATTTCTTGCTTTACAGTCGGGTCAATTTCATAGCTTGCCTCTTGAATAACTTTAAAAGACTTTAAATTAGACGCGTCCCATTTGATCAGCGCCAGATCAACGCCATCTACTGAAGTTCCTGTGTTAATGCCTAAAACATACACTAAGGTTTTATTATACAAAAGCTTGCGAATTAACGCACTATCTATGGGACTGTCGCAGAACCCCATTTGTAGGCTTCAATTATTAAAGGTTAAGCCTCATCTTTGATAATGGGGATTCTGCGACAGTACCATAAACTCGCTTGGCAACTCCGCTGCTCTTCGCTTGCCAAACGAGTTTGATTTTTTTCAGGGCGTGGTTACCGCCAAACTTAAGCTCTTAGTTTTTTTTTATTTTAAATGTGTAATACGTTTGGCAACACGCCCACTATCTATGAAATTAGCCCCTATTGTCAGATGAGTATTACAGATTAATTCATCATGAGGAAATTATCTAGGAGCTTGTGACCGTACTCTGAAAGAATGGATTCTGGATGATACTGAACACCAATTAGATTTTTATATTTAGCATGTGATACTGCCATAACAACCCCATCTTGAGTCTGAGCTTCAAGTATAAGTTCATCAGAAGCTAAAACATCTTCTTTCTTTAAAACTAGGGAATGATAACGAGTTGCTGTATATTTTTTTGGAATATCATTAAAAATTGCACTTGGACCTTCAATTAAGATTTCAGAAGTTTTTCCATGCATTAATTCAGGCGCGTATATGACTTCTACTCCATGTAACTCACCAATAGCTTGGCAGCCTAGGCAAACTCCCAGTATCGGAATCTGACCCTTCAATTCATTAATGATTTTAAGAGATAGCCTAGAATCCTCTGGACGACCTGGTCCTGGAGAAATAAGTATATGAGTTGGTTTGAGTTTTTGAATCTCTTGAAGGGCTATATCATCTGAGTACTCATCATTACGCCAGACAATAGTCTCGGCACCAAGTTCTTGAAAATACTGAACCAAGTTATAGACAAAACTGTCGTAGTTATCGATGACGAGTACTTTTTTCATATCTTCTTTTCGTCATCACAAGGAGGACAAAGTCCTACGTGGTGATCTCATAATGAATTTCAGATATGGATTGCCACGTCGCAGCTAATCTGCTCCTCGCAATGACGTTTCAAGAGCTAAGCAGCAGCTTTAGCTCTCGCCCCTTTAATCTCTTCAGCAACATTTGGAGGAACTTGTTCGTAAGCTAAAAATTCCATCGTAAATGTCCCTTGACCTTTAGTTTTGTTACGAATATCGGTAGCATAACCAAACATATTTGAAAGAGGAACAACTGTTGATACATGAGAAAGACCTTTGTCAGTTTCCATTTTCTCAATTCTTCCACGTCTTGAAGAGATGTCACCTATTACATCTCCCATAAATTCTTCTGGAACTTCGATGTCAACTTTCATAACAGGCTCAAGTAAAGCTGGATCAGCTTTTCTAACAGCCTCTTTAAGTGCCATAGAAGCAGCGATACCAAAAGCCATCTCATTCGAGTCAACTTCATGGAAAGAACCATGTATTAAAGTAGCTTTAACACCTAGTACTTCATAACCAGCAAGTACACCACCAGCCATTGAATCTTTGATACCTTTTTCAATTGCAGGAATATATTCTTTTGGAATAGTACCACCAACAATCTTACTTTCAAAAATAAGTGCAGGTAAATCTTGACCTTCTTCATCTTTACCAATTGGAGCTGGTTCAAATTCAAGAACAACGTGACCATACTGACCACGACCACCAGACTGTTTAGCATATTTGTAATCTTCTTTAACTGCCTTACGGATAGTCTCACGGAATGCAACTTGAGGCTTACCAACATCAGCGTCAACTTTAAATTCTCTATGACATCTGTCAACAAGAATCTCTAAGTGAAGCTCACCCATACCAGAGATAATCGTTTGACCAGTTTCATGATCAACACGCACTCTAAATGTAGGATCTTCTTCAGCAAGTTTATGTAATGCTGTTGAAAGTTTTTCTTGGTCAGCTTTTGTTCTTGGCTCAATAGCAACCGAGATAACAGGCTCTGGAACGTGTAGTGACTCTAAAATAACAGGATTTTTCTCATCACAGATTGTATCTCCAGTTGTTGTATCTTTGAAACCAACTGCAGCACAAATATCTCCAGCTCTAATTTCAGGAATTTCTTCTCTACTATCAGACTGTAATTTCACTAATCTAGATACACGCTCTTTTTGACCTTTAGATGCATTGTAAACATACGATCCAGCTTCAATAACTCCAGAATACATTCTTATGAAAGTTAATCTTCCAACAAATGGGTCAGTCATTACTTTAAAAGCAAGAGCTGCCATTGGCGCTTCATCAGAACACTTACGCTCAACATCTTCACCATTTTTATCTAGACCTCTGATTTGTTGTACTTCAAGAGGGTTTGGTAAATAATCAACTATAGCGTCAAGTAATTTTTGAACACCTTTGTTTTTGAAAGCTGAACCACAAATAACCGGGATGATTTCAAGTCTCATTACTGCATCATGAAGACCTTTTTGTAACTCTTCAACAGTAAAAGCTTCTTCTCCATTTTCAAGATACTTGTTCATAAGCACTTCGTCGTTCTCACAAATTGACTCTACAAGCTGAGTTCTAAGTTCAGCACATTTATCCGCGATATCATCTGGATAACCTTCTGTAATAGCAACTTTTGCTCCTAGATCGTCTTCATGAATATAAGTTTTCTTTTCAAGTAAATCTACTACACCTTGAAAAGCTTCTTCAGCACCAACTGGAACTTGAAGAGGCATTGCGTTTACACGCATATTTGTTTTTAATTGTTTTTGTACTCTAAAGAAATCAGCGCCTTGTCTGTCCATCTTATTTACGAAAATAATTCTTGGAACTTTATATCTATCAGCTTGTCTCCAAACTGTTTTTGTTTGTGGCTGAACACCACCCACAGCACAAAGTACAATCACAACACCGTCTAGTACTCGCATTGAACGTTCAACTTCAATAGTAAAGTCAACGTGACCCGGAGTATCAATTAAGTTAATATATTTATTTCTCCATTCAGTAGAAATCGCAGCTGCAGTAATCGTAATACCACGCTCTTTCTCTTGCTCCATCCAGTCAGTAGAAGAAGTACCTTCATGTACTTCACCAATTTTGTGAATTTTACCTGAGTAAAAAAGAACTCTTTCTGTAGTTGTGGTTTTACCTGCATCGATATGTGCAGCAATTCCCATGTTTCTATAATCTTCGTACTTAACTTTACGTGCCATGTTTTTTCCTTTAAAATAAATAGGTTAAAGGGACTCTAGTCCCTACTTTATAATTCTAAGTGTTTTTTATCTATATATCTAGGAAGGAAAGAGTATTTATATGATTTCTTTAAGGTTCACTTGAGCAAATCAACAAGTTTGAGTAAAATATTGACGCGCTCTACACAAGATAATATCAGCAAAACTAATTTGTTAATTTCGCATACTCACCAGTTGGTGACTTAAGCTCTGTTGTCATTTGGAATTCAGCATATTTTTCGCCAGCTTCGTCATGATCACGAGTACCAATTACTAGAGCTTTTGAAATATAGTCAGAGTTTGTATTTAAATTAATAGAAAAATTCGATACATCCTTAACGCTACCAGCCTTACCTGAGATTAGTATTTTCGTTTTAGACGCACTTAATCTCTCAAACCACATTTCTTTTGGTGTTAAGCGACTAATCTCCGCCAATATGCTTCTCCATGGAGTACGTCTCTTAGTGATCCCTATATAAAAATCTTTTTCTGCTTCAAGCTCATGTTCTTCTTTTTTCAAGGCTTTATGTTTTGTCAGTAATCCTCTATATTTTGAAGATTTTGATTTTAAAGAAGTCAACTCTCTATTGAGAGCAAAATTTCCAATGTAATTAAGTGCAGTTAAAGCACAAAGTGCAATCGCAAGAACTCCACAAACAAGCATTGTGATATTTCTTGCATTCATTGTAATAGGCGGATTTGGTAGCTTTGTCTCAACAGCAATATTTAAATGCCTTGGAGCTAAATCTAAGTTTTGTTGTAAATATCTAACTGGATTATCTAAAATTTCGTATGGATAAGAAAGTCCATAAGCAAGCCCTGCATCACGCATTCTTGGACCAAATAAAAATATCTTAGAAAGATTCAAGCCATCAACATTATCGAAGTAATCAACAATAAATCTATTAATATCTCCCATTTGATCGCCATTATTCTCAAAGTAAGTGACAGACAGTGGATTGTCTTTACCCCAAATAACTACTTCCGCTCTTTGTTCACCAACCCAAGCGCTTGCTCGAAGTTCATTTCTTTTTTCGGCACCATGTAAATAAAGACTTGGGACAATAGATATCAAAGGCTTTTCAAGAACCGCACCCAATTCAAGAAGTTTTTTGTAAACTTCAGCTTTTGTTGCAAGCACCATGTAATCACAAAGCTCTTGCTCACCTTCTTTTCTACTTGTTACTTCTAATTTTTGAATACCAAATTTTTTACCTATTGCTTTTTTATCTAATTCAATACCAAGAAAAATCATTTTTTCTTTGTCTGAGACGTTTTCAGGCAATGTTACTATTTGATGGTTTAAACAAGCAATTGGTAATGTTGCAATCCAATCACCAAAATAAAAATTATTCTCTCTAAGTAAACGCTTTATCTCATCCTTTGCAAGTTCAGTATTAGAGAAGAATTCTATTACTGAAACAGTGCTAACTAGTATTTTGCCTTGATGAGACAAGGTCACAAAATCTTCACTGAAATCAATAATTAGATTATTAGCCATCGATGTTATTTAGCTAGCATCATCATAACAGCAATAAAACTGATAGCGAGAGCTAGTCCTAAAGGTATAGTTCCCCTAAGTAAGGCCTTAATATCAAAACTATTATCTTGGGTTAGGTTGATTTCTTTTTTTAATTCAAATTGAAAGTTAAAATAAGCCACTATTATTTTAAGTAAGAGAAAGATGAAAGCCACATAGAATGAACTAAGCAAAACAAAAAAGCACTTTTGAAAACCTAGTATCGTGGCAAAGAACCCTAACATCATTATATCTCCTCCACCTAGAATTGTTTTTTTTCCTAATTCCAAGGGAGCATTCTGCTCATCATTTTTTAATTTAAAGAAAGGGATTATTTCAAATACTAAGTAAGAAATTCCAATTGCCATGAATAATATTTCTAAGACTATATTTAAATTAAAGTAAATTAAAAACAAGACTAAAATCAAATACACCAAATACACAAGCTTGGTATTTTCCTGGAGTTTTTTTTGTCCAAAAGTCAAAGCTTGTGAAGTTTCAAGCAAAGCATTTTCCTTAAAAACAAGTAAATTAACAAAAAACACAAAAAGATCTAAACAAAAAACAACTATCGCAAATTGTTTTATTGCACTAAAACTAGAAAGTAGAAATCCTGGTAAAAAAGAAAGCAAATCGTTTAAACCCTCTGCTGGATTATAATACGGCGATGAAAAAAGACTTACATATATTATTCCAATAACAATTCCAGAATAAGTAAGTTTATGTGGCAGTAATTTCTTTTTATAATCAATTAACCCAAGCGCTAGTGCAATACTTAAAAAAACCATATAAAAAAGAAAATCCAATAATATGAAAATTTGATCTGGAAAACTATTTAAAACGGTGAATCTTTTAACAGCTAAATTAATAAATGGTGTGGCACAAATCAAAAAACCAATCTCAATGAGTGGATAAAACGAAGAAATCTTTCCCTTACAGTTTGAACATTTTGCAAGTAGGATCACATAGCTAACTAAAGGGATATTTTCGTACCATTTTAATTGATAAGAACAATGAGGACATTTTGATCGAGACAAAACAAAATCCTCATCTTCAGGAATTCTTTTAACTAAAACACCAGTTAAACTTCCAAAAAAAAGAGCTGCAAAAGAAAGTAAGGTTTGGTAAATAACCATCTATTACATTATTCCCTAAAAATTGCCCCTCCACGACCGGGTCTTTTTGCG
>CAIYXB010000186.1 GCA_903930015.1 uncultured bacterium | reverse complement strand
CGTGGAGGGGCAAAATTAGGAGTGCATCCTTAAATAATCAACTTCAGTGAGCAAATTATTAAATTCAAGCGTCAAAATATCAAGTTCTTTATTTCCAAGACTTTTGGAATCAAATCCAAGCTCCATAATCTTATCAAGCCAAAGTTTTAAAAAACTTTTCCTTGATGAACCAATAAAAATCGGTAGTCCAAATTCTTTTTTAAGTTTTGGCATAACACTAATTATTTCAAAACTATGAATAAAATTTTTCCCAAAACCAAACCCAGGATCAAGAATTAACCTATCTTTATCTATTGAAAATTTCTCACAAATACTAATAGTTTTTTCAAAAAAACTCAAAATATGTTTTTCTAATCCTCCGTCTTCATAATAAAAATCTATAGGGACATCACTTGCCGCTAGCTGCGGAGGCACACCACCTTTTGAATGCATCGCTATAAATTTGATATCTTTTGAACAATTGTCTGAGCATTCTTCTAAAAAAGCAGTGTCCTGCATTCCTTTCACATCATTTACGAATTTAATTTTCTTACTAAGAGACTTTTGCGAAAATACCTTTTTTGTTATTTCTGGATTTTTTGTATCCAAGCTCAATGGTAAATGAGACCTGTAATTTTCTAAAAAAGGTAGCAAGCGCTCGAATTCTTGACGAGCACTTACTTGCACCGCTTTTGGCTTAGTGGATTGTGCACCAACATCAATTACGTCCGCTCCTAGGCTTTCATGCTCTTTTATTTTTTGCAGTTGATAATCTATGGTGCCATTATATAAAGACCCGTCAGAAAACGAATCAGGTGTAAGATTTATTATTCCAAAACACAGTTTGGCTACATCAACATCAGTTGGCTTGCGATATTTTAAACTTAATTCTTTGCCGAACTTGTTGGATATAAAATCAAAATACATTAAGGACTATCATAACAACCAGTCCAAAGGATAAAACATCAAATATAAAACGTATAGATTTTTCCATGTATTTTTTCTTAGCTTTGCTTATTTTTTAAGACTTAGACTAAACATCCCCAGTGCTATAGTAGTAAAAATTGGGTGTTTCATTACAAAAGTCTGGGTTTTTTTGTAAACATCTTCAATTTGCTCTTTTGAAGCTCTTTGCTTAATTGCTTTTTTTAATTCTATTAATTCTTGATCTTTTGATAGTTCTTCTTCAAAAATCGGATTGTAAACCATTTTTTAACGCCCTCGTTACTGATATATAGACAATATGCCCTGTTTTTTGACATCAATAACACCTAATTCTTAAAGAATTCACTAAAAATAGAAAATTCTAGTAACTTGGCAACTCATGCTGCGCATGGTTGCTACCTTTTAGAGACCACTGCATAACTCATCTTCTGCGTTATACTCGCGCTCAAAATGCTCATTTACAAACAGTAAACTCCGCTTTTTCGCGCTTGCAAGCCTTGAATCTGAAGTTATGCAGCGGTCTCTTTTATCTACGCGCACGATTGAAAAACTTCGTTTTTCAGGGCATCCCTAATTTGTTTTTAACGCGCCATTTGGTTATTTGATTAATCAATAAAGATACTCCTAATACTCCAAGGGAATGCAGGCTCAGACCAGAATACAAGACTTTTGCATGCTTAGAACGCGCCTCTTTTTGCAGCGCTGGATTATTTTGTGTTTGCTCTAAAATATGGTGAATTTTTGCTGGATCTGGAGCATAGCTATTAAGTTGTTCTTTCTCAAGCATAATTCCAGCTTGAACACCATATTTTTTAACAAGTGACTTGTCCGCAGCTTTAGCAAGAAGTCCATTTGTCACTCTATGTCCAAGCCACCACGAAGGCATAACAGAAAAAAGTTTCATTATTCTTTCGATCAATTCATCTTTTCCTTGAACAGTTGCAAGCGCACCAAACCATTTTGGTACCGTAGTGAAACTAAAAAGAAGTCCTAATTTAGGAAAAAGTCCATGAGTCATATCAAGTCCTGAATCACAGAGTTGCAGAAATTTATTTTTTTCGACTGATTCACGATTCCTGCATAGTTTCATTAAAGTGAAATTTATAGCCGGTGATAAAAACATTGCACCAACACCCATTACTTTTTGCCAAATTTTCAATGGAAGATCTTGACCAAGCTTTTTCGCTTCATCTTTATTTACATATTTATTCGTTCCAGTAAAAGTATCTTGTTTAAGAATATTTTTTCTAAACCATCTTAAAAGCAATCCAAAACCACCCCAAATTCCACCCTCAAAAAAACTTTCAAAAAGAAGAGTGGTTTCTTTAAAGTCAATCAATGACTTGAGCCTATCAGACTTAAACTTTATATTTCTAAAATAATCATTTAGAGAGTTTGCTTGATTTTTATAACTTTGTGATTTTGCATTATTCCCCGCTTCTAAATATAAATTGGCGATCCTATCTAAATCTTTCGGCTCTTCATTTAAAATTCTTTTTACACCATTCTTAAAGCCTTCTTCATCATGCAATTCTGTTCTATAAAATCTAGCTAGTTTATCAAAATGTTTTTGGTCTTCTTTATCTAAAAATAATTTACCAGCAAAATTTGCCATAAGTTTTGTCATTGAAGGTGCAATAATTAAATTGAAACTACTCAAAGACGATTCTAAGCAAGCTTCTAAAAAACTAGACCAATTTCTTGTCGCACCTGCAATTACTGTTGGAATATCAAAAGCTGTAAGATCTAAAATTAACCTAGTGACAGATTCACGGGAGTCAATAATGCCGGCGTAATGGTTCAGTTTGTTTTTAATATTTTCAACAAAATTTTGATGATTTTGGATTGCGTCATTGCCAGGCGAAGCCATAGTAATCTCTTCCACTCGCGCTTCTTTAGAATTTTGCTCTTTAGGCAAAACATCTGCATGAAAAGACTGGCCAAGCATCGGTGATTTTTCACTAGCTAATCCAGCCCTTGAATTTAGAGCTAAGTTATTCATTAATTTGTCTAATTTTAGACCTAGTTATTATAGCAATACGCATTAGCTCTAGTAATTGCGTATTCATTTCCTAATTAACTGGAGCAAATACAGAACTTAATCTATACAACCATTACCAAAAGTAGAAGCTCCAGCAGCAAAAGCCTTACGCAATAGATCTAATAAATTCAAAGGAATATTATTCTCATCAAGTGGATTCAGGTCATTTGATTTTGTATATGAAAGTATCTCAGCGATTGATCTTGCAAGACCGATTCTAGGGATAGCAGCATCATCACGCCTCGCTAGAAGAAGATCTCTTTCCGTTGAGTTAGATTGCATAAGTTCTCTTAATTTAACTTTCTTAGGATTTTCTACTTTATATCCTTTAACTGCAGCCACAAAATTAATTGTCTCTTGCTCACCTTGCAAAAACTTCAAGACTAAAACATCATTACCTGATTTATATTCAGGATTTGTTGAAAGCTCAATCATTTCATGCGCCTGCCTGTAACAATCCTGATCAGCAGTAAAAATTCCTCTCTCCACAGAATCAATAATATGCCTTGCAAGATTAGTTTCTTGTGTTTCAGTTGGACTATTATAGAAATATTGAAGCCAATCTAATAAAGTTTTCTTTTGCACACCTTTACCAAAAGCATATTTTTCTTTATCTTCTAGTACTTTCTCATAACCATAAAAAGAAACATGATTTCCCCCTAAAAGTGAAAACATTGCAGCATAAGGGATTGCACGCACATCAGCAAGAATCGTAATAATATCTTCTTTTGGAAGTTTTTTAATCATGGCATCAATATCATTAGAATAATCTTCTTGCTTTAAAAACTCCTTTATCTGAGAACCAGATCTTGAAGTTGGTCTACTTGCAATATTAAATAGATCTAGAAAAACCAAAGGTGATTTGATAACATGCCTAAAATAATGTCTGAGAGTGTTTTCACATTCAACTTTAGTATCGTCCTCTAAATCAAGCCCAAAAACTTCACTACGTAATGCTGACCTTAAAATTTTCACCAGCTTTTGCATAGTATAAACAAAATTAGGATCTAAACATAAAAATTCCGGATGATAATCTTTATTCAAGGCAAATCTTTTTACGGCAAGCTCTGTTACTCCATTCATGAAATCCTGAATAGCTTGCTTTGTTCTAAGCCCTGAATTTAATTGTTGAGCACCTCCACCTTGCAAGGTCCTTTCATAATAAGGAAGAGAGCCTACTGGCTGAGTAAACTTCACTGTATTTTCAAATTCAAGTCCACCACCTCTTTCAACTGGCTCACCCCAGCCATCAAAATTAATTAGTCTAATTTTATTTAGCTCTAATTCTCTAAAAGCTCTTTTCCATAATGCTAAATCAAATTTATCTGATGAGAAAAATTCCACAAAAGCTTTTAAGGAATCTTTGATGATTTTGGCTTCTTGGTTTGAATCTTCTAGTTCTAAATTCTGCCAACTTTTTAGTTGTTTATCATCTCCTGTTAGCTTGTTGATAAGGAAAGCGTTAAAAATCTCAACGACAATAGTATCAAATTGTTTTGATCTGAACATCTCCCATTGTGAAGCAATAAAACCGTTTTGCTTACCACTATCAGAGGGACCGCGCATTTTATAAAAGCGGCCTTTATTTGCTATCAAATACTGATGCCATGCAGGATTAACAAGCGCATCGATAGTCACTTTAAAAGAATTTCTAAGATCTATAATTTGCTCAGTCAAAGGTACAATCTCGAGTCTTGATTGTGGCAATTCAGTAGCAGTTGCAGGTTTAAAAGCTCCAAAAGATTTTGCAATACAAAGTACATTGAGCATATCTTCAAAATTCTCATTCATACTAATGATTTGTCTTTTAATAGAACCTAACTCGCTTAACTCAAGTAGATCAAAGGTTTGCAAAAGCTGTTTTTGTATTTTAGGGCTATCACTTTTATACTGCAGAGTAATTTTAGTTTTTAGGACTGGGTATTGCATTCGTGAATTATCTTCTTGAAGGACGAAATTAGTTTTTGGTTCAGGTTGATTATCCCAATATGCAGTCAAATATTTTGCCATCAAAGCAAGTGTCCTAGCACCTTGGCGAGTGTGACCATGCGAACCAAAAGATCCAAATATCTGCACTTTTCTAATTAGATTATCAATCTCCTGAATTAAAGTAGACTCTTTATTTGAACGAATAAGCTCTAGTGGCTTTACTATAATTTCTTCTAGGTCATAGTCTTCTATCTTTTTTAAATTTGCTGGAGTAATTTGCCCGATGAAAAGATGCTTGTTAAGAATGTCATCGACCTGAGAGATGATTTTAAAAATAACAACTCTATAAGCTTTATTATGATAATTAATTTCACTAGACAATTCAGCTAAAACTTCTTCATAATATTTTTTAAAATTTTGATCTACAAAAAAAGTTTTTGTTGGTATGTGCTTATCATCAGTAAAATCATCACTGAGATTTTGCCAAAGTGCCTCTAAGTCTTTCCTATACTGGCTTAGGAAAAATAATTTCTCATTATAAATTGATTTAATATGCTCCTCAGCAGAAACTGTTGGATTACCATCTATATCTCTTGCAACCCAAGAGTGCACCCTAAAAAATCTTGGGTGTATCCTAAATTCTTTACCTAAATACTTACGTAGTTCTTTTTCTAGACTAATAACTTTCTTTGGGATAACAGTCCATGCCGCAGAAATATTTTCAAGAAAATTACTTGATTCTGCGCTTGGTGTAAGTCTTTCTTTGTTATATGGTTGAGCTCGCACCATGTGACTAATAGATAAATTTATATCTTCTATAATCTCTGCAACATTTGATTCTAATTTTTCATTAGTATGATCTTGAGAAATTCTCTCCCAATCTTTTGGATCAATTTGATATGAAATTTTTTGAATTGATTTAACTAGATTTTTGATATGGTGAATATAATCAGGTTGAATACCAGCCGTAGGATGCGCTGTTAGAACAAGATTCATAGAAAAATCCTTTGTAAAAACTTCAGCAAGCTTCTCTTCTCTAAGAACTCTTGTTCTTATATTCTCAATAAGTTTTGACATGAGTAAGCTATCAGACATGTTTGAGCTTGGTCTTGTGACTTCTGCACTTGCTGTGCTTGATTGATTAAGTAAAAGATAGGCTTCTAGAATCCAAGCTAGCTGCTTGACAGAAATATCTCTTTCTTTCTTTTCAAAAAGTTTACTAATAATCTCATCAACTTTTTTTAGATTTCGGCTAGTTCCTAATTCTTTTCTAAATTCAGTAATTGAAGCTATAACTTCTTGCGCGATTGTTCTTCGTAATTCCGCAGAATCACTAATATGTTTATCGTTTATAATACGATCAAAAATTTGCTTACCTATAATTCTTCCAATAATTCTATAAAGAGCACGAATTGATGATGAAATCTGGTTTTTTTCTCTAACAGCCATAAATAAATTAGATTTAATAGATACTCTTACAAAAGTAAGGTATAATTACTTCATGAGCAATATCCTTAAAACTACAAGCTTAGACAAAGCAACATTATTTAATCATATCAAGAAGCATCATTTATGCACTGATTTAAAACTAATTAAATCCATCTCGAAACTTGATGATCTTTATATAGAACTAAATATTAACCCCTTTGATTTTCAAATCAGCAAAGACGAATTAGCCAATTTCAAAAAAATACATAATATCTCTTGCTCCTGCTTTGGCGACGAAGACTATCCTTCATCTTTCTACCACTTAGAAAATCCACCCTCTGTTTTTTACTATTCTGGAGATATAGACCTAATTAACAAAAATTACAACTTATCTATAGTAGGCACACGCAACAGTTCTCTATATGGTGAACATTGTTGTCGCTGTATTGTTGAGTCCTTAAAAGATTATGATGTAACTTTTGTTAGCGGTCTTGCTAGAGGTATAGATCTAGTTAGCCATAAAACTGCGCTTGCTAATAATTCTTCAAGCATTGCTGTTATTGGTTCTGGACTTTTAGCTTTTGCTTACCAAGGTGAACAGAAACTCTATTTTGAAGAACTCAAAAGATCCAATCTTGTTATCTCTGAATTTCATCCCCATGAACACGCTTCTAAAAGCAGCTTTGCTTTACGTAACCGACTTATTGCAGCTTTAAGTAATAGCACTATTGTAGTTGAGGCTCCCAGAGATAGTGGTGCCCTTATCACAGCCGAATACTGTTTAAAACTCGATCGTAGTTTATTTGCCATACCTGGTGATCTAAACAAAAAAAGCTTTGAAGGCAGTAATCTATTACTCGCCCAAAACAAAGCCCAGCCTATATTTCAAGCAAGTAAGACCCCTTTTATCCTCAGGCTTGACTACCATAATGCTGATTCATTTTTTACAAAAGCATCTCATGAGTCTAAATTAGATAAAATCAAAAACACAATTCAAAATACTTTCGATAGTAATTCAAACTCTCCCAAAGAATTACAAACAAGTACTACTAAGAACACTCAGCTTGATAAAAAACGCTTACTACAAGATATAGACATTAATGAGATCACTAAAATAACAAAAAAATCATCTAAAGAAAATTTAGAAGATCCACTGCTTGATCTTTTAGACTCTGGTATTAACGATTTTGATCTTTTACTTTTTAAATCTCACTATCAATCACCAACAGAACTAACGAAACATCTTACGGACTTAGAAATACAAGGGAAGATTTCTCGGAGGGGGGCTTTGTTTGTAACTAACTAATACAAAAATAAAGAGGTTCTCATCATCGAAAACCTCTTTAATAAGAATTAATTTAATTTTTCAAAACTAGCTAAAAGTTTTTGAAAAAAGATCTTTATATGCTCTAGTTGAATCTGTTTCTGTTTGGACAATACAATTCATTGAAGCGAAGATAAACACTCCATGTCCAACTCTCTCTTGAGTACCATCAAGCGCTAAAGTTGCTCCACTAACAAAATCAATTACTCTTTGAGATAAAGCTTGATCTAAATACTGAAGATTTACAATCACTGATTTTCTTTCTTTAAGATTATTTACAATCTCTAAACTATCTTCAAAAGTTCTAGGTTCTACTACTACAATGTTCACGCTGCTTACCCCGTTTTGTACTAATTGCAATGGAGCTGGAGCTGTGTTTGGAACTCTAAATCCATCTTCTTTATGTGACTTTCTACCAAAAACTGTATCCATAGCGCTTTCAAATCCTTCTTTTATTGTATCGACTGTTTTAACTTGCGTCATTGTATTTAACTGACTTTTAACATCCTGAGATGGTGGTGGAATTCTGTAATCTTCATCAACATTGAAAAGATTATCGAAACCTTCGTTGAACACATTATTGTCTGGACCCATCCATAATTTTTTAAATTTAAACATCGAACTATATTTTACTCCCAAATTTACAAATGGTGTTACTTCTAAAATTACACTCACTTGTTGTACCGTACACAAATTTTGAAGCAGACCTCAAAATTTTATTTCTCCCCGAATAAACCGCGGCCCACTCGAATAATCGTCGAACCGTATTTTATTGCTAGATGATAATCATTTGACATCCCCATTGAAAGTTCAAAAACTCTATCGGGATGATGCGACGACATCATCTCCAATAACTGACGCATCAGCGCAAAATTAGTTTCGGATTTTTCCGAAACTTGATAAAAATTCATCAACATCAATCCTCTGATATTAAGATGTTGCAAATTTTTTAACCTCAAATATGTATTATCAAAATCTATTGGCTTAAATCCAGCCTTATCTTCCGTTAAATCAATCTGTAACAGCACATCCTGAGTTATTCCTAAGTCAGCGGCTCTTTTATCTAACAAGCTCGCGATTTCTTCATTATGAACAGAATGGATTAAATAAAAATTACCAACTACTTTATTTATTTTATTTTTTTGTATTGGACCAAGTAAATGCCAACGAACATCATTTCCCAAATTAAGTAGATCTCTTTTTTTTAAAGCTGGAAGAATATAATTTTCACCAAAATCCCTAATACCTAGTCTGTACGCTTCTTTTATTTGCTCAGTTGTTGCATATTTTGACACTGCAACCAACTTTACAGAAGGATAATTCCGCAAAGTATTTTGAATTTGATCATAATTATTTTTCAAATTCATACTACTAATATATCTTTGTTTGCTTAAACTGTTCTCATAGCAAAACCTAATTTGAGTAAAAGGATTTGCTTCGCATGCTCATCTTCTGGAAAAGAAGCAAAAGGTCTATCTATATCAAGTATAAATGCTCCATAAGCGCTAGGTTAGTTGATAGGTAGAGAAAGAAAGTTTTAAATTAACTTGGGAACAAAATCTTGAATTTAGACGGCCATATACTTATGATTGTTGAATTATCGAAATTAGAACT
>CAIYXB010000185.1 GCA_903930015.1 uncultured bacterium | reverse complement strand
TTATTGATTGCTTTAAGCTTTGCTCTACTTGTCGAAGTCTTGCCCTTGTGTGAAGGGCACTTCCAGATAGGTTCTTTAATACTATTTTTGTAAGTGATAAGAGCTTTTCACAAAGTAGTTTATATTCAGTAATGTAAATCTTTTGAGAATGTTGATGATTAATATATTCAATGAATCTAACTGATTTCTCTAAAGAAAATAACAGGAAAGGTCGACTAATTTCTGGAACTTTATCTCCGTTTAGCAACGATTTAGATACATCACTTTCACATACAGTTAAATCAATTGCTTCCAGTATCTGCTTAATCAATTTTGATGCTTGATCAAAAGTTGAAGCAGCAAGAATATCTTGGTAATTTAAACTTAAATATTGTTTTGTATCATAAGGTAAATCTTTATATTGAGTATATGCAATACCCTTAAAATCTTGTTTTTTATTCATATTTTGTATCCTCATGTTTTTTATTTTCTGTTTTAAAACTATTTGTATTAACTTCACCAATTTATTTGATTACTAATAATCTCCTGTTCATCAGGTCGTATGTATTTCATAGTAGTGTCAATACTTTGATGCCCCGCGATGACCTGCAAGTGCGGCACCGGGACTCCTTTGTTTGCGAAGTGAGTTAGGCAACCTCTTCTAAATTGATGGAACCCTCCAGCTAGACCAGCCTTCTTTGTCAAAATTTTTATTCTTTTACTTGCTCTATCCCTAGTTAGCTCTGAACCACAAGGTAAAACAAATAATTTTTTGCTATTAGTTTGGGGTCTTTCGTTAAAAATATAATTTTCAAGTCCTGGTTTAAGTTCTTTATTTATACCTACCGGTCTATTCTTACCATGTTTACCATTTAAAACCAAAATTTTATTCTCACTTAAATAAACATTTCTTAGCTCCAAGTTGATAAGCTCCGATATTCTTAGAGCTGTATAAAAAGCTGTCAGTAAGAGTATTGTATTTAGCTTCTTACTATCATCAGTTGTTGAAAGAGTTTCATTGATTTTAAGTAAGCACTCAAGATCATTAAGTTTTAACGTAGGTCGATAAGGATCTCTGGAGCGAATGACTTTAATACTTTTGAGTTTCTCTAGAATTTTACTCATTGATCTCTCCTTCTGCAATTAAGAACTTTGTAAGGCTAATTGAAGCCTCTTTAATATGTTTTCTACTAGAGAATTGATGTGGCTTGCAATTTTCTATAGCTAATACAACAGCCTCATATAAATTGGAATAATCTTGCTTTAAATACTCCCAAAATTTGTTTGCTGCGTTCAAGTAAATACGCCTTGTGTCCTGACCAATTGGTCTGCCATATACTACTGAACCGTTTAACATTGCTTTATTCCATTCATTAGCAGTCTTACGATGGTGATCCGATTCGATTCTTTGAATTAGACGTGCGACTATATCTCCAGTAAGAGGGTTTTTCTTTACCATTTTTACTCCTTATTTAATTAAGCTATATTTTTAAACCTTGTCGGCCTGCGCCTCTTGGTTATTTATAAGATTATCAATTTAATCTGAAAACTAGTACAAAAAGTACGAAGTAAAGTACGGAATTGTTATTTTACTTCAACAATCCCTTTTCCAGAAAGTGTTTGAATCATTTGATCAAAGAAGGTCTCTTTATAATAATTTGAATTAATATTTGCTTCCGATATTTGTATTTTTAAATCTCTGGCTATTTTTTGATAAGAACTACCATCATTTCTATAAACCCTCTCTGCAATAACTTTTGTGTGAGGATCATTAGTATTTGTTTTTATTTCTTCTATCGTAGATAAAATAACTTTGAAAGGAATAGGAAGATTTTTTGTAGAACCTACTATTAGATGCTCACTATTTGCGTAAGGACCAGAAAATCGACTTGAGCCTTGTCTTTGAGAGAAATAGTTCTTAAAAGCTTGTAATAATTGTTGCTGTGTTGAGCTAACTAATTTGATTGAGTAGAGGCTTTCTCTCTCTTTAGAGTCAACATATTTAATAACCTCTTGCCTGATATTCACCAAAGCAGGATGACTAGATGAAGAATAGATAAAACGCTTATAAAGGTTTAGAAAGAAATCTCTTAAAGCGTTCGAT
>CAIYXB010000184.1 GCA_903930015.1 uncultured bacterium | reverse complement strand
ATGTTTTAAAATTATTTTCGCAAGCTGCTGAGTCTGCCATTAAAGCTGGTGAAGGATTCTTGGTCGGTAATATAGCAAATGGACTTAGTAAATTAGTTCAGGCTGAAGCTGATGATAATGTTTTAAAATTATTTTCGCAAGCTGCTGAGTCTGCCATTAAAGCTGGTGAAGGATTCTTGGTCGGTAATATAGCAAATGGACTTAGTAAATTAGTTCAGGCTGAAGCTGATGATAAAGTTTGGAATTTATTTTACAAAGCTGCTGACACTACCATTAAAGCTGGTAAAGGAGGCTTCGTCTTTTATATAGCAAATGGACTTAGTAAATTAGTTCAGGCTGAAGCTGATCCTCAGCAAATCATCAATGTAATTACAACAATTTTAAATTTATCACAATCATGCCATAAAGCAAATCAAATTGATATGGATGAATTCTTTAGCACTGGAATTAAATCGGCTGTTAATTTAGAGCTAATATCTCCAAAAATCCATAAAGCTCTAATCAATGATTTGAATCAAAGAAAAAATCCTCTACTGTATCATGAGACTGTAAAAATTTGTAATGATCTTGATCAAGATGATATCAATAAACTGAAAACTTTTCTTGAATCTAAAAAAAGAATCTTCAATGATCATCAACAGTTCTTTTTAAAAGTGATTGCTTACTATAAACTAGGAAGAGAGTTAGGAATAAATCTTCTTGCTGAGAATTCAGAACTAAAAGCTATCGATACTAAGAAGGATCTTTCTCAATATTTCGCAAAACAAGTTTTAAATAAACTTGCAAAAAGTTTAGATATTAATCTAGATTCTAATATAAATCAAGAGGAAGCACTTAAAGAGTGGGATTTGGAGAATTTAGCAAGTTTAGTTGCTACAAAGGACAGTTGGTCAGTAGAAGATACAGAACTATTTAAACTATTAATAAGCTCTAAGTTAAATAACCAAATTGATAATATTACAAATCATACTAAACTAGCACGAAATGAATTAACTAGAGAGATGCAAACTCATGATCTCAGCCCAGAGACCTGGTTTAATGCTCATAATGCTATAGCAGAAACTTCTACTTTGGGCACTCAAACTGCTAAAAGCGTAAGTGAATTATCAGAAGAGTTTAGAAATAAATTTACAACTTTTAGTAAGTATTTAAATGATAATCAAGCTACTCTGGGAGGAGATTTCACTGCTGGGAAGGCAATCACAGAACATAAGGCTATAAAAGATTTTGCAGGATCCTTAAAAAAATTGATCGAGAAACAATATACTCAAGGACAAGTCCCTGGCCTATCTCAGACTTAATAAACTTTATCAATAATGAACTAGTTAATTATGACCCTAAAGCTAAAGAAGCAAAAGGACTTAAAGTGGCTATTTGGGATCCGATGGACATAGGGCGTAATTTATTTGCTGGTAATCGTTCTGGTAGCTGTACTGCACTTGGACAGAATGCTTCAGCGATCTTTAAATTTATTCTCGACCCTGGTACTAAATACATCTACACCAAAAACTCAGATGATAACATCACGGGCTACGCTCGAGTATTTTTGGCGCTTGATACTGAGCTAAAACCAAAAATCTTCGTTGATAGTGTTGATGGGAAAGCTTGCACTAATGGGGACTTCCAGACCATGATCCCTGAAGTAAAAACTAAACTAATAGAACTCACTATAGCAATTGGACTTAAAGAAAGCGATATTATAAATCATGAAACATCTTTAGCTGCTAAGCTTGGTAGCATGCCTAAGGGCTACTACCATCATGCAAAAATTGCCGAGCAAAAGAGCTTAGGGCAAGCTTCCTAATGGATTGCCACGCGGCGAGCCGCTCGCAATGACAGTTCTACTAAAACTAAGCAGCAGTCGCAACAGCTGACTCAGCAATAAATTCTACTCCAGGACCTTGAGTCATGCTAATAAAAGCTGACTTCATAAAAGTACCTTTTGAAGATGATGGCTTGTTTTTAGATATTTCTTGAACTGCAGCAGCTAAGTTTTTCATTATGTCTTCATCAGAAAAAGAAAGTTTACCGATTGGCATGTGAACAACAGCACCTGTTTTTTCAGCT
>CAIYXB010000183.1 GCA_903930015.1 uncultured bacterium | reverse complement strand
CCAGGCTTTCTGTCTGTCTTATTTCTTTTTGGATACTTCCTTTGAGTTCCCGGTGGGTCTTTGGATGGAGGATTTGAACTGTTGTTACTATCTTTGTTTTTTGCTGCTAGCTTGGCTTCAAGCTCAGCAACTCTTGCGTTAGAAGCTGATAATTGGCTTTCCAGGAACTTGATTTTAGCCTCTAATTCGCTAAGCTTTTCTAGTAATTGCTCAATGCTCACATATACTTATGACGTTGAAAAGCTTAAAAAGTGGCCTGATTAAAAAAATCTTATCTTAGGACTGAGTAGTTACACTATCGATTTAAAACCTGTTGCAAATATTTTGACCCAGGCGGTTGTTGGGTTAACTGAAGTTAGCACCCCAATTGCACAGCAGCTTAGCCCAGATCCAGAGATAAGAAGGCAAAATGGCAGTTCTTTGGCGGATCTAGATCTTGGTAATGGAAGCCTTAGAAAAGTTGTTCAGGATTGTACACAAGGTCTAAATTCAAAAGAAATTGGTTTTATGGGTTGGGTATTTGATGTATTAAAGGGACTTTTTGATATGACAAGAAATAATCGAAGTCTAGAAGAAATAAGAACTGCATTGAAAGTAAAAATCCCAACTTTAGCTCGTTCAAAAAACCCGAATGCAGGAAGTAAATTGCGTAGCTTTACTTTCCCTGGTGAACTACTAGATAAAAGTGGTAATACATATAGTGTAATGCTTTCAGTAGGCAATGATGGTGAGCCTGAGAGCTTAAAAATTTATAAAACTACTCCTAATACACATGCGAGTCAATTGCTAACAACAATACCTTTAACAGGAGAAGGTGCGGACGCAGAGTTTTTGAAGTTGATTAAAGAAAATCCAAATATCTTACCTGGAAAAAAATAACATTCTAGTGCTGCTCTAATTATTACGGATAGTCATTTTCACCTATTTATTTAGACCTTTTTTAGCCCAAGAACCACTTGCAGAACCGGTTTATTAGCAAATAATATAACAGAAATGATATGCTAATACATATTAATGGGAATAGCTGCAACTCTATACAGAAAACTTTTTTAAAAAACGAAGTTAGTCGTTCTGGCTATCCTTCTGTTGATCAATCAAAGCTCCGTGCAAGCTGTGATAGTATTTCTACCTTTTTCTTTAGACCTATAAAGCGCTTTATCTGCGTTTGTTTGCAGTGCTTCGTAGTCATAATCAGTCTTTTGAGCACTCGCTATCCCAATACTTGCGCTTAAGGGTCTAGGCCAAGTGCTGTGTTTAGTTTTATTGAGATTTTGTGCAACTCTTTCAGCTGCTCTGTATGCCTCTTCTATATTGGTGTCTGGTAATAAAACCATAAATTCATCACCACCAAAACGTCCAACTAAATCAGAGATACGTTTTTTCACCTCATCAACGGGAGTCTGTCTTAGAGTCTTTGAGAGTACTTGCGCCATGATTTGAATTGCTTCATCGCCAGCTTCATGTCCACCAAATTCTTTGTCATCATTGATAGCTTTTAAGAAATCTACGTCAATAAGCATCATTGAGATATCTCTTTTTTCATTTTTAGATCTTTCAATTTCGATTAAAGAAAGTTCTTTGAAATATTTTTTGTTATAAAGTCCGGTATCTGGATCAATCTTATTAAATGTATTTATGGTCTCAAACAAAGCAGCGTGCTCAAGCGCGATAGCAGCTTCAGATGCTACTCTGAAAATAAACTCGATTTCTTCTTGTAAGAAAACTCTTTCTCTATCACATTGATGAACATTGATCGTCCCAAGCACTTTACCTCTTGCGATCAAAGGTACAGCTAGATAGCTTTTGAGCTCAATTGCTTTTGCGATCTTAAGTAGTTCTGGATTACTAGTTTCAAATTCAGTTGAGATTGAAGGAATATTTAGCATCTCAAAGGATTTGCTTGGGTCTTGTTTTTCAGCAAGAGTTTCAATCCATTCTTTTTCAAAAGAGAAAATTAAATCCGCTGTTTTAGCAAAGTTTTTTGAACAATACTCCTCTTCGGTTTTAAGAATTCTGTTTTTTTCAGAGAATCTTCTTACGAAACACCTGCTTAGTCCTAGTACTTCACCAATACCTTTTGCAATCTGTCCAATAACTATAGAAATATCTAAGCTATCGCGAATATCGTTACTAAGTTTATGTAAAAGAGCCATTTGTCTTTTTGTTTGCTGAGCTTCTTGGTAAATAGAAGCTTGTGTCAATGCGATCTCAAGTTGCTTGCAAGCACCTTCTAGAAGTAGCTGCTCATCATATGTCCAGGCGCGATTATTTTCAAAAAAAGTTACGATAACTATTCCAACTAATTCTTTATTGGTGTCGTTGAAAAGACCAGAGCCCATGAGTGTTTTAAAGCCAGCTTTCTTGAGCGCTCTTAAATTAAAATCAGCCTCGATTTCATCTCTTCTAATAACGACAGATTGTGAATTCCAATTTGGTTCGTATTTGGTTTTTAGTAGATTATAGAGACCATCAATCATCTTGTTATCCATTTCTGAATCAACAGACCATACTCTGTGTCCAAGTCGTCCACGAATCTTTCGATCAAGGATAATTAAACCACAGGATTCAACACCCATTACTTGTGCAATCTCTTTGACAGCAGTATCTGCGATGAAATCAACTACAAGTGATTCACGTATTTTAGTTGTTATTTGATTGAGTAAAAATTCTCTTTGTGCAGTAGTTAAACTTTCTGAATGTAATTCATGTTGATTAAAAACAGTTGCAAGTTGCTCCATGAAAAAACTAAATGTTGTTCGTTCATCTTCTGTCCATGGTGTTTCTTTACTTATAAGTAGTACACCCCATTCTCTTCCGCGTACTTTAGAACTAAAAATCTCTTTGTAGTATTTCTCTTCAGTGAATTTGTTTGAACGGATTTCGTCTAATTGGAGTATCTCTTTTAAACGTGTTTTAGAATTGCTGTCTAATTGACTTTCACTTGAATGGAAATACAACGAATATCCTTTGAAAATATTTCCTTCGTAATTTTCTTCACTGTTGAGTATTTTTTTAAAGAAATAAAAATCTTTTATTCCTATATATTCTTTAAATGAGATAAATATTTTTTCAAGAGCTAAATCTGGTTTTAGTGTTTTTCTGATTTCGGAACTGACATTACCAATAATGCTTGTTTTTAATTTGATTTCAGCACTTATAAGATATAGAGCGATTTTGCTAGCCATTTCTTGCCAGAAATCAAAGCTTTCTTCTCTTTGCATTGAAGTTTTATCAATAGTCAAAGTGCCCCAACTATATAGATCAAATACTTCTAGACTATTTGTGCTAGTTAAATCATCTGAAGTTTTTCTTGAAACATAAATTGAATCATCTGCTTTTACTAGAGTAATATTTTGGCAATATCCCGAATTTATCAATAGATCCAACAGATTTTCTAAGTGAAGTGCATATGCAGAATCAGCATCTTTTAGTGAATCGATAAAGAAATCAGAAATTTTATTTATAGTAGTTATTTTCTTAACCATTTAATAACCTAGATCAAGTACTTTATACCCATATATGGTGGATTTTCATAATCAAAACGTTGGATCTCTTTATGACGCAATGAGCACAAGTGTAAGGCGTATTGGTATTGTACAAACCAATATGGAAAACGTAAATACAGTTGGCTTTAAAGCGGTTCATGGGGATTCAGTATTATTCTCTGACACTCTTAGAGATGTCTTTAGAGACGAGACTCAGGGTGGTTATATGACTACAGACCAAAAATTGGATGTTGCACTTTCAAAAGAAGGAGCATATTTTTTAGTTGAAGGGGAAGATGGGCCACTAAGAACAAGAGACGGTCAATTCCATGTTAACGCTGACAAAAAAATAGTAGACGTTCAGGAAAGAGAAGTAGTAATTCTTGATCAAAAACCAGATAAGTCTGTTGCTGAATATGTAATTAAAGGTGCAGAAATAATAATAGAAAAAAATGGATTAATTCGAGCAGACGGAGATTTAGTAGGTCGTCTGGCTATTGACTATGATTCTAAGGGACCAGGTGATGAAGCTCATGTGTTGCAAGGAAAACTTGAAGCTTCGAATGTAGATTTACAAGAGAATATAGTAAAACTTTTACAAGTTAAAAGACATATTGATACTGTTCAAGGAATGATTTCCATGAATTTAAGTGTTGATAAGGCTTTAGTTGAAACATACGGAAGGAATGTATAATGTTTAATCAATACACATATAAATCAATGGGAGCTGTTAATCGCCATATGCAATCGCTGGGTGAGACAGTTACAGATATTAATAATATCTTCACTACAGGTTATAAATCAAAAGATACGAAATTTCATGAAACGATGAATGGTATCAAAGGCAATACTAGAAGAGATTTAACTGATGGAGTAGCGAAAGTTACAAATAGAGAATTGGATTTTGCAATTCAAGGTAAAGGATATTTTGAAATTCAAATGCCAGATGGCAGTTACGCTTATACTCGTGATGGTTCATTTACGGTTGGACCAAATGGTGAACTACTTTCAGCGCAAGGTTATCCAGTTGTAACAAGTAGACCAGAAGCAGAATTTATTAATAAAAATTATGATGAAATAAATGGTGAAGCAGAGGCCTATGATGTCGGTGTAAATTCAGGAGCGGCTTTTATTCCAGCAGGATCTGCTGTTGCAATGGAACCTGATGGGACTCTTAAAACAGAAGATGGAACTTTAATAGGTAAGCTTAATATAGTGGATTTTACAAACCCAGATGGTCTAAAGGATGTTGGAGACAATGTTTACATGGCAACAGCAGCTTCAGGTGATGTTGTTGATGTTGAAATTGGTTTGATGAATAATCAAACTGAGATTAAGCAAGGAGCTCTTGAAACTTCAAATGTTTCTTTAGTGAGAAATATGTCAACAATGGTTCAACTAAACACCATTATCAAAGCTGAGATGAAAGTAATAAAGATTTTAGATCAAATGCAAGAGAATTTAAATTCAACAATTACAAGGAATGTTTAAAAAATAAAAGGTAAAAAATTATGTTTAATACAATAGATGCGTCATCATTTTCAACAAACCCAGCAAGTACTTTTTTGCAAGACAGTTATAGTCAAAGTATGAATGTTGGACTTGGCAGTGGCGGAGCCCTTCAAAATCAATTCTCGAACGTACTTAATTCAATGCAAGCAGGTGTAACTAGTAACGCTGAAGTTGGTAATTTTGGTGGTGTAGGTGGTGCACAGATGACACCACAGCAAATTGCTGCTCAAATGAATACTGGTGGAGTAATGAGCGTTTTACCGCAGCTTGGTAATAGCTATTTACCAAAATTAATGTTCCCGATCGCAGGTCTATGGTCTTTGATTAGTGGTGTTCAAGCGATTGGTTCATTTATGACTGGAGTTAGATCTGATAGAGCAGCGCAGAAAAATTTTGATCCAAGTCAGTTAAGCTATAACAGAGATTTAAATGAAATGTATCAAGTAAGTCAAAAATGGTCTGAGCTTGGACCTTTTTCTATCTCTCAAAATCCATACGGATCTTAATCTTATTCTTCATAAGGAAAAGTTCTAATCATTAGATTTTCAATCTAGGTTATATTTAACTTATGGCTGAAAAAATTAAGATTGGAATAATTGGTCTTGGACTCATAGGCGGTTCAATAGAAAAGCGTTTGGCTTTAAAGCCTGATCTATATGAAATTAAAACGGTTAGCAAAAGTCAAAACAGAGATTTTCAATTAGTTGATCTTAAAAACGAGGATATTGTTTTTATTTGCAGCCCTCAGTCAGAAGTAAATAAAATTTTAACTGAGATCGCTTTGTTGCAAAGCAAGCAAGAAGGAGCTTTTGCAAAAACAATAATAACTGATGTTGCAAGTACAAAAAAAAGAATCAAAGATAAAGCTGATCAACTAGGATTGAAGAATTTTGTGGCAGGTCATCCAATGGCGGGCACTGAAAAGCAAGGCTATGAATCATCGTTCCCTGAATTGTTTGAAGCTGCAAAATGGATTTTAGATTCTGAAGCTCCAAGAAATATTATTCTGGAAAAATTAATTACAGAAGATATTGGTGCAAAAATTGAGTATCTTGATGTTGAGACTCATGATAAAGCTGTTGCTGCGACTAGTCATTTACCACTTGCTCTAAGTGTGGTGCTTGCAAAAGTGGCTATGAATCTGCCGGCAACAAAAAAAACTATCGGTCCTGGTTTTAAATCTATGACTAGACTTGCCCAGGGAAATATAGCTATGGGTACTGAGATTATAGATCTTAATAGAAAAAACATTAATGAGCTTTGGCAGGATTATAAGGCTGAAATGGATGCTTTTTTGAGTGCTTATGGTGATGATCTTGAGCGAGAGTTAAAAGTGGTCAAAGATAAGCTAGAATAAGTGTCATCCAATGACAAAATAAAATGTTCATCGACAAAGCAACAATTAAAATCCAAAGTGGAAGAGGTGGAAATGGCGCATGTACTTTTCGCCAAGAAAAGTTTGTTGCTCATGGAGGTCCTGACGGTGGTGATGGCGGTCGTGGAGGTAGTATTTATATTATTGCAACGGAAGACATGTCTACTTTATTAGACTTTCAACATAGATCAATCTTTAAGTCTGAATTTGGCTTAAAAGGCTCTAGGCAAAACAAGACGGGAAGAAGTGCTGAGGATGTCTATATAAAAGTCCCAGTTGGAACTTTAGTTAGAGATATTGAACGAGATCTTTTGATTGCGGATTTAAGGAAAGCTGGTGAGCAGGTTCTTGTTGCTGAAGGTGGTCGTGGCGGAAAAGGCAATACTCGCTTTAAGTCAAATACAATAAGAGTCCCAAATTTTTCTGAACCTGGTGAACCAGGTATATATAGAGAGCTAGAGCTTGAACTTAAATTGATTGCAGATGTTGGTATTATTGGTTTCCCAAATGCGGGTAAATCAAGTTTGATTTCAAAAATAAGTTCTGCAAAACCAAAAGTTGCTAATTATGCTTTTACGACGATTGTGCCAAATCTTGGTGTTGTCAGAAAAGAAGACGGAGATGCTTTTGTTGTTGCAGATATTCCAGGTATTATTGAAGGCGCTGGAGAAGGTAAGGGACTTGGTTTTGAGTTCCTGAGGCACATTGAGCGTACTAAGCTTTTGATACATATGGTTGATGTTTGGGGGCTTGAAGGTACCAATATAGAAGAGCATGAAGCTAAAATGCATGAAGATCCTTTGCAGAATTTTATTCAAGTAAATTATGAGCTTTTTAAATACAGTCCAGAGCTAGCAAAGAAAAAGCAGGTAGTGGTTTTAAACAAAGTCGAAGCATTTCCTGATGAGGATTTGGAGCCGATTGTAAAAAGATTTGAAGAACATCTAGGTTTGAAACTTGCGGATCAAAGCTTCTTGGAAAATAATGATCCTGAAGATCAATACCTCGGACTTTTTGCGGTTTCGGCTGTTACTGGTGAAGGATTTAAACTTGATAGAACCAGGTCCCCACAAGGTGTGCATACTTTGAAAGTTTTTGTTGAAAGATTACTAGGCATGGTTCAATTTGAAGAAAAAGAAATTATACTTGATCATGATTATGTAGCAGATGATCATGATGACAGCGATATAACAATAGAGAAAGCTCAAAACTCACCTGAAGACGTGTCATGGATTGTACATTGCGGTAAGTTAGAACGCCTAATGAAAGTAACAGACTTACGTGATCTTGATTCTTTGCAGCATCTTTTTTATGTAGTGAAATCTATGGGGGTTGTTGAACAACTCAAATTGAAAGGTGCTAAAGAAGGTGACACTATGAATATCGATGGTGTTGATTTTGATATTACTGATGCGGTTTTGATTTAGTATATAAAAGTAAGTAGGTTCCTCTGCAAAATCAGTGGATTAAGTAAATACTATAGTGGTTTTAGCATGAATGTTAGCACCT
>CAIYXB010000182.1 GCA_903930015.1 uncultured bacterium | reverse complement strand
GAAGCCCTGAAGCAATCCATTCCTTCATCATTGCGGCAGAAATGGAGTACACGCTGCAAAGTCGCTCGCAATGACGCATTATTTAAAATCCTTAACTATTTAACCTACTCTTAAATATAATTTGCTACTTGGTATATAACTATGAAAAGTTTAGATTATTTTATTAGTGAGCCTTATCTTATGGATGGTGTAGGAAGTTCAACAAGTAGTAATACTTTAACTAATGATGACTGGAGGTTTAAGCAAAATCCTGCTGACTCTGCTAATTCAAATTCACAACCTGCAGAAGGAACAGCTGATGGAGGTTCTGGTACACCAGGTGCTGATGATAAAGTTGATCCTGAAGCCGCTAAAAAACAATTTGGTTTTTCTGTAATCCCTGGTAAAGACGGTGGTGTTGATGGTTATGATCTAACAGGACAAGATATTGATGGTGATAAGTCTAACGATACTATTAGAATTGGTAAAGACGGCAAAATTGATTTTGGATCAAGTAAGTTCTCTGATGGAGAGAAAGCTGGAATACTTGAACATGCTTATAAAGATAGTAAAATAGATCCTAAGTCTGTTGGAGCTAGAGGAGATCTTAAAGATGTAGAAAGAGCCTGGTCCGAAACCATAAAAAAGACTCAAGAAAAGGCTAGTACTTTAAGATCACAAGCTGATGCTGCAGTTACAGAATCTTCTGACCCAAATGTTAAAACAGAAAGTCAAATCCGAGAAGAAGCTGATCACTTGGATGCTTTGTTAACTAAACCGGCTGTAGCAAAGGTTAAAGAAGCTGATAAGGCAAAAGAGGCTGAAGCACAATTATCTACTGAACAAAAAGAACTAAAAGAAAAGTTTGATAATTATGATCCAAAAGCTAATACTGGAAACGGTGGAACTAAAAATGGTGGCGAGAGTAGAGCGCTTCATTTTACTGATGATTCAAAAAATACTCTTTTAGATTGCTCAAACAAAGATTGTAATCCAGGTAGTCTTGTGAAAGAAGGGGAGCGTAAAGGAGATTATAAATTTGGTCAAGGCGATAAAGCAACTTTTCTTAAGGGTGCAGATGTTGATGCTGCTTATAAAGCTTCACAAGCTGCTAAGCTTCCTGAATCTAAAGCAATTTCAAGTACACCAGGTGATGAAAAACCAATACCGCAACCAATAGATAAATTAGATCAGGCTGTTGGTGCAATAGGTATTGAAGCTAATGGTGTTAAGATATTAAATTTAAATGATTCTACAAATAGAGACTCCGGTGAAGCTAAAAACCATTTACTTGATGGACAATTAAATAGTACAAAAAATACTTTTGGTACTTTTGAAGAGGGTGGTAAGAAGTATATGGGCTTCTTTTCAGAAGGTTTTGCTAAAGGTGATGAAAGATCAGATGTTGTTGAGATAGATGCAAATGGTAAGCCTAAAACTGAAGGTAATTTAGGTGCAGGTGAAGGTTGGAAGCCTGCGAGTGCAGAACAAAAAGCTATGCTTGCAAAAGCTCATGACGCTAGAGCCTCAGAGTTAAAAAAATTAGGAAACGGGGATGTTAATGCTGGTCTTGCTAAATTAAATCAGATACAGGAATTACAAGGAAGAATTGATAACTTACAAACCTGGGCTCATAGTGAAGCTAATAAGTCAGGTGCAAATGCTGGAGGTATCGATACTACTAAAATGAATTCATTGAATAGTGCCATGGATCTTTTAAATAAAGGTGATTTAGATGCTGCTAACAGTGAGTTTAAAAAATTAAATGCAGACGAAATTGCTAAATATGAACTTGGTCAAAAGTTAACAGAATTAAAAGGACAAGGTTTTACTGATGCTGAAATTTCTATACTTAAAGATAGTAATTCTACTATAGCTGATATTAATAAAGCCATAGATGATAAGCGTGATAAGGCTCACGCACTGTCTGAAGCTGATAAAACAAAATTTGCAGATACTATTAAAGACCTTGAATCAAGAGTCACTCCTGAGCAAAAAGTTATCTTAGATAAACTCAAAGGTATGGCTGGAAAAGATGGTTTAGACAAAATGGGTAAATATCTTCAGACTGAACTTAAGAATCTTGCAGCTAAGGTTGCTCCAAAGCCTGAGCCTAAGAAAAAAGATGAGACTCGTGGTGATGGTGATACTATAGACTTCACTAAGGATGCAGGCGCAAAAGCATTTAAAGAAGACTTTATTAAATCATTTGGTGAAGGTAAGCAAGCTGATGGTGAAAAAGCATTTAATGATCTTTTTGGTAAAGCTGAATCTAATCCAGCACTAAAAGGTGTTATAGAGGACTTTAAGTCACTTACAGCACTAGACAAGTACGGCAAATTAAAGGCAGGTTTACTTGATGCCCTAAAAGCTGGCGATCTAGAGAAAATAAAGGGCTTGCAAGGGGAAATTACTAAAAAGTCAGATGAAGCTTCTAAGGAATTAGCTGATGTTACTGCAAAGCTAACAGGAGTAAATAAAACTGCAAGTGAAGCTAATGATGCAGCTAAGAAAGCACTTGAGGCTAATAAAGATGAGGCTAAGAAAGCCGAACTTGAGAAAGCTGCTACTGAAGCTAAGGCTGCATTTGATAAATCTACTAAAGAATTAACAAAGTTAGCAGAGTTAAAAAAAGGATTAGAGCCTCTAAAAAACTTAACTAGTAAGTATGGCAAAACTGAAGATGGTAAATTAGGAATTACTGGTGCTGATGGAAAAGTTACTGCGTTGAAGCAAGATAAGGTAGAAGTCACACCTCAAGATATAGCTAAAAATAACGAAGAATTAAAAGCTAAGATCGCTAATGGAACTGCTAAAGCTGAAGAAGTACAAAAATATTTAGCTGATAATAAAATTCAACTTACGTATCATACTGCAGCTGGTGCAAAAAACACTGATGGTTCAGCAGTATGTACTCCTTGTGAGAATAATATTGGTGTCGCTGAGAAATTAGCTCAACTTGCTGGAGCAAATTTTAATAAAATACCATATGATTCTCTTTCGAAGAGTGGAGCAGTACCTAGGCTTGAAATTACAAGACCAGGAAAACAGAATCAAGTTATTGAGGGTACTCAGGGTACTATCAATGACTATTTATCAAAATTAATTTAATAACTAAAAGAACGCAGAGCAATCTGTCTCCTGTTTAACCAAGCCCATGTAACTATAGTTTGTTTCCATAGTTACATGGGCACAGATGGAATAGGAAATAGTAATAGTTTTATTGAAAGAGTAAAAGCTTATGAGCAATTGCATTTAGGGACTAAAAAACCTGAGGCTGATCAAGCAAAATCAAGCTCTCCCAGCAAAGCCGATCCTAAATTACGTTTTCAATATATCAGGGACTGAAAGGACTGAAAGGGCCGTTCCTATTTCTATCAATTATTCAAGTTAAGATCCAGAGGACTTTTGACCATAAGCGCTAGGTTAGTGAGCATATAGCCTGCCATTTCCTTGTAAAAGCCT
>CAIYXB010000181.1 GCA_903930015.1 uncultured bacterium | reverse complement strand
TGCTACAAAGTTATTTAAGCCTGCTTACCTCAGTTTGAATACTGTTCTAGCGATGGAAGGTGTGATTTTTCAATATTATGAAACCTTTTATTTTTGTTCTTACTTATCAAGAGAAATTAAAATTGGTGAGAGAAATTATAAATTTAAAAAAATACAAAAAGAAATTCTTATAAATCCAAAAGGTTTAATTGAGATGGAATCTTACTTCCAGGCGAGTAAAGAGCGTGCTTTTCTGGATGCTATATATCTTTACAAGGATTACTATTTTGATAACACTCATGGGATGGATTGGGATAAATGTTTTGATCTCGTTGAAATTTACTTCAGTAAATCTACTAAAAAAAGATTAGAGTTTCAATACAAATGTTATAAAGAAGAAAAAAGATAGTCTATGTTAGATCAAGCTAAGCACCGAAAAATATTGATTGAAATTTTACTTGAGATATTCTCAAATTCAAAAATATCTCATTTGCTGGGATTCAAAGGCGGAACAGCATTGTATCTTTTTCATAACTTAGATCGATTTTCTGTAGACTTAGATTTTGATTTGTTAGATAGAGATCAAGAACAATTTGTTTTTGATGAGTTGTTGCAAATACTTTCTAATTTTGGTGAAATTAAAGACCAAGCAATTAAGCATTTTGGATCATTGATTGCAATCAATTATGAGAAAGGACTTCATCGTTTGAAAATTGATGTCTCTAATAGGCAAACAAATGATGAGTATGAAATTAGGCATTATCTTGGAATACCAATTAGGGTCATGGTGATAAGTGATATTGCTGCAAATAAGTTAATTGCACTTACAAATAGAAAAACCCCAGCTGCTAGAGATGTATATGATCTATATTTTATCCTAAAAAAATATTTTAATTTTAATGAGTCTATAATCAAAGAAAGAACTGGTTTATCTTTATACGAACAATTGCAAAAAACTATTGATTATATCGAAAATAATTTTGATCTTGATTTCTTGGAAGGTTTAGGAGAATTAGTTAATGATAAACAGAAATCTTGGGTAAAAAATAAAATGAAGTCTGAAACTTTAATGAAACTAAGAATTTATATTGATAGTATAAAGAGTGGATTATGAAAAAATTACTCCCAATACTAAATTTTGACTTTGGTGAAACTCCAGTCCTCAGCACAGAAGATGAGAAATTCTTTTATTTAGAAGCAATAAAGGCTCTTGCAAAAAGCTTTGATGAAATAGAAATTTCTTTTGTTAGCGATGCTTTTATTTTTAATGCAAAAGAGATTCTGTCTTTAATGCAGAGTATCGGTCTAAAGCTTTGTGTTGGTAGTATCTATGAGCCAGAGCAAGTTTCAGAGCTTAAGAGGATTTTTAAAGAAGCTAATTTTAAACAAGATGAGATAAAAATCTTCTCTCCGGTTTATTCAGAGGTGATTGATGAGATCTTGCTTTATGATAGAACTTATAATTTTAAATATATTCCAGCTATCTTTAAAAAATCTGAATTTAGAGATGAGCTTAAAATCAAAACTGAATTAAAAGTATTCCCATTTAGTATTGATTCTGCAAAATCACTATACCTAAAGCTTTGTAAGCCTTATCCTGAACTTAGAAAATATCTGTATATTAATAAAATTCTTTTTGCTTCCGAAGAACTTTTAGAGAAATATAAAATTTTTGATGATATTAAGATAGATGACTATGGTGCGAAGTATATTATGACCAGATCAGGTGAAGAGGTGTTTATTGTAGAGTCTCCATATGATTATCAAATTGTAAGATCGAGATTTTTGTTTAACCCTAAAGCAAAAATATTTTTTTCCTTTAAGGACAAAATTAACCAAGAAGATCTCTTAGAGCTAGCTGCCGAAAGGCATATATACCTAACTGGTATTAAAGCTTCTCAAATCGACGATGAGATACTCACTTGCCCAAATATAACAATCGCTACAAGTATTTTTCAGTCTGTACTTAAAGATATGCTTGCTGGTCAGGTCAATTCAAATGAATTGCAAGATGTTTTTGCTCGTGAGATACAAACTAAAAAGGGCTGCGATTAGTAATGATGAGTTTCATGATAAATATAGTTCTTTATCAACCGGAAATACCCCAAAACACCGGAAACATAGCTCGTATGTGTGTTGCAAATGATTTAACTTTGCATCTAATAAAACCCCTTGGCTTTGAAATATCTGACAAATACCTCAAAAGATCTGCTTTAGATTATTGGGAATTTTTGGATCTAAAAATATACGAAAACTGGGGTGACTTTCTTGAGCAAAATAAAGATGCAAATTTTTGGTTACTTACTACAAAATCAAAAAAAATATTTTGGGATATAAAATTTAAAGAAAATGATTTCTTGGTTTTTGGTCCAGAGACTAGAGGCTTACCAGAAGAGCTTTTAAAAGCAAATCATGACCGTGCTATCACCGTACCTATGAGATCTAAAAACTCTCGAAGTCTTAATCTTGCAAGCACTACCCAGACTGTATTTTATGAAGCCTACCGTCAATTGTCCCACCACGACCGGGTCTAAATGCGACATCTTGTAATAATATCGAAGTTTTATTTCTAATAACTAAAAATTGTCGCAAAAAGACCCGGTCGTGGAGCGGCAATTTAGATATTAGATTAAGGTTTTTGGGGTCAGACCCCTTTTGTCTTTCAACTAATCCTTCTGCAAATGCAATAGCACTGGAAGTTGATCTATTGTCTAATCCGACTGCAATGGCTCTGTTTAACTGATTACCCAGTCCATTTTTGGTAAGTAAACTCTTTACGCCTTCTATATCAGTGCCATTTTTCTCTAAATCAAGTAAAGCATATTCAATTGGCATGCCTAAAGTAAGTAACGTTTTCATAGCTTCCTTTGGAGAAAAGCTATTTGGGTCTAAATTATATTCAAGTAGCTTTGAGAGTATTTCTGCTGAAAACATACTACGTAGTTTTGTATATTTGCAATCCTTATCGCATGCAGGTTTAGATTTATCTCCTTCAGTTCCAGAAGAACTTAGTTTTGCTTCTTCTAATCTCTTTTTCTGAAGCTCCCTCTCTGCTAAAACTTGTTTCTGTGCCTCTTGAGCACTAGCTTTTAGCTCATTAATGATTTGAGTATAGTAAAATCTAAGATCCACTATGCTTCTCTATTTACTCCAAATGGCTTTTGTATCGCAGAGTCAAATAAACTAGTTAGACTTCCGAGTCTAGATACTGCTCCACTAAAAATACTTCCAGTGCTATATCCTGCAAAGGCTCGTATATAAGCATTGGTTTGTGTATGGTCTAGTGGTCCTGATTTTAAGTTCTTTACATATTGATCAATGTGGCTTGGAGTAGTTCTAAATTGAGCATAGTATTTTGGGTTCCCTAAGCTTCTTAAAGATTCAGGATTGAATATACCTTGGCTAATTGCTGTTTCATCGCTCGTCGCTCTAATTCGCACATTACTACTTTCTATTTTTGCTTCAGCTACATCAGATTTAGCTTGGTTTAAGTTTTGAAATCTATTGAAAAATGAACTAAATAAATACATATAAAATAACTCCCCAGGAATAGTCCTTATTTTTACAAAGTGCAGGGAGCTTGATTTTTGATAGCTATTTTGAGAAATTGGCTTAAATCCAAGTGTTTTTACCTATTTTGGGTATAAAATATAATTGAGGATGTTAGAAAACAAGCTTAATCTTGAAAATAAATTAAATACGGCTATCTTAGTTTTTGATAAAAACAATGGCTTTATTTCATTAAATCAAGCTGCTCAAAGAGTACTTGGACTCGATCTTCATCTGTTAAATTATCAGCTAGATAATATTGATCATCCAAATTTAAAAAGTTTTTTGAAAATAATTACTAAGTTAAAACAAGGTCAGTTTGATGATGAACTTTTACAATTAGAAAATTCAATAAGACATTTTCGTCTTGAATTGAAAATTGATGCTCAGTATTTTAATTTATATATTTCTTTGCTAGATAAAAATACATATCTAATTGAACTTTCACAAATAGTTTATCAAGACATGAATCAAAGTACTCATGAATTAAAAAGACCAATTCAAAATATCAAAACTTTAGTTGAGACTCTTATTATAGGTGCTAAAAATGATGAAAATAAATTAAATGAATATCTTTTGAAATTAAATTCTGAAGCTGATAGGCTTGGGGCTTTAGTCAGTGACATGCTTAGCTTAAGTCATGTGATTAATGGTGCAGTTGATCTTCACAAGTCAAAAGTGAATTTCCATCATCTCGTTGAAAAAAGTTTTGAAAGAGCTTTTGAGCGAGCATCAAAGAAAAATATCAAACTAATAAATGAAATTGACCAAAAGTTCGAAATTGAAGCTGATCATAAACTTTTAGAACATTTGCTTACTAATTTTATTGACAATGCAATTAAATACAATCATGATAATGGTTCAGTGTTTTTGAAAAACACTAAAACAGCTTTTATTGTTGAAGATACTGGTTATGGTATCTCTGATGAAGATAAAGCAAAGGTGTTTGAACAATTCTATAGAATCAAAGAAAGTGCACATATTCAAGGAAGTGGTTTGGGTTTATCTATTGTAAAAGGGATTGCTGATTTACATGGCTGGACTATTGAGATTGAGTCTGAGCTTGGCAAGGGCACATCTTTTATCATAAATATCCACTAAAACCAATGTCAGCTTTGGGATGCTAAAATTATTAATGAGTTAATTAGACAATCGCTCTAGCGTAAGTTAGAGAGGAAAGTCCGGGCAGCATATGAGTGTAGATTGCTGGTTAAGAGCCAGTGCGCGTGAGCGTGAGGACAGTGCCACAGAAATATACCGCCTTAGTCTCTTAGAGATTAGTTAGATTGTCGAGCTAAGTCAAAGCTCGGCAATCTAAGGGTAAGGGTGCAAAGGTGAGGTAAGAGCTCACCAGCTAAGTCGAGAGACTTAGGCTAGGTAAACCCCGTCGAAGCTGCAAGGTAAGTAGGCATTAACTTAAGAAGGTATTACTCATCACTTCTTAGGGTCTATGAATTCCGCATGAACTTACTAGTAATAGTAAGACCAGATAGATGATTGTCTTAGACAGAACCCGGCTTATTATTAACTCATATTTTTGTCCGCTTTGAGTCCGTGACTGTAGGCGGACATCTTGCTAAGAAAAAATCTTAACTCCAGAACTAGTGCCGATGTGAGTTAAGCGATCTCCGCAAATGCCTTGATAGACTTCAATATCCTCAAGACTTTTTATACCACCAGCAATCTTAAATGAAACTACTTCATGCGGGTCGTAGATATCAAAATATTTTTTGATCTTTACGACGAGTTCTTTTGAAGTTGTTTTTAGTAATTCTGGATTATCACTTTTAATAAAACCAGTTGAATTTTTATAACAGTATCTTATATTTTCGTATTGGCTGACTCTTGCAAATTCAGAAAATTTAGCGATGCTAAATTCAAGTTCATCATCACTTAAAATTTCACAAGAAAAAATTGGTTTTATGAAAACACTAGTTGCTAAGTATATTACAGCGTCATAGTAAACCGCCATTTCTTCTTTCAAGTCTTCAAGCTTAGAGATGTTTATCACAGGATCAATTTCAAATGCTCTGTCTTGCATTGCTTGTCTGAATTCTTTAGATTTTTCTTCGTGACTAAAATTACCAATTTGATTTTTTACTTGATTAATAGAATCGATTTGAAAAACTTCTTGAGGAAATGATGTTACTGTGCAGCATTTATAAAGACTAGAAAATTCTTTTACCCATTTTGGTCTTATGCAAATTGAGTTGAAACCAAATGTTTTTGCTTCTTGGGCAAGTTTCGTTATATCTTCTTTTGAAGCATCTGCTTGAAGATTTGTATGGTCTATCAGCCTTTTTAAATTAATTGTCTGCATTAAATTTCTCTCTTATTTTTTTTCTTAATTCACTGGATTTAACAACGATAAATATATTCATAACGCCATTTCCAGAGTAAGCATTGGTCTTAAAGCCAGCTTCGGTTTCATTTAAGATTTTGATAGTGCCTGGGGCGTATTTGTGGCGTGCGCACTCAGAAAGCCCAATAACTATCTTAGCCCCTTCTTTTTCAAGCCAGGCAATGTTTTTTTTTAGCTCTTTGGGTATTGATTTATGCTTGCCTCTTGCCATTACTAAATTCTATCTAATATTATAACCTTTGTTTTAAGCTAAAATAAGTCATTGCGATGACAATATGGTAACTCAAAAACTAACAGAAGCTAAACATATTCCTTTGCATTTGCATACAGAATTTTCTTTACTTGATGGTGCAAGTAGAGTTGAAGATATTTGTCGTAAAGCTGCCCAAAACGATATGCCAGGTCTTGCCATGACAGATCATGGAACCATGTTTGGAGTTTATAAGTTTTATAACGAAGCTAAGAAAAATGGTATCAAGCCCATCGTCGGTTGTGAGGTTTATTTAATTAACAATGATCATCTTCTAAAAGGTAGAGAGCATAGATGTAAGCTATATCATTTGGTTTTACTTGCTAAAAATGATCAAGGCTACAAAAACCTAATCAAAATAGTTTCAGAGTCTTGCATTAATGGTTTTTATTACAAACCTCGTATCTCAAAGGAATTTTTAAAAAAATATTCTTCTGACCTTGTTGCACTTTCTGCATGCTTAGGAGGTGAAGTGTCAAACCTGATGCTTAATTATAAAGACGAAGAAGCTAAGAATGCTGCTTTAGAGTACAAAGAAATTTTTGGTGATGATTTTTATATTGAGATCATGGATCATAAATATCAAGAAGATAAAGATGTTAATCCACGTCTAGTGAAGCTTG
>CAIYXB010000180.1 GCA_903930015.1 uncultured bacterium | reverse complement strand
ATTAACTCTATTGCAATATTCAAATGAAATCACTCTTTTTTCTGCGCATGAGCTTACGCAAATGCTTCGAAAAAAGGTGATTTCATTTGATTACAATTAGACTCAATGAACACCAATAGTTTTACATCAAAGTCCAACTGAAAAAATTCATTTCTTAAATTATAGTTAGCTTATTCGTGATCATGATCACCAGATGATTCATCAAGAGGATCTAAAGTCACATTTGCATGAGTAAAGGTGTTGTTAGTTTTATTAAATATAACCATAGAACCTGGATTAGACGAATTAAGCAAATCATCTGTAATATAAAAATTAAAGTAGTAATTTAAAGTATCAGTATTAAATTCATAGGAAATCAAACTTGTTTTATCGTCATATTTAATGTTAAAAGTTTTCACTACATCTTCATCTAAATGAATAGTATGCTCAACTTTCAATTTTTCATTTGCTAAACGACTTACTCGTGACGACTTTACATAGAAATGACCGATATGACCGTCAACGGTGTTTATACTATATTTGTAGTTCTTGTTAAAGATTGACTCTCCAGCGACATGTTCGCCTTCGTGTGCATGAACTAAAGTCCCACACAAAATCAATAAAACTAATAATAAATTTCTCATATTTTTTATTATACCCTATAGTTGCACTTTAGGGTTTTAATTTCTTTAAGAAAAAATTAAGATGTCATAACTTGTGCCTTTTCATTGCAAGGAGGAGCTCTGAGAAATGGATTGCCGCAGCCACTTCGTGGCTTCGCAATGACTCTTAGAAAACCAGACTTGTATTAAAACCCAACTGAAAAGCTAGGTCAGATTGAACTCCATTAAGCTCTTGAAAAATCGGGAAGCTCATAAAGACAGTATTATAAATCCGTTCATTTATAGAAACTCTAAAACCTGGTGTAAGCATAATAATTAAACCGCCATGGTTAGGATCTTTTATTCCATTAGTCTCAACTTTTTCTCGCCAAATGCCATTTACTTCGGAGATTAAGTCCCAAGATAATCTTTGACCTAATATTTTTGCAGGTAAGACCTGACGAGAAAATAACTTACCATCATCTAGGCTTTTACTAGCTCCGAAATTAAAATTAAGACTATCACCAACAGTAGTATCTTGTGCTCCTTGCGTAGAGAATTTATAGAGAATATTTGAGTGCAAAGCAAAGTCATCAAAAGATTTTGATACAGCTAAACCAACCAAAGGATCCCAAGAACCTGAACCAGGTTGAGAATCAGGTCCTAATAAAAAACCAAATTCATTTTTTTCTTCAGTATGACCACTTGGTATTTTGATACCTGCAATTAAAGCAGCAGAGAAATGATTTTTTTCTAGAAATTTATATTTAGCAAAAACACTTATGTCGCCTATTCCAACTGAATTACCGTCATCGACTCTTAAGCCCTCAGCAGTCGAATCTAAACCCATATAAGCTTGAAAAGGTAGATTAACAATTAAGCTAAGATCATCCGAGACACCATAAGCCATGTTCACACTTTGAGTAAGTAGAGCATCAAGACTATGAGAGTGAATTTGTTTACGGTTAACTTCTTTAAAATAATTAAAACTAAAAGAATCATAGTCTTGATAATTTAGAGCATAGCCTAAAGCAAATTTACCCCGAGGCAAAGTTTCAGCAGGAATTGTTAATGCTGTAGCACCAAAGTTATTAATACCAGAGTAATGGGAGCCACAAAAGCAAGCATTTGAAGAATTTTGTACAAAAAACTCAAAAAAGGATATAATAACAATGTATATTAGCTTACGCAATACAACTCCAAAGTCTATAGTACAACTTTAGACTTTATTTAAAAATAAAACAAATGTCAAAGTGTCAAAAAAATTTAAAAATCGGCGATATAGCAGATCTTGCTAACTTAGAAGTTCAAACTATTAGATATTACGAGAGTATCGGTCTTTTACCAAAGCCTACCCGCACTGAATCTGGTTATAGAGAATATAACGAAGAGTATGTGGAGCATTTGAGATTTATCAAAAATTCACAAGAGCTTGGTTTTAAACTTGAGGAAATTAAAGAACTAGTGAAACTCAAGTTCTCAAAAAGATCTCTTGGTAAAGACGTCAAGGACGTTATCAAAGCTAAAATTGATGAAATTGACCAAGAAATTGAAAACCTTACAGAACTAAAACTTAGATTAACAAAGCTAAACAAGACATGTAATGGCAAAATGAAAACTAATTGTTGTCCGATAATTAGTACATTGTCTGTATAAAAATCTAAAACTTCTTTCGATATTCCACAGTACCTTGAGAGGGATAATAATTTTTAAAATGAAAAGAGGGTACTCCGCTGTCATCATATTGAGTACTAAAATCTCTTTTTAATACTGCCGGAAATATCATCAATCGTATATTTCCCTTGGGATAAAACATTTTTATTCTTAAAACCTGTAAAATCCTCTGTCAAGAAACCAACTGTATCAAAAGTTGATTTATATTTATCTACAAGTGCGTCAGCCCTATCATCCTGGTAAGCACCAGACTCAACTGATTGTAAAAACAGAAGCGAATCAGGATTATTGTTTTTATCAACAAAACCTTTTTCAGCAGCATAACTGTCTAATTCATTTCTTACAAGTTTTTTTTGAATATCTTTGTTTTGAGCAAACTTAGTTCTTGGATCCGCTAATTTTTTTATACCACCTAATTTACTTGAAAGTGAATCTTTCTTTTCAACAATAAAATGTTCAGGTTTAATTAAACCTTTATCCTCAAGCTCTCTTAGAGAGTTTACGACTTCATTGTTTGTAACTTTACCTTTCTTTAGAGCCTCACCTAATTCACGGTAATTACGATAGCCAACTTCTTTAGCAAGAAGATTTTGCTGATACTCTTTTGTATCTTTCATGCTTGCGCCAGCTTTGGCGGCTTTTCTTTGAAACAGCAGAGCTTTCACACCACTGTGTCCAAACTGCTTTGACATTTCGTATTCAGATCCTCCGCTGATTTGCTCAAAGGAGTACTGAACACTTTTCATCGAATTAATACCGTCGCTTAAACTCAAGAAAAATTCCTTATTTAAGCAAACACTAACAAAAGCAGGTTAAGAACTAATTAAATGCGGATTTAATGGCTCGATGCAAATTATTCAAAATATCACTTGCCATTATTGAATATTCAGTTATTTCTGGTGCAATTAACTCAGAACACCTAGAGTGCAGATAGCAAGCTAGGATTGCGTTTTGCGTGAGCAGACTTGAGTTTGCCAGGAATTTGTTTTGTCGTATCAAACTCTGAGCTAAAAAACCTGCAATAAAACCAGTGAGCACATCTCCTGTGCCTGCTGTTGCTAGACCTGAATTACCAAAAGGGATAATAAACACTTCTCCACAAGGATCTACAATCAAACTCGGAGTCCCTTTAAGTAAAATAGAGATATTAAATTCTTTAGCTCGTTTTTTAATTGATTCGATGATGTTTAAAGGATTTAAATCAGCAGTTAAATCATCAGGAAATAACCTTTTGTACTCACCTAAATGTGGAGTTATTAAAATATCTGCTTTGTGATGCTTTAACTTATCATGATTATCGACAAAAGCGTTAATTGCATCAGCATCTAAAATCAAAGGTCGATCTGATTTTTCTACAAGCTCAAACACCAAGTCATTATGCTTCGCTCCGAGTCCTGATCCTATAGAGATCACATTTGCTTTTTTATCAGACAAAATTTCTTGAATAGTGTTTGAGTTAATTTGTTTTAAAATCAATTCTGGACAAACACCATGTAATTTATCAACAGCACTTGAATATAAATAAACAAGTCCAGCACCTGCTTTAAAAGCTGACTTAGAGCTTAATATAGCAGCTCCAGTCATAGTATCCGAACCAGCGATATTCACGACAACACCATGATCGTACTTAGAGCCGTTCAGTGCTCTTCCCGGAAAAAAGTTTTTTACATTATCCACAAAAAATAATCTGGATTTTAAAGCTTCTTGAATATCTTCGTTTGTATAATTCAAACTACCAACAAGCATCAAACCAATAAAAGCTCTTGCGGGATAAAAGAAACAGCCTAGTTTTGGGAAACCCATTGCTATTGAGAATTTTGCGTGCATTGGAGTTTCACGAAAAACACCAGTATCATTATCAATACCTGATGGTGCGTCAATGGCAATCACTGTTTTTTCTTTTTGATAATGGTTAATTATTTCAGATGTTGATTTGAAGATGGTATTTTCATTATCAACTTGATAACCAATTCCATAAAGCGCATCAAGTATAAAGCAATGTAGCTCAGAGTTTGCAGCCACGTTCATAAAATCTCTGAGTTGATTCAAGTCTTCAACTGTAGTAATAAAACTACATGGGGTTTCTTTTATGCTCAATAGATATTCATAAGCCATTTTTGCTTCGTCTTTGAGCTCTCCAGGATGAGCAAACAAAAAACACTTTACTGTATAACCTTGTTCTATCAAATAGCTTGCAGCAAGCAGACCATCTCCGCCGTTGTTGCCCTTTCCACAAAGAATGAGTATGGTAGATTCTTTACCTTGTTTTTGTAGAGTCAATATTTCAGAGATAACCAAATCAAAAATAATCCTTGATGCTTGTTGCATCAAAGCAAAACCTTTTTTCAAATCACCAGCTTTAGTTCTTTGGTCAAGAGCTTTTATTTCTGAAATGGTTGAGACCGGGATCATAAACCTT
>CAIYXB010000179.1 GCA_903930015.1 uncultured bacterium | reverse complement strand
GTGTAAAAAAAGCTAAAGGTGAAAATGCAGATTCAGAGATAAAAGAACTCAATGACATAAAAGAAAAACTCAAAACAATCGCAGATCTAGAACCTGAACTTTTTGAAAAACAAAAAACTATTTTAGAAGCAATTCCAAACCTTCCATCAGAGGATATTCCATCAGGCAAGAGCGACGAAGACAACTTAGAAGTCTCTAGATACCTTGAACCAAAAACTTTTAATTTTGAAACCAAAGACCATGATGAGCTAGGAAGAGAATTAGGAATTTTTGATTTTGAACGTGGAGTAAAATTAGCTAAGAGCAGATTTACTTTACTAACAGGAATTGGAGCAAGACTAGAAAGAGCAATCATCAACTTCATGCTTGATCAAGCAGCCCAAAACGGTTACACAGAGTACTTTCCACCTATACTAGCAAATTCTGATTCTCTTTATGGAACAGGGCAATTACCAAAATTTGAAGAAGATCTTTTTAAAATAGAAGGGACCAATTTATACTTAATACCGACAGCAGAAGTGCCTCTTACGAATATTTACAGAGATGAGATTTTGACAAATGATGAACTGCCAATGCAATTATGTGCTTATACACCAAACTTTAGATCTGAAGCTGGAGCTGCATCTAAAGATACTCGTGGAGTTATTCGCCAACATCAATTCAATAAAATTGAATTAGTTATTTTATGTCGCCCAGAGGAAAGTATTGAATTACACGAAAAACTTACAGGACATGCAGAATCATTATTACAAACACTTGAATTGCCTTATCGCAAGATGCTTCTGTGTTCTGGAGATATTGGTTTCTCTGCACACAAATGTTATGACCTTGAAGTATGGTTTGCTGGACAGGGTAAATACAGAGAAATATCTTCATGCAGTAATTTTTCGGATTTCCAGGCTCGCCGTGCCCAAATCAGGTTTAAGCGTGATAGCCAAGCCAAAGCTGAGCTGATTCATACTATAAATGGCTCTGGGCTTGCTGTAGGGCGCACTATGGCTGCAATACTTGAGTATTATCAAAATGAAGATGGTAGCGTAACTGTGCCTAAAGTACTAAGAAAATATGGTTTACCTGATTTAATTGCAGCAAAATCCTAACTTTGGGGTCAGACCCCAAAAGTCTTAACCTTGTCTTAAAAAAAATCAGCTTTTATAAAGAACTATGACGAACGAAAACGTCAACTATGCTGGCTTTCAAAGAAGAGCAAATGAATCAATAGCAGCTCAAATAGGAAGTATAAAAGCACCTGATTCAAGTGCGGTACCAAAAAGCTCGCCTAGCCAAGATTATAGCCAAGCTTCAAAAGGTCCAGCGACACCAAGTAACAATGGCAGTCATGTCATACCGTTTAATGAAAGTAATTTTCAAGATCAACAAGACGCCCTAAAAGCTAAATTTACAAATTTTGATATTCGATTTGGTGATAAAGATTTAGACGAAGCAGTGAACAGTTCTTTTTCTCTTGCAGAGAATGATCAAATGAGCAAACTTGTCGACAGAAACCCAATGGCTGAGAATTATCGAATAATCGAAAGTACTTTACTTGAACTTGAAGATTTTTCAAATATTCAGATGGATGTATAAAACTATCTATTTGCTCTATAGAAATAAACACTCGCAGCAATAATTCCTAAAATAAAATTCGGCATCCAAACTGCAATCATTGGATCAATTTTCCCTGACTGACCATAAGAATCAAATACTGTCTGTGACATGTAAAACACAAACACAATTAATCCAAGTGCAATATAACCCCAATTCACAGCACGTCGTCTTCCGGTGATACCCAAGCAAGCACCAATAATTGCAAGTAATATTGCAGAAAAAGGATAAGCGTATTTATTAAAATACTTAGTTCTATATTCATTTAATTTATCGGTAAAGATATGCCCTTTTTCATGACTACGAATAAGTTTTCTTAATTGCCAGAAATTCATATCACGTACATTTGAGATTTCTTTAAGTATAGTATTTGGATTTAAACTACTTGGAATTAGAGTCTCTTTAAAGTTAGTCACCAAGTGAAGTGCGTCAGTATTAAAATCATCTGCGTCCATTTCAGATTCAGATTCAAGCTCAGTATCAGATTTATCAATCTCTGAATTTTTTATATAACTGCTACTACCATCATAAAGTATCCAACCACCGCGCTTTGGATCCCATTCACCCTTACGAGCAGTATGAATCATGGAAATATTTTTCTTTGAGAAATCCAAAATAACGACATCTTTTAAATAATCATCTTTAAATTTCCTTACATAAAAAATTCTTTTTGTTGCATCATCAGAATCTTTTTCAAAATAAGTAAAACCATTGACACCTTTTGTTTCAATAGGATTTTGATACAAAGAAAGCATGTAAACCTTTTGAGCAAAGGGATTGGTGAAAGGCACAATGAATTCATATAGAATAAAACATATAATCATTCCAAGTAAACCTAAATAAAACACCGGTCTCATTAAACGAGTAAAACTTACACCAGCAGCTCTCATTGCAATAATTTCAGATTGAGCCGATAATTTCTGAAAGGTTAAAAAAGTAGCAAGTAAAATACTAATAGGGATTGTAATTGCAAGAATCTGAGGAGTCTCTAAACCCAAAATAACAATACCTGTTGAGAAAGGCGCACCAGATTTTGCAAGTAATTTAAAAACCTCTTTGAACTTATCAATACCCAGCCAAACACCTGTAATAATACCTGCTCCACTAACTAGTGGCAGCCAGAATTCAGTTAGTACATATCTATCTATTTTAGCCATTTAAATAAAGGGTTGCCTTTAACACAACCCTCAATCTTATCATTTGCATAAGCTCTAAATTAAGAGAGATTATATATTTATTGTTATAGGAGCTTTAACATCAATAGCTTCAATTAATGCTCTAGTTGCAGCTATCATCTCAATTTCAGAGTTTAATTTATTAATGTATTGACCTACACCAATACCATTGGCTCCACAAGCAATAGCAAGCTTCGCTGTATCAGGAGTAATACCAGACGCAGTCATAAGAAAAGTATTGTTAAGTACTTTTGATATTTCAATTGTATTTGCAAGAGTAAGTTTTACTTTTTCAATTTGACCTAGTGCAGCAGCAGCTTTTGTATCAACCAAAGAAGCTCCTTCAGTTTGAATCAAATCAACACCTAATAACTCTAGTTTTTCTGCAAGTTCAACTTGGTCTTTAACTTCTAAATGACCAGGAACTGTAATTGAAACTAAAGCTTTCGGATTGAATGCCATAATCTCTTTTGCCATTTGCAAAACCTCTTGCGCACTGTAAAAAATACCTTGGTCGTGAAGTGCTTCATAGTTACCAAGTTCTATCATTGCCACTCCAAGTAGGTCTGCATTTTTTAATTTATTAATATCAATAGAAGACACACATAAATTGATGTCAAAACAATTTTTCATTTCCTTGATTATGTTTTCATCATCACAAATATCAACAAGATCAGCACCAGCAATTTGAGCAGAGTGAACTATTTTACGCACTTTATTTAAATCGTAGTTTGTTATTCCTGAAATAACTTTCAATAATCTATTTTCGTCTAGTAATTTTATAATTTTATTCATACTTATAATTTTACACCTCAATTTAATAGAAGTGCTTTACATAAAAAATCTTTAAGGATAATGCAAAAACATGAGCTTTTTACCAATTATTGTAAGATCAAACTGATGCAATTCAAATAATTCAATAATCAAGTGCATCAAACTTTAATGATTCATAATAAAACACAAAATTAGACCTCTTGCGAAACCGGAGGTTGAGCGTAAGGAGGTCTAATGAGAATTTTAATTGTCTAGACAATTAAAATTCTAAAATCTCATTACTATAAAGCTTGAAGCTCGCCTTATTTGCAATTAAATAAGCACTACAATCTAAGAAGCTTTCTACTTCCTCTAAATCGTTCTCTTTAAGAGTCTTACCCGTTGCAACTAAATCAACAATTACATCACTTAAATCAGTCAAAGGACCAAGTTCAACAGAACCATATAAATTAATAATCTCCGCACTAACACCTTTAAGATCAAAAAATTCCTTTGTTAAATTCGGAAAAGTAGTAGCCACCCTGGTTTGCTTAGGAAGATCATACACAGATTTATATAATCCCTTTCTAGCACAAACACTTAGGCGACAGTGACCATATTCAAGATCTTTTACTAAGAAGTTCGAAGTTTTAGAGTCAAGTACTACATCAAGACCAACAATTCCTAAATCCGCTGCTCCATGCTCTACATAGACAGGAACATCATGACCTCTGACAAGCAATACCTCTACTTCATCAAAAGGAGATTTTAATTTCGAAGCGACTTCTAAAATAAGTTTTCTATTTTTATCATCAGCAAATTTAAAGGATTTTTTTGAGAGAAATTCTTTTGCATCATCAAAAAGTCCACCTTTTGCGATTGCAATTCTGAGCTTATTTCTCTGTACTTTCTTTTCAACAAGGTTACTAAGTTCTTTTACGTAAAAGGCAAAACCTATTGCCGGAATCTCTGCACCAAATTGACCACAGAGTGTATCATAACGTCCGCCAAGGGCAAGCATAGAGCCTGAACCTTTTGCATAGAGCATAAAATGTAAACCCGTATAAAGTTTTAAGTCTGGGCACTGTAGAGGATCAAAGACAACATTATCAGACAAAGAATCAATTCTTTTTAATAAACTTAAATCTATTTCTAGAAGTTTTTCAAAATCTTCAATCTTATTTGAGCTTAAAAACAGTTGTAAGTCTGGTTGATTTTTGATCAACTTTCTAAAGCGGACTATATTTCTTTCTAGGAGAGCTTTATAAAGTTTTGCGGCAAGACTTAATTCTTTATCAGAAGCTAGAGTAGATTTATAAGAATCACTATTCATCATCTTCTCTAACTCTTCTTCAAAACTATAATTAGGAGCACCGTAAATCTCAAATATTTTTTGCCAAATTCGAGTATCTGTAATAGAAATTTTTGCTTCTTTAATTTTCAGTTCCTTCAAAGAATCAAGAATCAAACAAATCAACTCTTCATCAATATCACCAGCATCTTTACCAAAGACTTCAACACCAACTTGTTTAATCTCTTTTGACGAATCAGTATGAGAACCTTTAAATCTAAAGACACTTGCATCGTAAAAATATTTCTGCGGGAAAGTTAATTTAGAATGATAGTTAGCAACCATTTTTGCAAGTGGTTGAGTTAGCTCTGTCCTTAATGCCAGTGTTTTACCTGATTCATCAAAGAGCTTAAATACGTTCTGAGTGAATTTTGAGTTAGCTTTACTCACCAAAGACATATCAACTATAGTTGGAATATCAACAGACTCAAATCCTTTTTGAATATAGAAATCTGTTAATTGCCTTGCAACTCTTTGTTGTGCCAGAATATCCTCTGGCGCGAAAGATGATAATGATGAATTTGATCCTAACATTAGCTTTGTGGAACTATTTTATCAAGATTGATGAAAGTATTGCCTTTAAGACCAGTAATAACTGGAACAGGATTCTCAGATCTTTCAATTTCTTCTAGGTACTCTAACTCAGCAACTTGTGGATTCCTCTGAATTGCACTACCTTTAATCGAAACAAGTTGTGCCTGCCCCTCACCTTTAATAATCTCAATTTCCTTTTCCTTAATAGCAATATCCTTACGAATTTGAGCAAGTTGAGCTTTTTGTAAAGCAATTTGTTTGTATTCTATTGCTTGAATATATTCTTTAGAGAAATCAATTCTTCTTAAAAATACGTCTTGAAGTTTAAAGCCAGAAGAGAGAAATGAACTCGATAAACTCTCAAAAAGTTCTTCAGTAACTATTCTTCTAGTCTCAGCAGTATATAGTGCATCAGCAACATATCTTGCAATAACTTCTTGCATAGTTTTTGATATTTTTGCTTTTAAAACTGATTCGTAATCTGTTCTAAGTTTCTGATAAACTTCTGGTGCTTTCTCTTTTATCATTTGTGTAACGATCGAAACTTCGATTGCTACAATTTGTCCATCTTGAGTTTTTGCTATAATCGGGTCACCCAAACGTTTTGGGTCCTTCTCTGAATTTGCCTGAGAAAACGAATAGGTTAGAACTCTCGTATCAAAAATTATTAGATTTTGCAAAAAAGGTACTATAAAATGTAGTCCTTCTCCATAATAATTTTTCTGGATACCACCTTTCAAATTAAATATCACACCTGTCCTACCAGCTGGGATCACTTTCATTGATTGCACTAGAACAGCAAGTGCCGCAAATATTATTATGAGAGTAAATTGATTTTTAACGTTAAACATATTTTTATCCTTAATACTAGAACTGACTATCACTAAAAACCATTTTGGTTCTTTTTCCTAGAATCTGTGCTTTTCTATACTTTATATAGCTAGGGTTATTAGCAAGTGCCATTACTTTTAAATTGATTGCTTCTGCTTCACCCTGCGCTTTGGTAATGACAGCATCTCTTTTATTTTCTTCTTCTACAATAACGTTATCTTTGGTGTCTAGTTCGATACGCGCTTTTTGCTTTTCTTCAATAGCGCTTTGATAAGCATCAGAAAAAGTAACTTCATCTAACAAAAACTCAGTTAAAACTATTTTGTATTTAGCTAAATAACTTTCTAAATTCTTTGAAATAGTCTCAGCAATTACTCTTCTATCTTCACTATAAATAGCAGAAACCGTATATCCAGCAATTATTTCACGCACTATACTTCTTACCACTGGCGTAATAATCTTTTCGACATAACTTTCATAGGCATCATCACCTAAATTTTGATGCAACCACCATAATTCTTTAAAGTCTGGTCTAGCTCGAACAGTAACTTCTACTGAAATGCTTTGCCCATCAGAAGTTAAGGTGTTAATTGAACCTCCCATAATAAAAGCACCTCTTTTACTTCTTTCTGGTTTATCGGAGAAGATATAACTAATCTCACGAACATTATAGATAGAAGTTTCTTGAATAAAAGGGATCACTAACTGAATACCCTCCTCTAGAACGCGTTTTTCCATACCAGTTATACGATTAAAAACAACAGCTCTTTGACCTGCACCCACTAAAATAATAAAATTTGGAACTACTAAAAAAAGTACGATAATTCCAATAATGAAATACTTGTATTTAGATAAAAATTGATCTGGATCGAAATTATTAATTCCCTTTGGATTAATGAAAAAATCTGGAACATCTGGCTTATTCATAGTCATTGATAATAACACCCTTCAAGTAGCGAACGTTTTACAAAAATAAACAAAATATTTACAAAATATAACCAATTACACCTAGACATTCATTCTTGATATAATGAAATATATGTCTAAAGTAAAAGTTGGTTTAAATGGTTTTGGAAGAATTGGTAGAAATGTCTTCCGTACAATAATGGAGAATTTCTCTGACGAAATTGATGTTGTTTTAATTAATGACCCTGTTTCAGATCCAAAAATGTCAGCTCACCTAATTAAGTACGATAGTATTTTGGGTCAATATAAAGGTAGTGTTTCTGCAACAGACAACAGTATTACTGTCGATAATAAGACTGCGAAATTTACAAAAGAGTTTAACCCGAAAGATATCGCTTGGGATAAACATGGTGTTGATGTAGTACTTGAGTGTTCAGGTGTATACACTGACGGCGCAAAAGCAAAAGCGCATTTAGATGCTGGTGCAAAAAAAGTTTTAATCTCAGCTCCTGCTAAAAACGAAGATATTACAATCGTAATGGGTGTTAATGATAATCAGTACGATCCAGGTAAGCACAATATAATCTCAAATGCTAGCTGCACAACAAATTGCTTAGCTCCAATTACAAAAGTATTAGATGAAAAATTTGGTATTGAAACTGGTCTTATGACAACAATACACTCGTACACTTCAGATCAAAGATTACTTGATAATGCTCACTCTGATCCTAGAAGATCAAGAGCAGCAGCTCAATCAATGATCCCAACTACAACTGGTGCAGCAAAAGCAATTGGTCTAGTATTACCACATTTAAATGGTAAATTAAATGGTTTTGCAATTAGAGTTCCTACACCAAATGTATCTGCGACTGACGTAGTATTTAGTTTCAAAAATAAAGTAACTAAAGAAGCTATCAACCAAGCTCTTAAAGAAGCTGCGGAAGGATCACTTAAAGGTATCCTACAGTACACTGAAGAAGAACTTGTTAGTATAGACTTTAGTGGTAATCCAAATTCGTCTATAGTAGATGCATCACTCACTACTGTTGTTGGTGATAACCATGCAAAGATTCTTTCATGGTACGACAATGAATATGGTTATTCAAACAGATTGTGTGAGCTAGCTGTTAATGTTGGTGCTGCACTTCCTGTTGCTGCTTAATTTATATAACAATAAGTTATTATTGAAAATCCCAAGTTGATTAACTTGGGATTTTTTTTGCTTTATGATCGTTTTATATTCATGGCTCACTAATATAATGCGTCATTGCGGTAAAGGTCACATAATTTGTTGACTATTACTCTCTCGCTTTATCTCAATTATTTCAAGCTGGTCATTACAATGGGTTCAAACTTCCTTACTCAAAGGAAAATTCGATTATTAGAGTTACTACAAAGAGATAGATTCTTTGTAGTAACTCTATGAAACCTTCGGTTTCCAATTTATATTTAGACCTGTTTTGCTCAAGTTGCACTTTCGCAACAGGTCTAGTATCTCACAAACGCATCCGCT
>CAIYXB010000178.1 GCA_903930015.1 uncultured bacterium | reverse complement strand
TTGAAAGTTTGTTTTTCTGAGCCTCAAGCTCTTGTTTTGCTTGCAGCGCTTTTCTGTGCTCCAAATCAAGTTCGATGATCTTGTCAATTTCTTTGACTAAATCAGAATTACGTCTGGAAATTTGTTTTTTTACAAAATCTGGGTCTTTTCTAATTAATTTGATATCTAACATCTGTATATATTCTAAAATAATACAGGACTTACGTCTTTGGCTAATTACTACGTTAATTTTCGGCTCAAATATGCCTTGTACTTAGCCAAACCCGTAAGCCCTGTATTATTAATATATGAGAAACTATAGGTTTTATATTCCTAATATTTCAATTAAAAACGTAAAAATCACCGACGAGGGTCTTTTACATAAGATGAATAATGTCCTTCGCTTAACTAAGGATTCTTGCGAAGATATTGAGTTTTTTGATGGAAAAGGCAATATCTATGAAGTTGAATTAACAGATATCTCAAAAAAACAGGCTAATTTTACTATTACAAGACAATATCAATCACAAAGAGAACTTAAAAATTGGGTCAAATTTTATGTACCTGTAATAAAGCCAGAGAATTATTATTGGATGATAAAAAAATTAACTGAGCTTGGTGTTTCAGAATTCCAACCTGTTTTTTTTACGCGAAGTCAAAAGAAATACAAAGATAGTCTTGAAAAGCAAAATGATAAAATTCTTTCTTTAATTGAAGATGCTGTAGAACAGTGTGGTGGAGCTAAATTACCAGTGTATCACTCGATTAAAAATTTTTTAGATCTCAATTTTGATGATAAATCAGCTAATAACAAGGATATTTTAAAATTTTTTGCTTATGAAGAACTTTCTTTAGAAAAAGGCTCAAAAAAAGCTCAAGTAATGGGCGCTAGTGCCGATACAGTGATTATGGTTGGACCAGAGGGTGGTCTTACCACTGACGAAACACAAAACTTGGGGGGTAAAAGTTTTATTGCTGTTTCACTTGGAGCTAGATTGCTAAAAGCTGAAACGGCCGCTATTGCATTATTTACGAACTTGGGCTTAGGCTTAGGTGAGTAATTTTAGGGAATTTATAAAATATTTAATCTAATACAAAACCTTAAAAAGGTAGTAACCATACTAGTTTGTGAGTTACAAATTTACTAAGATGCTTATTCCTTGGTAAATCCTTTAATAAATAGTTTAAAACGAGAATTTCTTAAGTTAAATATAACTCTTTCTGTCAATAAGATATTTATCTTATAGATAGCTGGAGTATTAAGGGGGGAAAATGCTTGACGGTTACTTTGCTGAGGATCAATTAGATCCTGGCGTATTATTGGAGAAGTTTTTGTCGTATTGTCAAAACTACAATGAAGACAATGAGGTTGATGATTATACATACTCGTATATTGCTGATACTATTGCTTCGATCTACTATTACAGGGAGTATAATTCCTGTGAAGAATTCTTAGTAAAGAATGCAGATCAAGTTGACAAAGACAGAGCCGAATGGGTGCAGTATATGTGGCGCACACTTGACTCAATGTCCGACGAACAAAGAGCTGAAGTCGTTATCGAATCTCTAGCTCAAATGCCAGAGCTTAGTGCTGAAGAAGTTTACTAGTCTCTTAAATTAAAGTTCGTTATATCTAGAAATAAGATCATAGACTCTTGTTTTTAGTTCATCAAAACTCTTGGCTGTTGGATTAAATCCAGCCGCTCGAGCATGACCACCGCCATTCAAATGGGCAGCAACCTTATTACACTCGATATCCTGACAGATACTTCTAAGGCTGCCCTTGAATGACTTTTCTTCCTTACCTTCTCTTAGGTAAAGGCACATGTCTAGTTTTTTAATTCTCATTATATGATCGACGATTTCATCAGTGTCTTCGTCTTTCGCTTGAACATCTTCCAAATCCTGTCTTAGAGTATAAGTGTAGGCAATTGAAATCTCTTTACCTGAGGTTAATTTAATAGTATCAAGCTCAAGTTTATTTAAAGCATTACCAATAATTTTTATTGCTCGAAAGGGTATCTGGTTAAATAACCCATTGTATATAAGGCTGGGGTCCGCTCCTTGTCCGATTAGCTCTGCTGCCCAGTTAAACACTGTTTGAGTCGTATTACTATGGCGAAAACCGCCTGTATCAGTTAGCAGCGTGATGTAATAAAGTGAAGCCAAATCTTTATCTGTTGCAATCTTTTTACCTTCTTGCTCAAGCGCGTTAGCAAGTTCTTTTACTACTTGACCTGTGCAAGTTGCATTGGGATCAACCCAGTTAAGATCGCCGTAGAGTGGATTTGATAGATGATGATCAATGTTTACTGTTGTTTTTGCTTTAAGCCAAATCGCGCCAGCTGAACCTAGTCGAGCAATAGCTCCACAATCACAGCTAAAACTTAGATCAAATTCACTTGGGATTTTTTCAAGATCTTCTTTTTTTTGTGAACATAAAACTTTTTGTTGATCTGGGAAAAACTGATAAATCTCAGGTACTTCATCGTGCATAACGCGAGTGACTTCAAGTCCAGATTGTTCGAGCACTTTTGCAAGTGCAAGCATTGAGCCTAGAGTGTCTCCATCCGGGTTTACGTGTGAAGTTACAACAGCTGTCTTTGCTTTTAAGATTTTTGCGACTAATTCTTTGCTTTGGCTAGCGCTTTTTGCTATGATTTGCTCAGCTGTTAGGGTCATAAGTTATATTTTAACAGGATATCAATGCAAGAAATAAACGACTTTATTAAAACCATAGAAGATATTAGGCACCCAGAGAAGGGTTGTGTTTGGAATCTTAAGCAAACACATGAGTCTTTAAAGAGATATTTGCTTGAAGAACTTTACGAAAGTTTAGAGGCGATTGATAATAAAAACCCAGAAGAGCTTAAAGAAGAGCTTGGTGATTTACTTTTGCAGATTGTTCTGCACGCAAGGATCGCAGAAGAAAAAGGTCAATTTGGTTTTAAGGATGTTGTAAAAAAGATCGATGAAAAAATGATCAAACGACATCCTCATGTTTTTGGTAAAGATACAGCAAAAAACACCCAAGAGGTAGACACACTTTGGGATAAAGAAAAAGCAAAAGAAAAAGAATCACGCAAATCAATCTATGAAGGAATTCCAAAAGAGATGCCTGCACTTGCCAGAGCTTGGAAAATTTCCAAAAAAGCTGTAGCTGAAAGTTTTGAATGGGATTTAGAAGAAAAACTATATGATCAACTTCTATCCGAGATTGATGAACTTAAAGAAGTTGTTCAAGCTTCTCGTGCAAAAGGTAAAGATCCAAATAAAGATGATTTTGCTTCTGTGGATTTAAAGGCTGAGGCTGAGCTTGAGCTTGGTGATGTACTTTTTACTGTAGTAAATATTGCTCGTTGGTTTAAGATAGATCCAGAAGATGCACTTAGAAAAACTAATAATAAATTTATTAAGAGATTTGATTTGATGATGGAGCTTTGCAAAAAAGAGAATAAATTAATGAAAGAATATTCGCCAGCGCAATTAGAAGATAAATGGAAAGAAGCCAAGAATATTATTTTAAATAGATCGGATTGTCCGCTTTGAGTCCGCGACTGTAGGCGTACTTAAAAAGATGTTATATTGAAAGAATGCCAAAGAATTTCTTGAGTATTAACGACGTAAGCAAAGAAGAGCTTTTAAAGCTTTTAGATAGAGCATCTGAACTTAAAGCGGATTTAAAAGCTGGTAAAGATCAAAGTCATATTCTTAAGGGTAAAACCTTAGGAATGATTTTTGAGAAACCAAGTCTTAGAACAAGAATGAGTTTTGAAGTTGGTATCAATCAGCTTGGTGGTTTTGCTGTTGTGCTTAATACAAGTGAGATTCAAATTGATCAACGTGAAACTCGCGCGGATATTTCAAGAGTAATGTCTCGTTATTTAAATGCTGTGATGATAAGAACTTTTGGTCAAGAAGTTTTAGAAGAAACAGCTCGCCACGCTACAATCCCTGTCATCAACGGGCTTAGCGACCTTGAACATCCTTGTCAAACTCTTGCAGATCTTCTTACTATAAAAGAGCATTTTGGTAGTTTTGATGGAATTAAAATTGCTTATATCGGTGACGGAAATAATACTGTGCATTCTTTGATGCTTGCTTGTGCAAAACTAGATATAAAAATTTCGATCGCTTGCCCAGTTGGCTATGAACCTAAAAGGGAATTTGAATCTGAATTTTCGACAATTACTCATGGTGTGGGAGAAGCAGCTCATGATGCTGATGTCGTTTATACTGATGTTTGGTCAAGTATGGGACAAGAGAAAGATGCTCAGCGTCGTAAAAAAGTTTTCCAAGGTTATCAAGTAAATAAGGCACTTATGGCAGATTATGCAAAACCAACTGCTATAGTCCTTCATTGTTTGCCAGCACATCGTGGTGAAGAGATTACTGCAGAAGCTTTAGAGAAGCATGAAAATACTATTTTAAATCAAGCTGAAAATAGATTGCACACTCAAAAAGCTGTTCTTGAGTGGCTTATGAAGTCTTAGTCTATTCACTCTTTTTTTCATCTTTATTTATCATTATATTGTAGCTGTTGAGAATACTACTTATCCCAAGAGCTAGTAGAACAATCGCAATACTCCATTCCACAAAACCCGAACCTAATTTAAGTTTCTCTACAATGAGCATCAAGAAAGGGACTGTTAATACTATGCCAAGAGTTAAGAATAGTTTTGCTCGAAAATTTTCAGAATCGTTGTATTTGTAAGCCATAAATATATTTATAGCAAATGGGTTTTTGATTTTCGCAAATACGCAAGTTTTACTATAGAAAATCATAATAGTAATGCTTCATCAGCAATGACAATTTGCATTATTAAATTGGTTTACTATATCTGTTTACTTGTTTGGTTCTTTAGGTCGCTCTTTTTTCATGAAGAAAGCAGCATGAGCTGCTGTAGAAAAAAGTACAATCATTCCTAAAAGTAAAGCAATATGATTTTCTTGCATTTTAACTATCCTTTATCCTATAGCTAAAGTATTTTATTGGGTTTTCTTTCTTCAGGACTTTTACCAAGTGGACCAAAATATACAAGAGCTGCCGCACCAGCTAGTATGGAGCAACCTATAATCATATAAAAATTAGCTTCAGTCATTTTTTTGTTCGTCCTTTTTTATCATTATATGGTGACTATTGTTAATGAACAAGCTACCCATTAGAAATAAGATGATGGAAGCACTGAAATTTACTATACCAATAAACTTATTTTCTCTAATTAAATCCATTATAAGAAGACATAGGGGTGTGCATAAGGTAGAGCCCATTATCAAATGTATATTTGCTCTAAATTTCTCAGAGTCACTGTACCTATAAGCCATAAATTACATTTATATCAATGAATATAGCTAATTGTAGGGGGTCAAAAGTCCATAAGCGCTAGGTTAGTTGATAGGTAGAGAAAGAAAGTTTTAAATTAACTTGGGAACAAAATCTTGAATTTAGACGGCCATATACTTATGATTGTTGAATTATCGAAAT
>CAIYXB010000177.1 GCA_903930015.1 uncultured bacterium | reverse complement strand
TCAGACAAGAATTCACTCAAACTTATGCCTTCTTGAAATTGATATTTTACTTTTGCCATGATTTTATACCTCTCTTTGTATACTTACAAATATAAGGGTATCATAGGTTTCAATAGTGGTTAGGAATTAAGGGGAATTAGGAAACATTTAGTGGATATGTGTTATTTGAAATTACCATAACTATAGAAGGTAACGACTTTAAGATAATTGATAATCATTTCTTCAATCTAAACACCAAATAGGTACTAGCCACTATTATCAAAAACAATATCCACGAAAGCGCGCTTGCGTAGCCAAAACGAAAATCATCAAAAGCTAGCTGGTAAGTATAAAGCGTATAAAACATAGTTGCATTCTGCGGACCACCAGAGGTCATAACAAAAGCAGGTACGAAGTATTGAAATACTTGAATGACACCAATGGTGACATTGAAAAATATTGTTGGCATGAGCATTGGGATAGTCACATGGATGAATTTCTCAAAACCATTAGCACCATCAAGTTCAGCAGCTTCATATAGTGACTCTGGTATGTTTTGTAAGCCTGCTAGATAGATAATCATGGGATTCCCGATGGACCAGACACTCATTAATATTAATGCTGGTAAAGCCCACTGTGGATCTGAAAGCCAGAGTGGAGGATTTATTTCAAGATCTAAAAAATTAAAAACATTTACTAAAAACTTATTTAGTATTCCGTTATCGGCTTTGAAAATCCAAGTCCAGAGCACGCTTGAAGCTACGATCGGGATGATAGTTGGTAAATAAAAAATGACTTTAAAGACTTCAACTCCAATTATTTTTTTATTTAATAACATCGCTATAGTAATTGAAAGTATTGTCATTAGTGGTAGTGAGATCAAAGCAAAAGTAAATGTTACTTTTAATGAAGCCCAAAAAATTGGGTCACTAAAGGCAGTCTCGAAATTTTTAAGTCCAATAAAAACAGGTAGATTCAGTCCATCAAAACTGGTGAAAGATAGCACTAGACTTGCAACGATGGGTCCTATAAGAAATAAAAAGAAACCTAATGCCCACGGAAGTATAAAGATAGTGAGTGAATTAAAAATCATAATTTATCTAAAGCCTGTTGTAAATCATTGATTAAATCCTGAGTATCTTCGATTCCGATCGAGAGCCTGATTAAGGTGTTAGAAACACCAGCTTCTTCTCTTTGCTTTTGAGACATTTTAGAGTGAGAACTAAATCTTGGCACTGAAATCAATGATTCAACAGCACCTAAGCTCACTGCGTGTATAAATATTTTCAAATTATCTACAAAATTTGCAAGACTCTCCTCGCGAGTATCAAGCTCTAGACTCATCATGCCACCAAAACCACGCATTTGCTTTTTAGCTAATTCGTGGCCAGTAAAGGATTTCAAGCCAGGATAAAAAACTTTTTTTACTTTACTATGTCCTTCCAAGAACTCAGCAATTAATTGAGCATTTGTATTGTGTTTATCCATTCTTAGAGCAAGAGTTTTGATACTACGTTCTAGTAAATAACAAGTTTGCGCGTCTAAAGTTGCTCCAGCATGAATTAAATAATCTTGAATTTGTGGAACTAATGAATCTGAGTTTAGAATTATTACTCCAGCGATAATATCACTATGTCCAGAAAAATATTTTGTAGCACTATGCACAATCGCATCAAAACCATAGTCTAAAGGGTTTTGATTCATCGGAGTAGCAAAGGTGTTGTCGATAATTGAAACTAAATTATTTGTTTTTGCGATTCTAGTTATAGCCTCAAGATCAACCACTGTCAGTAAAGGATTAGACGGTGTTTCAACATAAATCAGCTTAGTGTTTTTTTTAATCAAAGATTGTATTTCATCTGGATTTTCACCGTTAAAAAAAGAATATTCTATTCCATAATCTTTAAGCTTATTTTCAACAAAACTATAGGTACCTCCATAAATTTCTTTTTGAAAAATTGCATGATCACCTGTCTTGAGAATAGCGAGGCAAGCTCCAGTAATTGCAGCAAGCCCAGAGCTTGTTAAAAAAGCATGTTTACCATGTTCAAGCTGAGCTAACTTTCTAGCTAAAACTTCTTGATTAGGTGTATTTAGATAACGAGGGTAATGAGGAATTGATTTGCCTAACTCAGAATATCTGTATGAAGTTGATGTATAAATTGGAGTATTTACTCCGTTAGTATTGCTTAATGCATTATGATCAAAATGTACACAACTTGTATAAGGCGATCTTTTATCTACCATTTATAAATTATACGATAGATTTGTCACGAAATCGCCCATAACTGCGTTACATACGCTAAAAATGCTTGCGCATTTTTTTAACGCTAGACCTTAGTCCCTCGGCGCTTTGCGCCTCACCAAGGGAGAAAGTGATCTTGCCTATATAGCGGTTATATATACGACCTTGGAATCATTTACGTTCTAGTAAATTCCGGTGGCAAGGGACTCACAAGCCTTGTTCTGAACGATTTCGTGACAAATCTAATATTATAAAGGACGAGATTTCAAAGTCAAGATTACTTAGCTGTCATTTAATCGTTGCTATAGTAAATCTTGGTTAAGCATTACTTGTTATCGAGACGAGTGATGTAAGGTATAGATAAATTCTATACTGCCAGCATTAAAGTAGATCGAGTCGTCATTAATCTTACAAAGGATGTTCGC
>CAIYXB010000176.1 GCA_903930015.1 uncultured bacterium | reverse complement strand
GCGAACATCCTTTGTAAGATTAATGACGACTCGATCTACTTTAATGCTGGCAGTATAGAATTTATCTATACCTTACATCACTCGTCTCGATAACAAGTAATGCTTAACCAAGATTTACTATAGCAACGATTAAATGACGAGAATAAATTGCCGCGTCGCTCTGCTCCTTGCAATGACAAAAATCATTCAGAGATCTCAAGGTACCTGACCTCCGCATCTCGAGTTAATGTAAACGCGCATACATCATAACTTTCTGAATCTATATCTGTAACATCGCCATCTGATATACACCACATTTGGACATTAAGGATGCCCTGAAAAACGAAGTTTTTCAATCGGGCGTCCAGATAAAAGGTAGCAACCATGCGTAGCATGAGTTGCCGAGTTACTAAAATTTTCTATTTTGGTTTCAATACCACTAGTTGGTGTTGCAGTAAGTTTTAAGTTTGAAGTATATTTTCAAGTGGCATTTTCCAAAATCACCTGTACATTCTGAGTTTGCAATATCAAGCTATGTAACATTATCAGAACCCCCTATTTCAATAGAGGCTGTTAAGCTTGCTTTATACACATCTTGGCTATTATATAAATCAATTTGTATATTAGAACTTTGAGTTAAATTTTTTAATTCAATATCGATAAAAGCGTTACTAGCTTTTCCTCAGATAAAATTATTGGTCTAGAGATACTTAGTAATCTTTTTGGATTAACATCGGTATCGTAAATTTAATCTTGAGTTTTTTCGTTGAAATTTTGGTTAAAGTTATCTTTATTTAAAAAAAAGTTCTAAGTTAGTTTCTGAGGTGCTCGTTAATTTTAAATATTGACTTGCATTAAATATTTTTGCTTTAACTGGGTACAGTTTAAGATTAACTAAAAGCGCTGCTAAAGACTAAAGAAATAATTCTGATATAGAGATTATTTACAAATCTATTTCCTTTAAATTCAATCATGAAGAGAAGGCTAGCGGTTAAAATAATTTGCTAATCTAAGCGTTGATCTCAGCACCAATTAAGTTCTTTAATTGGTCAACACGTGAGCTTTTTGAAACAATATCATCAATTCTGACAAGTCCTTGTTTATAAAGATCTGCAAGTGCTGCTTCTAAAGTTTGCATACCTTCTTTGCGCCCTGTTTGAATTGCAGAATAAATTTGTGAAGTCTTACCTTCGCGTATTAAGTTAGAGATAGCAGGAGTTACGGTCATAATCTCCATTGCCATGCATCTACCTTTACCATCTTTTTTACGTAAAAGAGTTTGTGATAAAACAGCTTTCAATGAATTTGATAATTGAATTCTGATTTGAGTTTGTTGTTCATGAGGAAAAACATCAATCAATCTATCAATAGTTGTTGCTGCTGATGAAGTATGTAGAGTACCAAAAACTAAGTGACCAGTTTCAGCGGCAGTAACTGCAAGTGAAATTGTCTCTAAGTCACGCATTTCACCAATTAAAATTACGTCAGGATCTTCTCTTAGAGCTGATCTTAAGGCGTTACTAAAACTATGTGTATCACTTCCAAGTTCACGTTGGTTAATCAAACTTTTTTTTGATTTATGAACAAATTCTATTGGATCTTCAATAGTCAAGATATGCTCACTACGATGTGTATTAATCCAGTCTATAATTGCAGCAAGTGTGGTTGATTTACCTGATCCAGTTGGTCCAGTAACAAGCACTAAGCCTCTTGGTAATTGAGCTATATCTTTTGTAGTAGCAGGTAGATTTAATTGTTCTAAAGTTGGTATTTTTTCAGTAATAGTTCTAAGTGCGGCTGCGTATCCATGTCTATCAGTAAAAATATTTATACGAAAACGACCCAGCCCTTCAACACCATAAGAAAGATCGATCTCTTTATTTCTCTTTAGAAAATCAGCTTGTTGCTCGCTTAAAAAACTAAAACATAATTGTTCAACTTGTGCTTTTGTAAAAGGAGCAAAATCAGTTCTTTGTAATTCTCCATTTGTTCTTAAAATTGGCGGTTCGTTACATGCGATATGCAAATCGCTTGATCCAGTTTCAACTACAAGTTTAAGAAGTTTATCGATCATATCTTACATTATGCCAAAATAAATTGCTTTTGAAACTCTTGTCATCTCATTAAGCAAACTGCCTAATAGCTTGCACAAGATAAAAGCTATTCTCTATTAGTGAATCAGGTCTAGATTCATCTGTTTGAAGTAGAAGGTAATTGCCTCGGTATTTTGCTACTAAATACCAATGAGTTTGATCAGAAAAAAGCATTTGGCACAAAGCTCCTTCATTTAAATTAGCACTCAACTTATCATTTGCTTTGTAGAGTTCAATCAGTTCATGCTTGTTGAAGCCTTGCCAATGAAAAATTTGATCATGTAATTCTTCTCCATCAGGGTTTAAGCACATGGCACCAGTCACACCTTCTTTTAGGTTATTCAAGAGGATACTTTCCATGTTGCCAAGTTTTTGTTGAATTTTATTTGGATTATTTTCGTAGTCATCTAGATAAATATCAAAAAGTGAACTTAAATTTTCTTTGTAATCGATATTGTCTATATCTTCAATTTCATTTTGTGTTGAAAAATTTTGTTGATCAGAATATTCTTGATCAAGACTAACGTCTCTTTGGTATTGCAGTGTTGATCCGTGTTCTGCTTTGGGTTCGCTATCTTTTTCTTTACGTAAAAGCTCAGAAGCAAAAAGAAAACAAGCCATTATATGTAATGTAATAATTCCAAGTACATTAATGACAATTTTTAATGAACTTATGTTTTCCGTGATCTCAAAAGCCAGAATTTTGTGATCTGCATGGATTGGTAAAAATCCCTGAAGTAAATAGCAAAAGCTTATAAAGATCAAAAACACCACAGATATTTTCATAGTAGAGCTGATAGAAGCTTTGGGGAACGCAGCAAAAAGTATCAAAAATACAAAGCAAATTTCAAGTAAATAAAAACTCCAAAATGGAATAGATGTTTTTAATTGAACAAAAAAATCAAAAGGTATGACAACAAGACTGCAAATTAAAAATGCAATCACAAGAAAACTGAATCTTAGGTTTTTCAGCTCGGTCACTATGCTCTAAATGTAACGCTAAGTTCTTTTTCAAGCAAGTTTTTTACGGACTGAATACTAGAGTCGATATCCTCACCTTTTAGTGTGTCGTTATCGTCTTGCCAGAGCAAGCTTAGAGTAGTACTTTTATTATTGTCGAGCTCCAAGTTACCTTGTTCGCGAACAAAAAGTCCACTTACTTTAACTTCTTTTAGTGTTTTAGGCGTATTTTTTTTAATAAAGCTAATCAATTGATGACTCTCAAGTCCAAGTTTACTATCAACAGTAATATCTCTTAAAATAGCTGGTGTATTTGAGATCGCTTTGAATTTAATAGCATTAGATCTTGGAAAATCTAGCTCTAACACATAAGATTCTGCTGGAAGATCCCATTCTTTTTGTATATCCGGATGTATTTTAGCGATGAGCCCTATTTCTTTACCTTGATAATTTACTTTTGCCGAAATCCCAGGATGTATTAATTTAGAACTTTTTTCAATCACTTCAAATGAGCTAAAGACAGCATCTTTATATAAGTTATCAAGAACTGATTTGAAGCTGTAAAAATTTTCTGCTAAGCAAGATTCTTTTTTGTTGAGCCAATTCTTTTCATTTTTGATGAGAATCGCACCTACTTTATTGAGTTCTAAGCAATCATCTCTATTAGCAGCATTTTCCTCTTGAAAGCCATAAACTTTGCCAAGTTCAAAGAGTTTAATATCTTTGTTTTTTTCGTATGAATAATTTCTTGAAGCCGCTTGGATCAAACTTGGAATTAAAGATCTCCTTAGGTAGCTGTGTTCTAGAGAAAGTGGATTATCCATTTGAATTGCATGAAGTTTTTTCTTGGAAATTAGTTCTTGGGCAGCTTTGTCTAGCTTTGAAACCGATTCCCCAATTAAGCTTGAAAGTTTAACTTCGGAATAGCCATAAGCATAAAAAGTATTTCTCAGTTCTTTACTGTCAGAAATATAATTCTGTACTTCTTTGCTTGAATTAAATAACGCTGCGGGTGGTATTTGAGCTGGAATTTTATCAAATCCATAAAGACGACCAATTTCTTCAATTAAATCTATTTCTCTTGTTAAATCATTTTGTCTAAAACTTGGTATTGAGAATAATAATTCATCATCAGTTTCTTCTTTGAGTATTACACCAAGTGGTTTTAACAGGTCTATGACTTCTTTAACAAAAATATGAATACCAAGTATTTTTTCAATCTGATTTATTTGTAAACTAACGGTCTTTTCTTCAACTATGTCAGATCCAGCCATTTTAATTTCACCTATCTGGGTTTGAGTGTTTCCTGCAATTTCAATAATTAACTCTACTGCTTTTAGTAAAGCAGCTCTTGCTTGGTTTCGATCAACGCCTCTTTCATAGCGGCGTTTAGATTCAGACTCAACGCCAGCTGATCTTGAACTTTTGCGAACAATGCTAGGGCTAAATACTGCAACTTCAATAAGTATATCTTTTGTATTATTATTTATTGCAGAATCTAAGCCACCCATTACACCAGCAAGAGATACAGGACCTTCTTTGTCGGCAATAACGAGGTTTGTTTCATCCAATATGTGCTCTTTATTTTCAAGAGTTATGATCTTTTCGGCAGCTTTGGCTTTTCTTACAGTGAGGCTGTCACCTTTGAGTTTATTTAGATCATAAAAGTGCATTGGTTGACCGCGTTCTAATAATACGTAGTTTGAAATGTCAACAATATTGTTGATGCTACCAATGCCCATCGCATTAATTCTTTCTTTAAGCCATTGCGGTGATTCTTTTATTTCAATATTTTTAATAGCTAAGGTGAAAAATAAATCACAGTCAGAGTCTATTTTTGGCTCGATTTTAGTAATGTCTTTTTCATGTTTGAAAGATTTACTAACAGGAATTTTAAAATCCTTTTTCAAGATTGCACTAAGTTCTCTAGCTTGACCCATCACTGAAAGTGCATCTCCGCGATTACTGCGTGCACCAACTTCAAGAACAAAATCTTTTTTGAAACCTAAAACATGCTCTATGCTTTTGCCAATATTAGTTTCGTCGGTTTCTATGATGTAAATTCCGTCACCATGTTTTTCAGTAATTAATTTAATAGTATTTTCATCAAAGCCAAGTTCTTCTCCTGAGCACAACATGCCAAAGCTTTCAATTCCTCTGATTTTAGAATCTTTGATTTTGAATTTCTCACCGGTTTTTCTATCAGTTACTTCAGCACCAACAAGTGCAACAGGCACTAATTGTTCAACTTGAATATTTTTAGCACCACAAACAATTTGCAAAATCTTATTGCCAATATTGGTTTGAGTAACTTGTAATTTGTCAGCATTTTCGTGTGGGATTATTTTCTCTATTTTCCCTAAAACTACATTAGGATCGATCCCTTCTCTTGTTGCTTCAATTTCTTCAACTTCAAAAGCAGACATTGTTAATTTATTTGATAAAGCTTCAAGCGAGATATCTCTCAAATCAATAAAGTCATTAAGCCAGTTGTAAGATAATTTCACGTATATATTCTATCATTTTTAGAACAAGCTAAAAGCTAGATTATATTTGATCAGTTAAGATTTTAGAGATTTATCTTAAAAATTTCTTCGTACTTATCAAAGCAAAGATTTATTTGAGTAACTACCTCTGGCTTTATTAGATCTTCTATTTTGAGCTGGTCTGGATAGTTTTCATTAATAAGTTTTTTTAATTTCTCGTATAGTTTGTCATCAAATAATATGGATTGATTTATATCATTAAGCTGATCTTGATTCATCACGACTCTTAAGCGTAAACAAGCAGGACCACCGCCGTTTTGCATACTTTCGTTTAAGTCAAAATAAATCACTTGGCTAAGTGGATTCTTGGGATCAGCAATTATTTTTTCAATATATTTGCGAATTTTTTCAAATTTTTCACATTCTTTTGGTGCAAAAAGAATCATACCTGCCTGGTCTTTAGGGCTAATAATTTGTGAGTTGAAAAGATACGAACTCACTGCTTCATTTAAACTTACTTCCATTTCTTTTACTTCAAGTAAAATCAAGTTTTTTCCGGTAATTTCTTTATACTTCTCATCAATTTTTTTTATTGTTGAAGAGTTATTAAAAAAAGATTTTTCGTGATAAAAAAAGAAATTTTTATTCGCTGTACTAATTACATCATTATGAAATACTCCAGCATCGATTGCTTCGGGTTTCTGGAATGCAGTTAGTGAGTGCTTTATGCCATGTTTTTTGATGATATCATCTGAGGCTTCTTTGCTTTGTCTTGGCTTAAAGACTTTAGTCCTAGGAAGTTCTTCCCTTGAACCAAAACCAAAAATAAACACTTCTAAGCCAGTTTCACCATAATCCTCACAAAATCTAAGATGATTGGCAGCCCCTTCATCTGGGCTTAATCCTGGTAATGGACTATGAACTGAAATTTTAGTAGAAGAAAAAATTTTTCTAAAAATATCATAAGTCTTAAAGCTCTCTAGTGATCTATGAAAATTAGTTTTTAGATTTGCGATGGTTATTTGTAGCTTACCGTTCTCTGTGTCTGGGCTTGGGCTGATGGTCGCAGCATTTGCTGTCCACATATTGGAAGAACTATACAAACCTGCGAATAATTTTGGATCAGAGAAGTAGGCTTCTTTTAATTGATCCTCAATACTACCTTTAAATCCATAGACAGATAGTGGAGTTGTGTTTGGTCTTCTATGTGGTGGAATCACTGCTTGCTTAATTCCAAGTTTAAAAACAGTATTTATTTTTTCTAGACTTTGTAGAGCAGCTTTTTTAGGAGAAGAAATTTTCCCCTCGTTTATTTGTGAAGCAATATTGCCTTTGGCAAGACCTGAAAATAGATGGGTTGGACCAGGGATTCCATCAAAATTTACTTCAAAAAATGTATGTGAGTTTTCAACCACAGATTAAATTATATAGTAAAAAACACAAGCCAGTGTTGATTATCTTTTTACGTCAGTTGGATCGTAATATTGATCAAATTGTGGCTTTTTATTTTGGATATTGAAGTTCTTAGGACTCAGCTTTTTCTTATTCCTAAAGAATAGATTCCAAAATATAAATATCAGAATAACTAAAAGTCTAAGAATGTTTTTTAATGGATGAGAATCTTCGGCTTTTTGGGTATCTTTAGAGCTTAATACAGAATCTTGATAGAGATTAGTCTCGGTTCGCTTAGTAGATTTTTTTTGAATTTTTGAGATTTTGTAATCAAAGGTAAATTCAACGTCTATATTATTGCTTCTTTTTAGCGATTTGACGTTATCAAAACTAGGAGCTTTTGTTTTTTCAATTGCTTTAATGGCAGCATTATTGATATCTTCATCTGTATGTCTATTCAATAATTCGATTTCGTGGATATTACCAGATTTATCAATTTTGAATTTAGATTTCAAATTTCAGGACATATGATTGACTTAAACTTTTAGGCTTCCAGTTTGCTTTAATTGTTCGTTGTAAATCTCGCATGTAGTTTGCTAGTTCAGTATCGTCCTGATATTGACTTGCTTTGGTACAGAGTATAGAAGACGCTGAGATTAGAATAATTGTAATTACGATTAAAGTTTTTTGCATAGTAGAACTAGTTATTTGATTCATTTAATATCCCATGGCTTTTTGAGTCTCTGATATGTAAGAACTTATGCTCTCTATTTCTTTTTCGTTTTTCTTCCACTTATCAAAACTAGGCTTGCCATCAAAGTAATTAACAGCAGGTGCTTTGTGGCTGATTTTTATTAATTCTGGAGAAAATTCTATGCCTGCGAATAAACAAATCTCTTTAATCACTTCTGTGGTTTTTGATGATAGATCTTCATATTTGATTTCTAGTACCCGCGATTTATCAATATTTAATAATCCTTCTCTAATTGCGTCATTTGCAGATTTCCATTGAAATGCACACACTTCCTCAAGGCTAGAATTTATATAACTTTGCCAGTTTGGAGGTAAAGTAAATCTCCAAACTTTGCCTTGGTAATTCGAGAAATTCAATTCTTGATTGATTTGAGGTAGTCTTTTGGATTTATTTAAATTATCTAACTCTCTTTTTTTCCACCCCTCTATAAGTGAACTAATATTAGAGCGACCATCTCTTTTGATATAAATAAATAATGCATCAGGGAAAAGTTCATTTAGAAGCTCGACCTTAAAAGCATTACGGGGAGTCTTTTCCACAAGCCTATAATTTTTGTTTTTTTTGATAATAATATTTATTCTGGAAGCAAGCTTTACAAGCCAGTTTATGCGAAGTTTCTTTTTAAGTAATTTATTGACTAATAATCCTATTAGTTTTGATTTGAAACTAGTAGCATGAAAATTGTTGATTAATTTTAATTTCTCTTCATTAGAACATTGATTTGTAGAGAGTGAGTCATCTACTAGAGTCTTATTTTTGTCATTTAAATAAAAATCTCTAAAGATAAATCTACTTTCTTCATAAAGAGAATATAGTTCTTTACTTTCGCTAAGTAGAGTAAAAAGGAATGTAGTTCCAGATCTAGGACTACCCAGGATTATTATTGGTTTTACGATTTTTGCCATTTTTGAAGATTTTTGGGATTCTCTTTAGGTCCTCTAATGTTAGTTGCTTGGTGCTAATAATAAATATTATATAGCTAATTAAAGCAAGCCAAGGATTAAGAAAATGCATTACAGCCACAGGTAGAATACAGTACCAAAAAAGATCTCTAAGACTTAGTTCATTTTTACTTAACCAAAGCATTATTAATAGTCTAATTGAGTTAGCTATGATGGTTGCATATATAGCTCCTTGAATACCGTAGCGAGTTATGAGTAAGATATTTAAACCAATATTTATTGCCAAACTGAAGCTTTTGTAAAATATTCTTGTTCGATGTGAAGCTTGGGTTGAAAAAACGAGCTCAGGTGTATTTTCCAGAACACTAATCACTGATAAATAGGCAAATAGAAAAGTGATGGAAGTACCTCCCGAATATTTATCACCAAATAAAATGATTAAAATATCTTGACCGTAAAAAAATATGAAATAAAAACAGAAGACAGCTGCCATGTTGCTAAGTCTAAATATATGGCTCATTGATTTTCTGTAGTGGTCTTCATCATTCCTTAGTGAATTGTGCAGATTTGGAGCAAGAGTGCTAGAACCTGTTTTAATAAGAGTTTGAATAGCGGTTGTGATTTTAGATGGAATCGTGTAAAAGGCTACTGAAGCGGGTCCTAAATAGGAGTTGATCATTACTCTATCGATCTTTGATTCAACTCCTTGAAGTGGATCAACAAATGCATAGCCAAAACAATCTTTAATCATTGGCTTAATCTTCTTCAAATCAAGTTCAATATTTATATATTTATTTGTTGTTATCCAAGAGACAAATAAACGAATTATTTTTTCAAGAAGGAAGGCAAATACTAACACCTTAATGTCGTTTGTGAATTGAAAAACAATTAATATCGTTGCCAGTCTAAGCACCTTATTTAAGATAGTTATGCCTGAGATCAATTTGAATTGTCCAAGAGCTCTTCGGGCAATTCCAAATAAAGAAGAAAAACTTTCTAAAATAAATACCCAAATATAGATGCTCACTATTTCTTGTAGCTGAGTATCATTGGATGAAAATTTCGACGTAAGATATATGGCAATAATCAATGGAATTGTAATAATTGCTTTTATTAGTAAAGCATTGCCAACAGCTTTGTTTAAACCTTTTTGAAAACCTTCTTCATGCTCTGAAGCAAACTTTAAAATAGTATTGTTAAAACCAAAATAAAAGAAGAACTTAAATAAATCTACAAAAGCTTCTGCTGCCATTAATAGTCCTAATTTATTGGGAGCAAGTATTTTTGCAAGTGTAAAGGTTATAAGCAGCGATATGCCCATTGCAAAAATTGAGCTAGAAAACATTAGAGCGACTGATTTAATTAGCTTATTATTTGAAAGAATCACGTATAAGTTAATTATCTCATGAAATTAGGAGCATTAGACTCTAAGCCAAGAAGATAGTTTTTTAAGCTTTTTAATTAAATAGTTTAAATAGTAGTTTAAGTAATCCATTAGATTTAATTGTATTAAGAGGCTATCTTGAGTTAATTCATAACCTAGCAAGAGCTCTTTTTCAGAGCAAAGGTCATCGATTAGACTAATTTCTTTCTTGTTAAGTTGTTTTTGCCAACGATCAATAATGCTTTTGTCAAAACCAATTTTTTTGTTTTCTTCGAAATTTGAATTTACAACTTGGGCATCAAGCAAGCTTTCTTCAAATTTCTCGTCAATAAAACTACACAGTTCACTAAGTTTTTCTTTTGGCGTGCTCACTAAGTCTTCAAATTTAATTAAAAACACATTTGTATATTTTTCTTTAGCGTTTAAAATTTCTTGGGCGACTTTATTCCAGGATTTAGCTACACCAATTAGGCTCTTGTCTCTATCTCTTTTTTTCCAAGAAGCATAAACTGCTTTTGGGTCGCGTAACGTAAGTATTATTTTGGCATTTGGGTATTTAGTCGTAATTTCTTCTAGATAGTAAATATGAAAAGGTGTTTTTTCAAGCCAGCGTTTTTTATTGTTTTTTACAGTAAGTAAGTGTGCTGCTTTATCAAAAATATCTAGGCTATTGTGCTTGAGCTCATAATTTTTTTTAAGTTCAATGCAAAGTAATTCAATATCTACTCCAAAATCTTTACTTTTAATAAGGCTAGCGGCCTCGTTTTTGTTTTTACTAATTAGGCATGCAAACACTGATTTGATTAAATAATCTAAGTCATTAGATTTCTCTGCTTGACTCAAATTCTTAATTCGATTTATTTTGGATTTTACGAAAATATAAGTCTCGCAGCGAAATGTGTTAATGGAGGAGTGCCTTGAAAGTGTGTCCCTGAGCAATTTAGTGCCAGAGCGACCTTCGCCGCATATGAAAATAGGATCTTTTAAATTTTGATAATTTGTTTCCATTAGCTAACTAAGTCTGTTATTGATTTTGTTAATCTTCTTACCGTAAGTGATCCATATTCTAAAAAAATATTGAGTCTATCTTTTGAGCTTAATTTAGCCTCTTCTGGTTTATAGCCCAGGGCGAGTAGTTCTTTCTTAAGATGCCAATTTATAAGAGTTTGATCTTGAGTTGAAAGTTCTTTGTGCCATGCTCCAACTCTGGTTGAATCAAGTTCTTCCATTGCTTTGTGCTTCCAGCTACTTTCCCATGATGAAAATATGTTAGATTCATCAACGCTGCTTGTGGAATTTACTTTTGTGAGCATTGCTTCTTCAAAGTTATTTTGAATAAATTCACAAAGAGTTCTTATTGTTGAATCGGGGGTTAGTAGTAAATCCTCGTACTTGATAGTGATAAAGTTATTGCTATTTTTTGAATACTTGGCTATTAATTCTAAGCCAATTTTTGCATACTGTTTCCAAAATCTCGAATTGTTTAGCAATCCCTCTGGGCGCCAGGGCATTTTTATAAGTGAATTTACAGTGTCTCTACCATCTCTAATAAGATGAATTATTCTAGCGTCAGGATACAGCAATAAGATTTTTTCGACACTCGATAAATGTTGAGGAGTTTTTTCGCAGCATAACTGTTTGTTATTTTTTTTGAGTAGTAAAAGCATCAATGTATCAAAAAGTTTTCTTTGATTCTGATTGATTTTAGTTAAGCTTGCTTCTATCTCTGTTGAATTAAATTGGTTTTTAAATTCCTCGAAGCTTATTTTCAATAGTGAGCAAAAATCCTCTATCCTTGTCTCATTATAAAAAGTCTTTAGGAACTTATCATCAATATTATTCCAGTCGTATTTTTTTAATTTGCAAAGATGATTAAAATAATGAACCTCAGTCGCAGAAGCGATTTGACTGTGATTATTTAGTATTTTTGCAAGTATAGTAGTACCCGACCTCGGGCAGCCAACAATGAAAATTGGTTTTATTATTTTTTGTTGCATTCTATTTATCCGCTAGTGGGTTTTGGTGGTTTAGCATAAAGCACATCATAGGTACATTCATGACAAGTGGGTGATAAATACCATGCCCCCAGTAACCATCTTCGCCAAAAGCTTCTCCGTGATCTGCTGTTAGAACTACTAGTGTGTTTGCTGGAAGAAGTTTTAAAAATTTACCTAGTACTGAATCTAAATGGGCAGCAGCTTTGATTTGTGCGATGTGTAGTCTTTCACCTAGTTCATGGCGTTTTTTACTATCTTCGTAAGGTGGGAACTGCATATGGTCACGAGCATTCATAGAATACTCCTCTCTGTCCGATCCATAGTGCATGTAGGGTGTATGTGTTTCGTAGAAATTAATAAAACTAAAAAACTTTTTCTTAATAGCATTGTTAGCTAGTTTGCTAAGTATGTAATTGCACTGCGCCTCAGCGGATTGTGCTCGCAAGTATTTAAAATGATGAAAATTCTTAACTAGTACATCTTTGTCAAACCAATTAGCTGCACCAGATCCAACTGTATAAAAACCAGATTGTCTTAAACCATGAATCATATCTTTCTTAGAAGCTTTTAGATTTAAAGTTTTTGAACCAGCTTCTCCGCCTAAACTAGCGCCGCCCTTATGCATTTTAAAAAGTTGTTTTGTAAATCGATTTAAATAAGGTATTTCCTCGTGAACCATTGGTAGTATGCCAGTAAAAAAGGAAACATGAGCTGGAAGTGTGTATGTAGCTGGACTCCAAGCTGAGTAAATTTTTCCGAGTCTATCCAACTCTGGTGTATTTGCTTTTATCAAACTATCATAGCGACAAGAATCTAAAGTTATTAATACATAATTTAGATCTTCATGAGTTTGAAAAAACTTTCGATCTTTAATTTCAGTAACTTTGTTAAAGTTATAGGAATTAATCCAAAATCTAAGTTTTTTTTTGATTATTTGAATAATATCATTCACGACATGAATATTATAAAGGGAGTGTTTCGGCGAATTATGATTTGTTAATTATTAATTTTTTTATTTACGTATTACTTTCGGCGACACGCCCTTAAAGCAAAGAATTCGTCATCGACCTAAAGTTAAAATAAGCCCTTAAGTATAACTTGTCATACGTTATAGTATAATTATTCTCGATGAAAATCATAAAACCAGTATTCATAATAGGTTGCCCGCGCAGTGGTACAACATTGCTTTATACAATTCTAAAGTCAACAAACCAATTTTGGGCTTCTCACAGTGAAGCTCACTTTGTTTGGGAGAAATTTTTACCTGACGTAAGAGATCCTATGTACGCAGTTTATTTAACTGAAAATGATTATTCAGATGAAGACGAAGAGTATCTTAATAATAAATATTCTGAAAGAGTTTATCAGCATGATTTTCTTGGCAATATCTCCCAGTACGCTTTTTATAGTAAGCTCAGAAAATTTACAAATCCAATCTATTCACTTTGGAGAAATTTTTTAAGGGTAACAAGAAAAATAATGCCAGGACATTATAGAGTGCTTGATAAAACACCTCCAAACACTTATAGAGTTCGTTATTTAGCAAAAGCTTTTCCTGATGCGAAATTTATATATATCACTCGTAATGCCGCAACAAATATAAGCTCTTTGATTGAAGGTTGGAAGTCATCAAGCCGTTTCAATTTTAAATTTAGAGAATTTTATCCTGAAAATAATGAATTAGATATCAAAGGTTATGATGGAACTGTTTGGAAATTTACTCATGCTCCTGGCTGGAAAGAATACTTAAAGAAACCACTTGAAGAAGTTTGTGCTTTTCAGTGGTTATCAGCTCACCAATACTCTTTAGAAGGTTTTGAAAACATGGATCAGTCTAGATTTATGCAAATTAAATATGAAGAGCTTATTGTAAATCCCCCAAAAGCTATTCAAGAGATTTGTAATTTTGCGGAAGTTGAATACGATGATGCTATAAGAAAAAACTCTGAAAATTTACCTGTAGTTTCAACAAATACAAAACCTGATCCAAAAAAATGGCTTAAAAATCGTGATCTGATCTTGAATATAGCTGATCAAGTGAATGCTATGAACCTAAAATTAGGTTATGAAAAAATAGAAAATCCAGAAGTCCAAAAAGTTGCTTCGTAATTATAAATGCTTTTATCAATCATAATTGCTACATATAATAGATCAAAAGATGTTCAGAAAGTTGTAAGTGAATTAGATAATCAATTTGAGAATCTAATTATTGATTACCCGTCAGATAATCTTAAAGCTAAAATTGAACTTATTTTTGTTGATAATAATTCAAGTGATGACACTGGTGCAAAAGCTTTTCATAGACTTTCAGCTCAATTAAGAAAAAGTACTAAGGATCAATTTTTAGAGCTTAAATATTTTTTGGAGCTAGAACAAGGATCCTCGCAAGCTCGTAATCGAGGCATTAGAGAAGCAAAAGGACAAATACTTGCCTTTTTAGATGATGATATTGAGTTAGATAAACTATGGCTGAAGAATGCTTATAAAATAGCAAAAGATCAACCAATTAATTTTTGTCAGGGTGCTCGTGTGATTCCAGTTTGGGAGCTTGATCCTTTGCCTGATTGGCTTAGTATAAAATCACCTTATGAGGTTATACAGTCTTGTTTTCCAGCTCATGATCATGGGATTCAAAAAAAAGTATATCCTTTTAATTTTGAAGATACAGATAGAAAAGTACAAAACCCAATCTCAGCCTGTTTTATAGCTTCAAGTGATGTTTTTGAAAAATATGGTGATCTAAGATTAGATCTAGGCATCAAAGCAAGTGAAAGAGGTGCTTGTGAGGATACTGAATTTTTTTGGAGAATAATTAAAGCTGGGGTAAATTTAGAATATAATCCAGAGCTTTGTGTCCATCACCCTATCCCTAAAGAAAGAATTACTAAGGACTTTGTTCTTAAATGGTATCGCTTACTAGGAAAGACTTTGGAGTACATGAAGGATAAAAAGCTTATCCACTTAAACCCTCTTGCTGAATTATCTCCTAAGTCTAAATTGATAATTAAGCTATGGCTTTTTAGAATATTGAAGTTAGTTACTTTTTCTTTTTTAAAACCAAGAAAATCTTTTTGGTTTGATTGTCAAAATGCGTATACAAAAGGTCAGTTGGATTATTTGGAGTAAAGCGAATACCCCGAAGTTTGCTTCGAGGGATGAGCGCTGCGACAAAAGCCATCGAACCGTAGGTGAGGTGTCATTTGTCATCAAAAAAGTGATTTAGTTTTGGTAGAAATAAAACAAGTGAAAGCTTGTTACTAATCTTAGTCTAGATAGAAAACAGTAACAACTTTGTTTAACGAGTGAGCAAAATCGATAGCATCTAGTAAAGTATGTGAATCTCTGTATAGAAAGCAGATTAATTGTTGGCATTCTGAAACAATCTCTCTGTTGCAAAGTCTACTTGCGTCTGAAAGTAGCATATGCTCTCTTTCTTTGTGTTCAATAATGTGTTTTACACCTATTAATTGATCTTGTACTTCTTTTATTTGTTGTGCAATAGTTTGAGGAAGTATAACTTTTAATTTTTCAGAATCAGCTTTTAGAGCGCCTTTGATGGTTGCATAATTTGTACCGCAATATCCACCGCTTGTGATGATGGTTGTATTGCTGCTTGCAAGTCCAAACGCAATCATCTCAATAATTTTGATCTGACTCATTGAAAGGTCTTTTGAACCGATCATACCTACTTGGCGCTTACCTTCGCCGCTGATATTTTTAAATTCCTCATTCAAGTCTTGTGTTGAAGGTGGTAGGTCAATTATCGGATCAGCGAATCCTGAGACTGTTGCCCCGCCTGATAATTTTGAGTCTTTAAAAAAGTTTTTCATCTTAGCTTGTTATGAGATTTTACTAATATATTCTACCCAGATTGAGAATTAATCTATAATAGCTTAATACATTAGCCTGGATTTAATAATAGCAATTAGTCAGCCAAAAGTAATTATAAAGAAAAGATAAACATGTCGATGATGAGCCAAGTTAACATAGATGAAATTAAAGCAAAAATAATTTACGGACTTAATGCCCAACAAAAAGAAGCTGTGGTGCAGATAGGAGCACCTCTACTTATACTAGCTGGGGCAGGCAGTGGCAAAACCAGAGTTCTTACAAATCGCATTGCTTATTTTGTTGCTTGTGGAGTTCATCCAGCTAATATTCTTGCTGTTACTTTTACTAATAAAGCTGCAAAAGAGATGAAAGAAAGAGTCAACAAGATGGTTGATGATGAAGCAATTTCAAAAGCTTGGATCGGAACCTTTCACTCGATTTGTGCACGAATTTTAAGACAAGATATTGAATCTTTAGCAGTAATATCTCCTGAAGGCAAAAAACGACATTGGACTCGTTCATTTACGATTTTTGATGAAACGGATTCTATTAACGTTGTGAAGCAAGCTATTAAAGCACTTGACCTTGACCCCAAAATTTATGTACCCAAATCAATAAAATATAAAATCTCAGAAGAAAAAAATCAAAAAAGATTTGCTCGTGATTTTGTGACTCATGCTTTAAATTATCGTGATGAAAAAATTGGACTAATTTTTGCAAAATATGAAGAGATCATGGAGCGTAATAATGCTTTAGATTTTGATGATTTACTTTTGTTTTCAGTACTGCTATTTGAACAAAACAAAGAAGTACGTCAATATTATTACAGTCGATTTAAGCATGTGCTGATTGATGAGTATCAGGATACTAACCAAACCCAGTACCAACTTATAAGACTTATTGTTGAAGGTCCATACAAGGAAGCTCGTGATAAAAGTATTGATTCGGCAAATGATGTGCCAGATTTCAGAAAGGATTTTGAAGAAGGCTTTAGAAGTTTAACTGTTGTTGGTGATGTTGATCAGAGTATTTATTCTTGGCGAGGCGCAGATTTTAAAATCATAATTGGTTTTCAGAAAGATTATCCTGGAGCGGATCTTATTAAGCTTGAGAACAATTATAGATCCTCAGCAAACATATTAAAAGTTGCAGACTCAATAATCGCAAATAATTCAGAAAGACTTGATAAAAATCTTCGTGCCACAAAAGAAGATGGTGAAAAAATTACTGTTTTTGAAGCACAAGATGAATTAGAAGAATCTCAATATATTGCAGCTGAAATTCAAAAGCTTGTTGCAAAAGGACATCGTCTTACTGAGATTGCAGTACTTTATCGAACTAATTTCCAATCAAGAGCAATTGAAGAAGCTTTTTTGAGAAGAAACATTCCTTATGTAATAGTAGGTGGTTTTAGATTCTATGATCGTAAAGAGATTAAAGATTTAATTTCTTATTTGAAAGTTTTGCAAAATCCTGCTGATGCAGAAAGCGTGAAACGTACTATTAATGAACCACGCCGTGGTATTGGAGCAACTACTATCTCTAAAGTAGAAGAGTATGCTGCTCACCATGGTTTTAGTTTGTATAGAACCTTGATGGAAATAGATGACCTAGAAGACATTAGTTCCGCAGCAAAAACCAAAATAAAAAACTATGTAGATTTGATAGAAGGATTAAGGTTAGCTGAAAAATCATTTAGTCTTGGTGATCTTGTTGATGAAATTGCAAACAAATCAGGTTATATTGATATGCTTCGTAAAGCTTCTGATGCTGAATCTGAATCTCGTATTGAAAATATCTATGAATTGATTGGTGTTGCTACAGATTTTTCAATAAATTCTGAAGATCCATCTTTGTCTGCTTTTCTTGCGGAGATCTCACTTTTAAGTGAAGCGGAAAATACCAAGAAAACCAATAACAATATAACAATGATGACTATGCACGCAGCAAAAGGCTTAGAGTTTCCTGTTGTTTTCATTAGTGGTATGGAAGAGGGGCTTTTCCCGCATCAAAGATCCTTAGAATCAAAAGATAAAACGCAACTCGAAGAAGAACGTCGTTTGATGTATGTTGGTGTTACAAGAGCGGAAGATAAATTGTATTTGACTCATGCTCGTCGTCGTAAAGTTTTTGGTCAGTCAGAATTTGCTTTGCCATCAAGATTTCTAGAAGAAGCACCAAGGGAGCTTTTGGTGGGCTATTATGGTCAATCAAATTCATCTGATAGGGTGTCGAGCTTTGATAAAGATGATAATTTTGGTACTGATGATACAAGTCATTGGTCAGCAGATTTCTCTGGTACTCAAATTAAAAAACAAAAAGAAGCAAAACATGGTGTTCGCGGATCTGCTGATTTTTATGATGATAGTTCTTATAATAGAGAACGTAATTTTGGCTCGGGTGTTAAGAAAACTCCGCAACGTCTAGAAAATGCTGAGAGATATGTTTCTAAACAAGTGAATCCTAGCTTTAAGATTGAGTTTAAAGAAGGCGATGTAGTTAAACATGCAAGTTTTGGCGAAGGTAAGGTTCTACAAGTCTTAGGCAGTGGTGAGAAGATTTTATACAATATAGATTTTGGAGATAAGAAGAAGCTCTTAGATCCTAAGTATGCGAAGCTTATTAAGCAAAATTAGTTAAACGCCTAAGCCCTGAGTTTGACTTAAATATACTGAACCAAAAAAGTTTTCGGAAAATTTTTGGTTTACAATACACTAATTACTTCGAGAAAGTATTGCCTGATTGATTTTAGCAATTAATTTACCAGGCATAAATTTTCTTGCAAAAATTAAAATTTTATTTCTAGTTCCTGCAATAGTTACGGCTTGATTTGTTATCAGCTGTTTATAAGCTATTTTGGCTACTTCAGAACCTTCCATTGCATACTTAAATGCAAGAGAGTTTTCGACATTTGCGGTTTTGCTAAAATCCGAATGTGTTGGTCCTGGACAAAGACAGCTTACTAAAACGCCTTTATTTTCTAATTCACAATTGAGAGCTTCTGAAAAGGATAGTACAAAAGCTTTTGTGGCAAAGTAAGTTGCCATCATAGGTCCAGGGCAAAAAGCTGCAGTTGAAGCGATGTTTAAGATTTTGCCACTGCCTTTCTCGACAAACCTTTTTGCAAAGAAATGACTTAATTGAACTAAAGCTTTGATATTTAAATCAACCATATTGAGTAATTTTTCTAACTCTGCTTCATGAAAAAAAGAAAAATCTCCAAATCCAGCGTTGTTGATAAGAATATTTACCTCTTCTTGGAAATTATTGAGAAAAGCATCTAGTGAATTTTTGTTAGTTAAGTCTAAATCATAAATACTTACTTTAACGGGAAATTTATTTTCTATATCTATTTTAAGCTTTTCTAAAAGCTCTCGTGACCTTGCTATTAATATTAGGTCGTTATTGTTTTTGGCAAATTCATAAGCTAGGTCTTTGCCGATCCCTTTGCTTGCTCCAGTTATTAATACAGTCATGTAAGTATTATAGCGAGTATAATATCCATTTATGCAAAAGATTGCTGAAGATAGATATCAAAAAAATTTGAATTTCTGGGAGACTGCATGGTCTCGTGTAAAAGAGCCAATTGTTAAAATCCCAGATGTTTTAGAATATATCTCAGATATTCCAAAAGTCTTTTCTGCAAACAATTGTACTCATGTTTTGGATTTAGCCTGTGGTACGGGTTGGCTTTGCTATTACCTTAACGAGAATGGTTTTGAGGTAACAGGAGTTGATATTTCTAAATCAGCTATTAAGCTTGCTAACGAGTTTTTAGCTAAGCGTAAGAATATTAATCCTTATGAAAAACTTTTTGATTCAGGTATTCACGCAAGCGAGATAGATTTATCTAAAGTGCATTTTTATGAGCAAGATATTTTTGCTATGGATTTTCCAGGCCATAGTTTTGATGGGATATTGATTAACGCCGCTTTTGAACATTTGGATTACGAGCGTGGTAGAGAGTTTTTAAGTAAAATTAAGCACTTCATGAAGCCCGGTGCAATAATGTTTGCAGTCTTTGATAAAGTCGCGACAGGTAACAGAGGAGAGTACGAAGTGCTTGAAGATGGTACTCACCAATATACTGATCAGTTTCGTGATGGAATGTTTCTTCGTAATTATTCTGACGATGAGCTTAAAGAGTTACTCTCAGAGTCTGGTTGGCAGATTCAAACTATGGATAAAAATAAGTTTGAATCTAGGATTGTTGTAGCAAAAAATTAGGTTCAGAATTTGATAGATTTAAAAGCAAACTCAAATAAAATTATCAACGTGCATTTGCTTGCTTCTGTAATGATATCTATGTTGATATATTTTCTATATCAACCATTTTTTGCAATTTCTTTTGCAGCCGGTTCTCTAACTTTTAATATATATTTACGTCTTTTACAAGGGACTTTTTGGTTAGCTCTTGCTGCAAAGTTGAATTTTGATGTAGAAAATAAGTCTTTACTTATGATTTTTTCAGCTTTTCGGACTTTTTTGATAGCAGCAATTTTAGTACTTCTTATTCTTAAGCTTAAATTTAATCTTATAGCTTTAGTATCAGCCTTTATTTGCTATAACATAATAGTTATCATTGCTTCAATACTTATAAATCAAGCTTTGATAAAAAAAACTAACTAAATATATGCAGCATATTGAAACACAAATCTTAGGACAAACAGTACACGCAGATACTTTATATTTCACTTGGGCATGTATGGGCTTTATATTGCTCGCGGGTGTCTTTTTAGTTTCAGGCTTAAGTGCTGATGTTGATAAGTTTGGTAAAAGACAATTTTTTGCAGAAGGTATCTTCTCGTTTATTAGAGGACTCACTCGTGATCAAATTGGTAAGCGCGGTGACCAATATGTTTTTTTTATTGGGAGTATTTTTCTTTTTATCCTAGTTAACTACTATGCAGGATTGTTACCTTGGAAAATGGGTTCACTTTTTGAATGGTGGCCTCAAATGCCTGTTCATGAAGTAGCTAGTGCTGCTGCTGAGCATGGTAATGAAGTCGCAGGTGCTGCTGCTCACGAAGCTGTAGAGCATGCTTCTCATCCTTGGCATGGTGCATCACCTTGTGCCGATATAAATGTACCTGCTGGTATGGCTCTTGTAGTTGTTTGTGTGTATTTCTTGTCAGGTGCACTTGTTGGTGGTTTTAAATATATTCAAGAATTTCTTCCAGTTAAATTCTCTAAAAAAGGTATCTCTTTCAATGGAATGTTTTTAATTGAATTAATGGATTTAGCTGTCAGACCTTTAACTTTATCTTTACGACTTTTAGCAAATACCGTTGCTGGAGAGATTTTGCTTGCAACATTTATAACTTTTACTTTGCTTGTACCTGCGATTATTCCTTTACCTGGTGTTGTACTGGCATTTGAAGTAGCAGTTGGTTTACTCCAAGCTTTTATATTTACTATTCTTTCAACTGTGTATATTGGTGTTGCTGTGAAACATGCAGAGCATTTAGTACATGACGATCATCATTAATTGAAGCGTGATTGCTGTAAGGATCACATATTTAATTGGAATTTACTCAATAATGAATCTCTTGGCTTAGCTCAATAATTTACTTTGTAAACTAGAAAAGTTTTCGGGAAATTTGCAACACCCTGAAGCATATCGGATTGGCGTTGCATAATTGTTTTGCTTCGCAAAACAATAAAAACCTTGCCACAGCAGCTGCGCCGAATGCGAAAGGGTCGTTGCAATTTCGAGAAAACTTTTTTGCTTAGGTTATACTGTCACCGAATTATGTGACCCTTACAGCAATGACGGTATAATATACTAAGTGCTGGATTACATCACACATATAAGTCTTGAAATAATCCCAGTATTTTTAGTGGCAATATTCTTTTCGTCACTTATAGATTATTT
>CAIYXB010000175.1 GCA_903930015.1 uncultured bacterium | reverse complement strand
CCCGGGGCCGGAATCGAACCGGCACGCTGTTGCCAGCGCGGGATTTTGAGAGTGCCTGATCGCGATTTTCACCGTAAGATTTCAACTGGTTAAAGCCCCTATTTTCCAGGTGTTGAGAGGGGTTATGAGAGAACCGTCAAAAGTTTTTACACTCACCCGATCAACGGATTAAAAGTGTCGAGGCTCTGTCCTAGAGCGCACTACCATTGAGTCAAAAAATGGTATTGATTGAACCGTGCTAAAAAGTGGCCTAACCTGCTTCTGATTTTGCGATGAATTATGAGAGTGCTAGAGCATATATAAACTAAGTACTTAACAACTTACGCAACCTTCAAACTTCTTAATTCATCCATCCATAACTTAAAATGAGGACATTCACTCTCAATCACTTCAATTGAAATTCTTTGAATTCCTCGGGGGCCGTGAGTTGTTTTCCTATAGGTGGGACTAAGGTTCTCAATTAATCTTTTAGAAGGTTTAGTTTCGAAACTGTTATTGATATGCTCTGGATTAGGATATGAATCCCTAATCCGTCTTAATTTTCCAACATTAGAACGCCAGCTAGGTTCTATTGAAACCAGCTTATCAACATCTGAAAAAAGAAGTGCTTCAAATTCATGTGGCTGAATATGGGGAAGGAAGCGATTCGGCCTGCAGCAAGAAAGACTAACTATTGCAGAATGGAGCGATTCTTCGAGATGTGCAACTTTCTCATATAAATCGATATTTTTTAATGTCACGCCATAGCCAGGAAAATCTGTATCAAGCCCATAAAAATCTAGAAAAGTAGTTACATAAACTTCATTGTTCGTTCTTAATATATTGCGCGCAGTCAATTTAAAACGATCGTAGGTAATAGCACCGCCTTTTGCATCTTTTGAAGTTTTAATCAGTAGCGGCTTTATAAAAACATTTTGAGAATGTAGAAGAGGCGCTATCACTTGTTTAATGAAAGCCTCCTCAGTTTGCCCTTCAACAATTACAATGACTTCCGACATTTAGGGCCTTCCGCCTAGAATATTTCGCTTCCAAATTTCTCCCATCGAAAATTCCAAAAGCCACTCTTTAAGTTCCACCTCCGTAAATCTTGTGAACTTCGACCTACTTTCTTCTTGATCGACAACAACAATATCTCTCGCCGAAAATTCGTTTACAAGCTCTACAGATTGAGTAGAAACTATAATTTGTTTTTGCTCTGCGACTTGCTTAAGAATGTCTCCTAAAATAGCAATAGCATAAGGATGAAGGCCTAACTCTGGCTCATCTATTAAAATAGTATCCGGCAATAAATCTATTGGCTGAAGCAATAGAGTAGTCAAGCATATAAAGCGCAAAGTACCATCTGATAAAACATGGGCTTTAAACGGAGTATCAGGTTTGCCAAACTGAGTCCACTCCACTTCAACTATTTCATCGTCTCTATGAACAAAGTCACCAAAGAATGGAGCTACCAATCTAATTGTTTCGATAATTCTTTGATACTCAGATTCGAACTTATTCCTTAACATCGCTAAGTAAGCAGCAAGATTAGATGCATCTGTTTTGAAGATCAAATTGTCATTTAACGAATGCTTCTGTTTTATTTTGGCAGTATCACTAGTATCGTGAAAATGATAAACACGCCAATTGCTAACCGATTTCTTTACAAATTGCGAATATGAGTCTGTTGCTTCTTTAAGTTTAGACTCTGAATGACCACTTCCCAATAAAGCACTTTTAGTTGAGGGATAGTAAAAGCCTGCAAACCAACTGATTTCCTTTTCAAAAATAAGTCTGTTGTCAGCAGTAGGAATTAAATCAAATTTATATGCATTATTTCCAAAATAAAACTCTGCTTGGAGGCGCTCTGTTGTATTTCTACCAAAATGCAAAATTGCATCTGGGCCACCATTTTTTTGAACATACAATTGTAAATTTTGCTCATACATTTCATTGAGCAATTTGAAAATACTAATAAAGTTGCTTTTCCCAGCACCATTAGCTCCAATAAGTACATTTAAGTCTCCCAACGGAAACTCTCTCAAATCTTTAATTGATTTATACCCAGTAATTGATATTGAGCGTACGTTGGCCACTTTATATTCTTTTAATAAACTATCAGTTAATACTATATTGTTTTATAAGACCCATCAAACCAAAACCAAACCATCCCAGCTAGTTGTGAAGTTAGGGCTTTGATTCCCCTACTTAATCTTCCACGGCCTGGCGAGCTTGATGCTGCGAGCGTCAATTCTTTTGACAGTCCACTTCTTGCAAATCAGGAGTCCAGACAATTCAGAATTGTCGGAAATAACGACATTTCTATACATCTTTAAGCTAGAAGATCAAAAATCAACACTCCGGCTTGACGTCCATTTTTGATTATTATTTGGCTTTCATTTTCAAATAATAATGCATCGCCTGAGTCCAATTTCTGACCATTAATTTCAAGCTGGCCACTAATTAAATGAACATAGGCTTTTCTTTGAGAATTTAGCTCCAAGCGATCACTCTGAGTTCCATTGAATAATCCAGCATACACACTTGCATCGGCGTTAATCCTAACTGAGTCCTCTCCGCCAAATGGGGATGCAATCAGACACAACTTACCACTATTCTCTTTAACAGATGTGGTCTTTTGCTCATAACTTGGATCGATCCCAAGCTTATTAGGCTGAATCCAGATTTGTAAAAAATGTGTTTGTTGATCTTCTCTGTGATTGAACTCACTATGAACAATGCCGCTTCCAGCACTCATCCGTTGGACATCACCAGGTGGAATTCCTTTAATGTTACCCATATTGTCTTCATGAGCTAACTCACCCGAAAGAACGTAACTAATGATTTCCATATCTTTGTGGCCATGCTTACCAAAACCTTGTCCCGGGTCAATACGATCCTCATTAATCACAGACAAATTACCCCAGTGAATATGAGCTGGATCCCAATAATTAGCAAAAGAGAATGAGTGATAGCTTTTTAGCCATCCATGATCTGCATAACCGCGCTCTTCGGACTTTCGGATTTTTATCATATTTTCATTTCTATCTTTTATCTCGATTTCTTAACAAAACTATTAAAGATCCAATTATGAATACAATCCAAATTCGTAATGGCGCTCGAATTCTGTAAAGAAAAAATAAAACTAAAAACCAAATTAAAAAAGTAATCATGATTTATCACCGAAGCAATATGAGCTGAGGTATAGCATTTTTATCTGACCAAACAATAGCGTTCTGCTTAAACTGTAAGCCTAATTTCTTTGAAGCTTCTAGGCTAATTCCTAGCACTAAGAAACTGTCCTCTCCAGCCCATTGGCCTAAAGGGTCTTGTCCAAAGCCATCTATGAATTTCAAGCTGCGAATATTTAACTCATTTTTCAATTCTTTATTTCTGGCTTGATTTTCATCATCAGATAATGAGTTGCTGTATGGATTCCAAGCTGTTATGAAAGATGCATTAGAAATGTTGTTTTGCTTAAACAAAGCAATAAGTTCGTTGCTTACCTGACCAATGTTTAATGTAAATGCAGGCTCAGCCTTTACGTGAAAGTTAGTTGCTTTATAAGCAGAAATTAGATCTTGATCTAAGATACTTTCGAATTTCATTTTTTTAAAAGATTAGTGGTGATGAATTCTTCTGCTTCACCTATGGATTCAAAAGCACCGATCCAATCTGTGGCATCAGACCAAACAGCATAAACATCTTCAATACCAGTTATGACAATATCAAAATTTTCATCGTCATTTATAGGATATCTTTTGATCGTTATTTGGCTTCCAGTTAACGCAAATTCCGCAGCCTTTGCCAAGTTTGATCCAAGGGCATCCAAATGTTCTAAAAATCCAGGTCTTAAATCATCATTATCGATAATGAGTTTTATTTGGTTGTTACTAAGTTTAAAATTTTCAGTCATAAAGACTTCCTTTGATGATATTGGGAGCTAATCTAGCTGCGGCATCATCTTTTTAATTTAAAAAAGCCTTGCAGTGGAGCAATTAAAAATTATTAGACAGTAATAATGTTTTAATCCTTAGCTTTAAATCTATGTATTTAAATTGTGCGGCTATGTTATTAACTGAAGCTTTTAAAAATATTAATCTAAATACTAGATTTTCCAATTAATATTAATGGTATTAACAGTAACTTTTTCAGTTTAGCTTTCCAAGTGGCTCACACAATGAGCTATGCCATAGCCTAGAATTACCATTTCAATATATATGAGCAATAAAATGATGAAAGATGAAAAATTGTGGTCTGAATCAGACTTTCTGAGGTTACCAGCTGAGACTAGAAAATTCGTTCTGCGCTTAACCGATTTAGGATTAGATCGAACAAAAATTTATGGGTTATTTGTGATGCTTGGTCTATACGCAGGCGCCCCAAATACACAAGAAGATATTGAAGCGCTATTTTCTAATCTGCAAATACATCTGCCAATTGATAGATCAAAAAATCTCGACGAGGAAATAGGTCATTTGTATGATGGTTATGACCGAGAAATTAACGAATTTTGCTTTAGAAGTGGCGTCGAATTTAACTTTCGAGAAATAAATGTTCCTAAAGTTGAGAAGACTTTTCACATTGTTTACCTTCAAGATGAAGGACTTTTAAATCCAAACATCAAATCAATTGAAACGTTGGCTGATTCCACGAGATTGTTTGATTCCTTCATTTTTTCACTTGGAAAGTCTTCAGTAACAAGAGAGGCATCACTTTTAGAGGCTTTTTCTTGCGGAGTATTCCAAATCCAATTGCATGCCCAAATCGATGTTCAAGGGTCTAGGCAAATAGCGGAAGTGATTAAGCGGCTGATGTCACCTTTCTTTTCGAATTGCTTCAAGACATTAATGAGTCCTGAATTAAACTATTTTTTAGGACTTGAAGCAGTGCAAATTCCATTACTAAACCTAATACTTCCCATGGAGCGAGGTTATGCAGAGCAAATGTGGGGATTTCAGTCCTATTTGTTTTTTAACCAAGGCAGCGTAATTGAAGGCATAGATAATCTAAACCCAAGGCAATGGTTCGATTGGGTATTAGAAAGAGCGAAATATTTCGACACTAGTTATCCATCTAACTTGCTAGCTTTTACTAAATCTAACATCACATTAACTGAAATTCCTGCTTGGAATAAAGACATCGCAAAAT
>CAIYXB010000174.1 GCA_903930015.1 uncultured bacterium | reverse complement strand
GCGAACATCCTTTGTAAGATTAATGACGACTCGATCTACTTTAATGCTGGCAGTATAGAATTTATCTATACCTTACATCACTCGTCTCGATAACAAGTAATGCTTAACCAAGATTTACTATAGCAACGATTAAATGACGAGCAGGCTCAAAATTTTAAACTAGCACTAAACGAGTTTAAAAGATATGCAAAAGAAAAAAAAAAGATTGGAATTTATTTATCGACTGTGTTACCAGGAGAGAACGTCAAATTTTCACACGATCATTTCAAAGAAGTTGACTATGACGCTGTAACTGGATACGCTATGCTACCTAATTTTGTGAACGGAATTGTTGAAACCTACCAAAATGCTCTCTCACCTATCCAACAATATTGGGAAAGTCTTCTTGAAAAATTTCCTAAAACCGTAATCCCACCAGCAGTCGTTGGCTGGGACGCAAGCCCTAGAGGTAACAAAAAAACAGGAGAGACCGAAGCAGTACCTAACAGATATCCTTTTCGTCCAATATTAACTTGCAACACAGCAAATTTATTTGGTGAGATGTTAAGACAAGTACAGCAGTTTATTGAAAAGAAGGTACCTGAACCAGAACGTTTATTAATTATCACTGCATGGAATGAAATAACTGAAAGTGCAGCTTTACTTCCAAAAGTATTATCGAATGGTGATGTCGATTTTTCCTATCTTAAAAAAGTAAAGGAACTTAAACGTTAGGTCTTAGACGGTCAAAGGACAAATTCCCTAGGGAAAGCTTTGGATCATTAGGTCTCGCAATTCGCTTTTTTTAATAATTCGTTAAAAACTCTAAAGTAATGCTTTAGGGTTTGTTATTTCTAGTAATGATTTTCAGCTTTGCTTGCAAGCGCAAAAAAGCTTATCAAGCTTTTTTGCTAACCCTTGACCGGCTAGCATAGCTCACTGGCTACAGGATACGTTGGGCAACAGGGAAATTGAGTTTGAGGTAAATATGATTAGTATCAAGGATTCACTGAAAAATAAAAAATTCTAGTAACTTGGCAACTCATGCTGCGCATGGTTGCTATCTTTTATCTGGACGCCCGATTGAAAAACTTCGTTTTTCAGGGCATCCTTATACAACTTATTGAAAATTCTTCCAATAAAGCCTGATTCAGTATATACAAATAAGCTAATATGTATATATGGTGGCTTCTGCGTCACTTAATAGAATACGGGACAAGAATCAAAACAATCCGCGGAGCACAAATGGCTCTGCTAAAAGTCTTGAATCTGATTTGGCTCGAACAGCTCCTGGACTACTAAGAGCACTAAATTTAAGTTCTATACCTCTTAGTTCCACAGTAGACATAACACAAGATGAAGCTGAAAAAAGACATGCTGTAGATAAACAAAAATGGGGTTTTAGTTTTTTTGATATTTTTAAACCAAAAACAGCCTTTAATAAATTAGTCAATAAAATCCTATACCAATTTCAAAAATCTCATAGATCTGATTTCGATTCTGAATTTAGAAAAGTTCTTCAAGAGGGTATACCTTTAGAAAAACATTTAGTTAAAACTAGCGACAATCATTCTGTTGAACTTTGGTTTGCAAAACATCAAAATACAGAAGCAAAAACAAAAATATATTTTCATGGAAATGCTTCAAACATAGCAACCTTAAAAAAACTTGCAGTAGAAGATTATCAAAAAGGATTTAATGTATGTCTTTTTAGCTATCGAGCTTACTCTGGAAATCATGGTTATCCATCAGAAGCAGGACTCATTGATGATACTAATTCTGTAATTAACTTTCTAAAGTCAAAACAAGGTCTAAGAACAGAAGACCTGGACTTAGAAGCTCATTCACTTGGCTGCGCTGTACTACTCAATACACTTGCACAAAGAGTTACCCAAAACCCACAAGAGAGCTTTGGCAATATATTGTTAATGTCACCATTCAAAAGCATGGGAGACATAATTAAAGCTAAAACAAAAATCATTCCAAAAAGTTTGATAAATTTGCTCACTAATACTTGGAACAACCACGAAGCAATTAGCAAGTTAAAAGATAAAGTCAAACATATAAAGATTATGCACGGTAAAAATGATCAAGTCATTCCGATACAAGATTCTCGAGATTTATACAAGCAAGCACAAAGCTATTCAATAAGTTCAGAATTAATTGAATTAGAAAACATTGGACATAACGATATTAAAAGGGG
>CAIYXB010000173.1 GCA_903930015.1 uncultured bacterium | reverse complement strand
TCACGTTCTTCTTTACGTTTTTGAGATTCTTCTGCAAGCATAGTTTTAATTTTTTCTGGTGTTCTTGATTGAGCAAGTGTTTCAAATTCTTCAACTGGTATTGCTTCAAATTGGCCTTCTTTAACTTGTTCAAGTACTTCAAAAACTTCTGACTTGTCCATTGTCTCTTTTTCAAGTAGTACTTGAGATACAGCTAAAAGCTCTTGTTTATGAGTGTTTAAACAATCTTTCACTTCTACATATAACAACTGAATTAAAGTTTGCACTTCTTGATCTATCTTACGTGCGTATTCATCACTATAATTACGTGAAGTGTATTCATCACCCAGGTAGGCGTTTCCAGATCTCTCTCCGTAAGTGACAATCCCAAGCTCTTGATTCATTCCAAATTTAGTAATCATTGCTCTTGCGATCGCAGAGCATCTTTCCATATCGTTTGAAGCACCTGTCGTCACGTTCTCTTTGCCAAACATCAATTCTTCAGCAGCACGACCACCAAGCAGTGTGCGCATTTCAATTTTAAGTTGTTTTTCTGAAGCTGATACTTTGTACTCTTCTTCAGTTGACCATGTAAGCCCAAGTGCCATACCACGAGGGATGATAGTTACTTTGTGAAACTGATTAGGAGATTCATAATAAATACTAATTAAAGTGTGTCCTATCTCGTGTATCGCTGTGCAGACTTGATCTTTAGGCTTAATGATTTTACTTTTCTTCTCAGGTCCGATCGCAACTTTGTCTATAGCTTCTTCTAAAAAACTAGTATCAATCTCTTTTTTTCCTTCACGAGCAGCAAGTATAGCGGCTTCATTGATTAGGTTTGATAGATCCGCACCACTAAATCCAGGAGTGCGTTTTGCCAGTGTTTCAAGATCAACTGTCTCAGCAATTGGTTTGCCTCGCGCGTGAACTTTAAGAATTTCAAAACGTCCAGTCATATCTGGTACATCAACAACCACTTTACGATCAAAACGACCAGGTCTTAAAAGTGCCTTGTCAAGCACATCTGGACGGTTTGTTGCTGCGATGATGATGATTCCGCTATTCATTTGAAATCCATCCATCTCTACAAGTAACTGATTTAAAGTTTGCTCACGTTCATCATTACCACCACCTGACATTCCAGATCTTTGACGTCCAACAGCATCGATCTCGTCGATAAATACAATGCAAGGTGCATTTTTTTTAGCTTGCTCAAATAAGTCTCTTACTCTTGAAGCACCAACACCCACAAACATCTCTACGAAATCAGAACCTGAGATTGAAAAGAAAGGTACTCCAGCTTCTCCCGCAACTGCTTTTGCAAGGAGGGTTTTACCGCAACCGGGAGGTCCCACAAGCATTACACCTTTGGGTATTTTGGCTCCAAGTGAAGTGTATTTTTGACTATTCTTTAAAAAATCTACTATCTCTTCAAGTTCTTGTTTACTTTCCTCAATACCAGCAACATCATCAAAACCGATGTTAATATCTTTTTCCATTAGCTTCGCACGGCTTTTACCAAAAGACATTGCTCCACCTCCACCAAGATTGCGCAGCATAAAAATAAATAGTCCAAACAAAACCAGCGGCACTATAAAGTTTGATAAAACACCAGCCCATACGTTATCGTTAGGTGGAGCTTTTACTTCTACTTGTATATTCTTTTCAACCAGCTTATTTGCCAGTTCAGTGTTTGCACCAAGTAAATTTGCTGGTACTCTTGCGTAGTAAATTTCTCCGGATTTTTCTTCGACTTTTGCGATATCGTCGCCATTACGAAGCTCTACTTTGTAAGCATTGCTTGGTTTACCATCTAGCGGTAATACCCTTTGTATAAAATCACTATAAGTTAGAACGTTTTTCTGTTTTTCTTGCCCCATGAGGCTTACTGCAAACAAAGTCAAAAAAAGTATCAGTATTATAAAGGGTAAAGTTGTAGGGAATTTCTTCATGTATCTAGATATGATTTTAGCATCGTAGTTATTTTCTATTGGACTAGCCATAAGATCTATACTTATATGTTTACTCTTCTTGTTATAATTCGAAAATACTAAGTAAATTTACTGTTTTGTCCTTTTACGTTCCGAATATTAGTAAAAATTAATTCAATTTTCCTTGACAAATGCCGATATATCGTAATTCTAAGTAAAAATAAATCTAAGCTGATGGTTTTCCCTTTTGGGCTCTGCATTTTTATGTCTATATCGTTAGAGTGAAAGTTGTTCCCAATTACTCTCACTAAGGTGTTCCGAGCACCATAAAGACTAGACCTCCCTAATATAAGTTTTAGTCAAGTTAATACCCCCGCATTAGTAATTTCAAGGAGACCCCCGCTCATGTCAACACAAAATAACACGTCACGTGAAGCAATTATTGCTTTAAGTCCAGTGCAGTCAACTGTACAAATAACAAAAGAATTAAATATGGCAGGATACACGAGAATTGATCGTGTAGATTACCAAGAGGCTTTAATTCAAACAATCCAAACAAGAAAGCCAAGTATCGCAATCATTACAAGTGAATTGCCAGGTAGAAAAACAATCGGCGAAATTTTTGCTGAAATCAGTTCAATCTCACCAGATACTAGAATTATTTTTGTATCTAGATCTGTAAATGAAGATGATCTACTAAACATCTATATCGCTCCAAATGTTTCTGCATGGTTGCTAAGTGAAAGATCTGATAGAACTTTATCACTTGCAATTGAAGCATCTGAAGCTAACCAACTTTTTGTTGATTTTGCTGTAAACAACAGTCTAAGAACAGTAATCAGAGAAAAACAATCTGTTCTAACTACTTCAAATACCAACTTTGCTAACTTAGAGTTGTTAACTGAAAGAGAAGCTGAAGTTTTGAAATACCTTTGTGAAGGTATGAATTACAAAAAAGTTGCTCAAAAATTATTTATCTCTGAGTCAACTGTAAAAACTCATATCAATAACGTTTTCACTAAATTAAAAGTTAACGATAGAACACAAGCTGTTTTATACGCTCTAAAGCATGATCTTGAAAATTTAATGAGAGCTACTATGAATGCTGCATCAGCAGTTTAATTAATGTCTCATGAACTCCTGTCATGAGAAAAATTTACTCCCTGAAACGACTCAACGCGATTAGAAAGCAAGCCTTAATTAGGTTTGCTTTTTTTTTCCTTCGAATATGCCTTGTACTAGGCCAAGCCCGTAAGTCCTTAGAGGTACTCATTGATTCAGATAAGAGTAATTAAGATCCGAATATTATCTAACTTGCGAGTTCAATTATTTTTATTTAAGCTAAGGCTTGTACCTCTTTAGTTTAAATAAAGCCTAAATGGTGAATAATACAGTATATAGAGAAATCATATCTCTATATAATTAAAGAAGTAAACCATGTTTGAAAGATTCACAGAAAAAGCGATTAAAGTAATTATGCTAGCTCAAGAAGAAGCTAGAAGACTCGGTCATAACTTTGTCGGTACCGAGCAAATTTTACTTGGTTTAATTGGCGAAGGAACTGGTGTTGCTGCAAAAACTTTAAAATCAATGGGCGTTAATTTAAAAGATGCAAGAGTTGAAGTAGAAAAAATTATTGGTCGTGGATCTGGATTTGTTGCTGTTGAAATTCCATTCACACCTCGCGCAAAAAGAGTCCTAGAGCTAAGTTGGGATGAAGCCCGTCAGTTCGGTCATAACTATATTGGAACAGAACATTTACTTTTAGGTTTAATACGTGAAGGTGAAGGAGTTGCTGCAAGAGTTCTTGATAATTTAGGAGTTGATCTTGCAAAAGTTCGTCAACATATCATCAGGCTTCTTGGAGAAAATAGTTCTACTAATCCTGGTGGAGCAGCTACTGGTGGAGCAAGTTCTTTACTTGGAGTAAGTTCTACAAAATCATCTACTGCACAAACCGGTCGTACGCGTACTCCTACGCTAGATGAGTTTGGTACGGATTTAACTTTGGCTGCTGCTGAAGGAAGATTAGATCCAGTCATTGGAAGATTCGAAGAGATAGAAAGAGTTATCCAAATTCTAGGTCGTCGTACAAAAAATAATCCAGTTTTAATTGGTGAACCTGGTGTTGGTAAAACTGCTGTTGCAGAAGGTCTTGCACAAAGAATAGTTTCTCAAGATGTACCTGAAATTTTAGAAGGTAAAAAACTAATCATGCTTGATTTAGGTCTGCTTGTTGCAGGCACTAAGTATCGTGGTGAGTTTGAAGAAAGACTTAAAAAAATCATGGATGAAATCCGTACGGCTGGAAATATCATGCTTGTAATTGATGAGCTTCACACTTTGATTGGTGCAGGAGCTGCAGAAGGTGCTATTGATGCTGCCAATATTTTAAAACCTGCGCTTGCTCGCGGCGAGCTTCAGTGCTTGGGTACAACTACACTTGAAGAATATCGTAAACATATAGAAAGAGATGCAGCATTAGAAAGAAGATTCCAACCTGTTGTGATCAATTCTCCTTCTGTGGAAGAGACTATCGATATTATTCGTGGGCTTCGTCAAAAATATGAAGATCACCATAGACTGATTATTACTGATAAAGCAATTGAAGCTGCGGCTATGCTTTCTGATAGATTTATTTTTGATAGATTCTTGCCAGATAAAGCTATCGACCTAATCGACGAAGCTTCATCTAGAGTAAGATTAAGAGCTTCTACTTTACCACCAGAAGGTAAAGAATTAGAAATTGATTTAATCAAAATCTCTCGCTCTAAAGAAGAGTCAATTCGTAATCAAGAGTTTGAAAAAGCTTCACAGCTTCGTGATGAAGAAAACGAATTAAGAGATAAAATTCGTGAAATTCAAGAAGAGTGGAAAAAAGAACAAGAGAAAAACAAGCCAAAAGTTGGTGAAGAAGAGATCGCTCATATCGTTTCAAGTTGGACTGGAATTCCAGTTGGTGACTTAAAACAAGGTGAAACTGAGAAACTTAAAGTAATGGAAGATATTCTTCATGGAAGAGTTATTGGTCAAGATCCTGCTGTAACTGCGGTATCAAAAGCGATTCGTCGTGCTCGTTCAGGTTTGAAAAACCCAGAGCGTCCAATTGGAAGTTTTATTTTCTGTGGACCAACTGGTGTTGGTAAAACTGAACTTGCAAAAGTTTTAGCTGATTACTTTTTTGGAAGTTCGGATAATTTAATTAGAGTTGATATGTCTGAGTACATGGAGAAGCATACTGTAAGTAAGCTTATTGGATCTCCTCCTGGATATGTTGGTTACGGTGATGGTGGTCAGTTAACAGAAGCTGTTCGCCGTAAGCCTTATAGTGTTGTGCTTTTTGATGAGATTGAGAAAGCTCATCCAGATGTATTCAATGTCATGCTACAAATGCTTGATGATGGTCATTTGACTGATAGTCGCGGACGACGAGTTAGTTTCAAAAATACAATCATTATCATGACTTCTAACGTAGGAGCTCAAAAAATGCTTGGAGATTCTAGTATTGGATTCTTTGCATCTACTGAGAAAAAAGCAGAAGAAGATTCTTATAACCGTATGAAAGATACAGTGCTAGATGAAATGAAAAGAGTATTCAAACCTGAATTTATGAATAGACTTGATGATATTGTCATCTTTAGACATCTTAATCGTGATGATATGAGAAGAATTGTTGAGATTATGATCAAGGATCTTGAAAAACGTCTTAAAGAGCATGGTATGACAATTCAACTTACAGATGAAGTCAAAGACAAGGTGTCTGTTGAAGGTTACAAAAAAGCTTTTGGTGCACGTCCAATGAAACGAAGTATTCAAAAACTTCTTGAAGATGAAATTTCTGATGAATTAATTAATGAAAGGCTTGTTCCAGGAAATAAAGTAGAAGCGTCTTTGGAATTTGATCCTGAATTCCCTAAATACAAAGATTATTCGAAAGAAGAAAAACCTGATGAAATAACTGAAGAGATGAAAGAAGCTGATAAACGTCAGGCTTTGATAAAGGCTAAAGTTAAGTTTAAAGTCATTGGTAATTACACCCAAGAAGAGCAAGATGAGTTGAAAAAATCTACTATTAAGACTAAAAAGAAAGTTTTAACTCTAAATAATGCTGCTGATTCAGGTGGTAGTGGTTCTAAAGAGCCTGCTGGTAATAAGACGGCTTAAATTTGCTTTACTTCGCTCAATAACTGCGTTATTCTCATGTTTTGAAATCCTCATTTACGCTTAGGTAAACTCCGGTTTCAAAACATTCGAATGCCTTGTTCTTGAACTAAGAAAAGCAAATTTTAATTATTTATTGAAAACACCTATTAAACTTATCTTAAAGAGTTGCTATCGTATTGGTAATGTCAGTTGGGAATATTAATGTTGGTAGTGATCATTTTGCAAATATTGCATCGACTTTTATAAAGTCGTTTATGGGCTCGCTTGGATTAAACTCACGCTTAACAACTCCAGAACAAGCTCGAACATTTGGAAGAAAATTAGCAGAGCCGATTAATTGGCTTTTTGGTGCAAATCTTAATGGAAAAGCTCTTATTGAAGATTTGAGAAACCAACATAGTATAGAGAATGCTGCATCACCTGATTTGAAGTTTTTTGCTGATCATCAAG
>CAIYXB010000172.1 GCA_903930015.1 uncultured bacterium | reverse complement strand
CCGGGCGCTTGCCCGCTACAACGGTAGTCTTGGCAAAAATGATTATCCTAACCTTATCTATGCTGCGCGGGAAAACTGAGACAAAATAATTTTTAACAAAACTTTTTCCCAAAAATGAAGGATGTCTCTTTTTGGTCTTCCGTGGTTAACGTGGTGTTGTCATATGGATTGATGAGTTCTGTTCGGCTCGAATAGAACTGGTCACCATTAGCAGGCCGGATGTTAACGAAAATATAACTAACGATAATCGTATAAACACCCAGATTTATTGTATTTCCGAACAATTATTAAATAAACATGAAAAACTTATTATCTTGCAGCTAAGGCAAGGCAAGGCACTTATCATCTCCTGATGTGCGACGCCACGCGTCCTTATCATGAAGAAAATCGGTTACCTGTGTTCTAAGAATCTTGGCGTAACTGAATAAAAAATTCACTCATTTTATTAGCAACTCCCTTTGTAAAATGGGCGCTCAGTGTGTAACAGCTTCAAATCGGACCTGGCTAGAGGCCGTTTACCGGCTTTGTTCGCATAAAATAAGGTATGTTGAATTGTTAGTCTGGTTGAGGGGAATGGCGTCGCTAAAGACGATTAAACTCTATTATGAACAACACCAGTGTCCTAATTTCTTACGTAAACAATTCTTTTATGAGCTACTTTCATCCAATCAGGGAGATCCATGTCGTGGTGAACCAGGATGCGAGTCTTGACGTTATTTCTGTTAAACAGCTTTTTAAAATTAATCACTTCACTATGTGCAAGAGCCTGAACAATAAATGCATATGGCGATAAATCACGAGGAATAATATCATTTCGATACTTTTCTACCACAATAAAAGCGGTTAATTGATCTGCTGCAAGGTTCGCAGATTTGAGTACGTTCAGAATGTTTTCTGCTAATCGCTTGCGATCCTCTGGTAATGCTTCCTCTGGCCAAAATTGTTCAAGTTGGGAGATTATTTTAAGAATATTGCTAGTTTTAACGTCAATCTTTGCTACAAATGGCGAATTCGCCATCTGCTCTGCTTCTGCTATAGCGGTTTCCACATGCTCAAGCATCGCCTTTACTTGGAATGCAATTCGCTCTTTTGGCCAACTAACGGTATCTGTTTTATAAATCAGATCATGTGTAGCAATACCCCATGCATATTGAAGTACGGTTTTAATTTGTACTTCAAAGATAACTCCAATAAGGTCAACATTCCGGTCTCTAATATTAGGTCGGAGACTAACATAAAGCCGTAAATCATCAAATCTGAAATCAAAGGGTTCTTTTAAAGTTTCTTTATCAATTCTTGGTTTTCGATCATTGAATTCAAAGTGTTCAAGCACTAAGGATTCTGCATCATTAATTCGCTCCAAATTTTGCACTACAATGGTACATGCAAAGAAATCATCAGGTGCGGTTGGATCATGCACTCGACCTGTTTCAAGTTTTAGCGCAAAACTTGGAAGCTCCTTAAGCCGATGAGTGAAAAACCATCCTTTTTCCTCAACTTTATGCTTAAGTGCTGCACAAGCTTCAAGACTTAACCGTTGGTAACGCAACTGATTTTCTGCGTGAATGTCCCGGATACCTTTAACAACCTTCATTACCTTAATTCTCGATTTCGTGAACTACAGTAATGAGCGCCTTGTGTCGATTCATTCTGGGCGTGATGTCCGTGCTAGCTCCACGAGTATTGTTTGAGTAATTTATGACTGCTTCAACGTACCCATTTCCAGAATCTTCAAGTTCCTTTATGAATGCATGTTCTGATTTAACGCATTCAGAGACATCTGAGAGGAACTGACGATAAATGGTTACAAAGTCAGCTGGTGATTTTAATCGATGTTTCTCTAAGGATAAATAGCCCCACAAAGAGTAGAAGTGACTCTGTATCTTAAGCGCGGAAACGAGAGAACTATCAATTGAAAGCACTGTTCGAATGTATTCTTTTATATCCTCAAACTGAAACTTAAAGTCCTCTTCAACAAACATCGCCTGCTCGGTTAAGTCATCATACTCAGCATAAATGTCATCAAGGTCATCTTGGTCAAATCCATT
>CAIYXB010000171.1 GCA_903930015.1 uncultured bacterium | reverse complement strand
TGATTAAAATACAAGAAGATAAGCTTGATGAAGCAGAAAGATTTATAAGACTTGCACAAGATCAAATATTTAAAATGAGAAGTATTTGGTTGATTGAAGATATTAATGTTTATCATCCTATTTTAAAAATTGATGAAAGAAGTACAAGATTTGCGTCGCTTTTTCCTCAATACTTAATAAAGCTTAGAGAAGAATTTAGAAATTTCTTGATTTAGCAAATTATTGCATAGTAAACCAAGAAAATTTTTCGAAAACTTTCTTGGTTTACTATAACTAAAAATGTTTTCATAACTGGTTATGGATTGTTTCGCAATTGTAAGGGTAACGTAATTTGTTGACAGTTTAAGTAGTATTAATTAACTCTATTGCAATATTCAAATAAAATCACTCTTTTTTCTGCGCATGAGCTTACGCAAATGCTTCGAAAAAAGGTGATTTTATTTGATTGCAATTAGATCCAACTAACCCCAATAGCTTTATCTCAATTAATTCAAGCTTAAAATGGAAATGAGGTGAAAACGACTAGAGCAAAGAGAAAATTCATGATTGGCGAACCAGTCTAAAATCATTTATGTGCCTAAAGTGCAATTTTGAGCGGATGCGTTTGTGAGACAATCATAGAGTTTTCCTTTGCGGAGGGAAGTTTGAGCCCATTAGAATGACCAGCTTGAAATAATTGAGATAAAGCGAGAGATTAATTATTGAGTAATTGTCAACGAATTACGTGACCTTTACAGCAATGACATTGAATTTGATATAATTGTATATAGTTCAGGGGTGCTTGATAGTATGTCAAGCTGAGATCCATAAGGAAACCCTATGAACCTGATCTAGTTAGAACTAGCGTAGGGAGAATGTCATGATTTCAAGAATATTTCCTTTTTTAAGGAAGAAAAATACTGAGCCGAAAAAAGAGGATCCTGTTGTTAAAGCAGATTTTGCAGTGCAACGTTTTGGTGATAGTTCAAATTCACTAGCTGTTGCTGATGTGGGTAGGATACTGGCTAAGAGATTCTCTGATATTCAGCCGCATGATTTTGGCACTACTGTTAAAGGTAAACTCAGTGCTGTAGAGCTTGCGCTTGAGGCTATTGGGCAAGATTCCAGTAGAAATAATCGTCGTGAGCAAGTGGAGCTAAGGGTTGATTTTAATCCTAAAAGAAATAAAAGTCTAACTCATGTGCCTAGAATTGCTGCATAGGGAGCAGTATTATTTACCAAGAAGATGTCTTAAAGCAGATTCTAAATCTTTATGTGTAAATTCATAACCAGCAGATTCAAGCTTAGAAGGTTTTACTTTTTGGCTTGAAAGTAAAAGTGCATCAGCCATCTCACCAAGAATTAATTTAATCGCAAAACTTGGAACAGGGAAAATGGTTGGTCTTTGTAAAACTTTACCTAGTGTTTTTGTGAATTCTAAATTAGTTACTGGATTTGGAGCCGTGAAATTTACTGGTCCAGATATTGATTCGTTTTGAATAACGTAATTTAATGCATAAACAACATCATCAAGACCTATCCAGCTCATTACTTGTTCACCATTACCAATTTGTCCTCCAAGACCTAATTGAAACGGTAGAAGTAGTTTTGCCATTGCTCCACCTTTAGGGCTAAGTATAATACCAAATCTGGTATTTACAACCCTAATCCCAGCTTCAGCTGCGGGTCTGCAAGCTTCTTCCCATTGAACACAAGTCTCTGATAAAAAATCCCCACGCACTGGTACGCTGTTTTCGTTTAAAACCTCGTCAGGTCTATCACCGTAAAAACCAATCGCTGAAGCACATACAAATACTCTTGGTGGGTTTTTGACTTTCGTTAGAGCTTTGGCTAATAATGAAGTTGAATTTATGCGACTATTCTTTATCTCTTCTTTTTGTTTTTCAGTCCATCTGCCATTTGCAATATTTTCTCCTGCTAAATTGACAACAGCATCAAAGCCATCTAAATCAGCTTCGTTTAGATAGCAAGTTTCTGGATCCCAAACAATTACATCAGTCTCATTTTCTTTTTTTGTTCTGGAAAGTTTAAATACCTGATGTCCCTGATGTTTTAAAAAACTTACTAGGTCAGTTCCAACTAAACCTCTTGAACCAGCAATTAAAATTTTCATATTCTTTTTTTTCTCCTGAAAAATTTTACTCTCAATCTCCGTAACTTTATGCCTAAATTTAAAAAGTCTTTCTAATTTTGCTATAACGAAATTTTGACCAAATAAATTACCAATTGAACCAAGAGGCAATTTATAATCAATACTATCCCTTAATATAGATGTTAGGACATCTGTTTTACACATTACATGACTATGTTTCCAGTAATCAAACATTCCAGATACTTGTTTATCTGCAAATTGCTGACCTTGTATATAATCTTCGTGCCTTAAATGCCAATCAAGTGTAATCGGTCCAAAGACGTTCACTTTGACTTTAATTTCATCACCATTTTTAATTCCTCCAATTTGAGTTTTAATTTTTACTTTTTCCCAAAATGGAGTTAAGCGCTCAAAAGCACCTGGATTTTCGTGCCAATTAAAAAGTAATTCAGGATTAACTTTAAGCTCAATCTCTTTTCTAAAAATTTTTAAATTACTAACCAATTAATAAGTTTTCCTCTGGATATCTAATTTCTTTCCCCTTTTCTTCAGCAAATATAGCCATTAAGAAAACCAGAGGTCCGACTCTGCCAATAATCATACAGAAACATAGTGTAATTAGTGATTTATCGCAAAGGCTTGTTGTGATACCTGTAGAAAAGCCCACTGTTGAAAATGCTGAAATTACTTCAAACAGATAATCTATAAATCGCAGATGAAGAGATTGATCAAATATACCAATTAGAAATGTAAAAAAGGTTATAAATATAAGAGTTGAAACAAAGACAACAAATGCGTTTCTTTGAGAGGCTTGAGCAACAGACCGGTTTAAAATTTTTACATTCTGATGATTTTTTATTCCAGCAACTATCGTAGATAAAATTAATACTAATGTAGTTAATTTTATTCCGCCTGCAGTACCGCCAGGACAGCCACCCATAAACATCAATACCATTAGAAGTACTAAACTTGGATCACCAAGTAAACTTAAAGGAATAGAATTAAATCCTGCCGTCCTTGCCCCAATAGTTTGAACAAAGGCTGTGGAAAAATTATGAATTATGGGATTTTCAGGATGGACGCCTGCTACAGCATTTTGAATTGTAGGGCTAATGTCTTGAATATAAATTAAAGAAAATTGAACTAGTCCTCCAACTAATATGACAATAAACGTAGCTCCTAGAGAGACTTTGGCATGTAAACTAAAAGGTTCACGAGCTTTCTTTTGACCTATTAGCCAATTGAATATTTCCGTAAGTACAGTATATCCAAGACCGCCTAAAATGATGAGTGCAGATAAAATTGTTAAAAGGTAGTAGTTTGTCGAATGGGTTTCTAAGCAAGATTCATAGAGACTTAGACCTGCATTGCAATAAGCAGAGACGCTGTGAAAAACTGCTTCAAATAAACTATGTAGAATAGTATATATAGGTGATTGGTAGGAATATTTATTGCTGACTATGTCAAAAGAATCTTTAAATAAAAGAGTTGCGCCAAGACCTTCAATTAATAAAGTTACAATACCAATTTTAATAGCAAAGTCTTTAACATCAAGCTGTGAGTCACTTCCAGTTGAGGTGGAAAAAATCTTAGAATCGCTTATTGAAAGTCTTTTACCGGCTAAGTAAATTAAAATAGAGGTCATCGTCATATAGCCCAAGCCGCCAATTTGTATCAGGAGCATTGTGACTGTTTGACCAAAAATTGTAAAATCATTTCCGAGATGAACAACACCAAGACCAGTTACGCATGTTGCACTTACTGACATAAAGAAAGCATCAACAAAACCTAGGTATTGTCCATTAGTGTTTGAGATGGGAAGCATTAGTAATAAAGCTCCTACTAAAGACACAGTAATAAAACTTATAGTTATTACTTGTGAGGGAGAATATTTAAATTTATCTTTGTTAGTCACTGAGTTAGTAAAGTTGCTAGCTAAAATAGTATGCTTCCTAACAACTCTATCAAAAAGATTGTATTAAGCAATCAAGTTTTCACTAGAACTTCCTTCAAAGACTTCTTAATAATGCCGTTTTTAGCTTTATGGGTAACAAAATAGGGCTAAATATAAAGACATAATTTATTAAAACCATATTTCTATGTATTAACATGATATCATTCATATTTGTATGAAAATGACATTGCGCGGATCTCAAAGAAAACGTAAGAGAACTAGTGGTTTTAGAGCAAGAATGGCCACTCCAGGTGGAAGACGTGTACTTGCAAGAAGAAGAGCTCGCGGTCGCGCTAAAATCTCTCTTTAAGTTATAGTACTTGAACTTATATGTTGCAAAGATCTGAAAGAATCAAATATTCAGGTCTGTTTACTCAGGCTTTTCAAAAAGGTAAAAAACTCCACGGTGAAAACCTCACAATCGTTTTTACAGTAACTAGAGAAAACCTCAAAGATAAGCTACCTTTGACGGGTTTTGTTATTAGTAAAACTTACTCTAAAAAAGCGGTTGCTCGTAATCGCATCAAAAGACAACTAAGAGAAATCTATCGATTGTATAGATCAAAAACAGTCAATCAAGAAAAACTCAAAAAAATAGGTTTACTTGTTTTTAAAGTAAACAGTCATAAGGTTTTTGATGATTACAGTTCTTTAGAAAAAGAGCTGCTTGGGCTATTAGCTAAGATTTAATACTCAACCAAGAAAGTTTGCGGAAAATTTTCAACACCCTGGAGCATATCGGATTGATGTAGCATTTAAGTTTTGCCAAGCAAAATAATGAAAACATCATCACAGCAGCTGCGCCGAATGCGTAAGGGTTGTTGAAATTTGGAGAAAACCTTCTTGAATCAAAGATTTTTGGGTTTTTATTAGACCTCTTTTTACGAAATCTACGGTTTCGAAAGAGGTCTAATGCTAATTAAGTAGCAAGAGAAGCTAGTTGCTGGGCTTTAGCCCGGCTAGTTTGTGGGTTTCGCAGCTGAGGATTAGTACCTTGGTTTGCAGCTTGGTTAGATTGAGCTGCGTATTGCTTTTGCTGTTGTTTTGTGATTTTCCCCAGGAGTCTATCTAATCTTGTAACCAAGTCCCCAAGATACTCTGCGTGATTACCATGCTCTAAGCTTGATTTAATTGTATTCAAAAAATCTATATCTGCTCGATAAAGACTTACACCTTTAACACCACCGCTAAGAATTTGCTCAAAAGGTTGTAACCATGATTTAAAGGTTGCTTTTAATTCAGAAATAATGGGGTCTGCCTCTATCTTTTTATTTTTATGAATTCCTAATTTAGAAAAGATACCTTCTTTTTTAGAAATTTCTTGATGGATTTTTGTTTTTAAGAAATTCAAACTTTCATTTGCAAAAAGAAAGTTATCATAAAGTCCAGAATATTCTTTAAGCTGTCTTAGCTCACCCTGAGTCCTTTGTAACTTCGTACTACCAGCTATTCTTCTAAGTAAATTAAAAGCAATTTTTATTGGATTATAGGTCCCACCAAGTTGAGCATTCAAGTTTGAAAAAGAAGCTTTTATTTCACCCTGATCAACGGCAGTAGTAGCAGTTTTTTTACCGAGAATTTCACCTTGTTGTCTATTAAAAATCGGTATGAGGTTCGATTCAAAAAAATTATACAAAGGAATTATACGTGAAGCGGCCTCACGTACGGAACCCTTCATTGTATTTTCAATAAGGTTGCGTACCTGTTCTACAATATTAAAATGGGGGATTATGGAAATAAGTATTAACCTCCAATACTAATTCTAGCAAAACTAGTATTGACATGTCTATTCTAGCTTAAAAATGGCTCTATTCCTCGATAAAAACTGAGTATAGATGAGGCATAATACCCCCATATTTAGTTCTTCTGAGGTTTTTAACCTTGGTTTTAGCCATAGTAAAAGTAAGCGGACTTGCTATATAAATAAGAGGATTTTCTTCATAGATAATTTCTTGAAATCTATCGTAATATTTTTTGCGCTCTTTAAAATCTAAAGTTTGCACACCTTGATTAAAAATATTATCGATTTCACGTTCCCAATCTCTTATTAATGGATTTTTTTGTGCTGATTTCACATCAAAGAGATGTAAGCGACCATCACTTTTCCAAACATTAGCTCCATCATTAGGTTCGTTGCCTCCAGTTAAAGCAAGTACACTTGCATCAAAATCTTTACTTTGCATTAAGCGTGAAACCAAGTTGTTGAATTCTAGGATTTTTATATTTGTTTTGATACCAAGCTCTTCTAGATTACTTTTAATGATTACAACCATTTGCTCACGCTCAACACCGCCACTATTAGTGTAAATATCAAATTCCACTAAGTTAGATTTTTGGTCATAGAGTTTTCCTTCTTTAAAAATAAATCCTTGGTTTTTAAGAATCTGTTTTGCTTTGTCCAAATCCTGAGGATATTCATTTAGTTTCTCATTGAAGAAAGGTGAGATTTGTGGTTCAGCGGTATAGAGAGGTTTTGCCATGCCTTGAAAAATATTATTGATTATTGCTTTGCGATCAATCGCAAAACTTACTGCTCTTCTAAATTCCTTGTTATTAAACCAAGAGTATTTTGGTTCTTTAACATTGCGGCTTAAATTAAACCAAAAAAAGCTAGTTCCAGAGCTTGGTCCCATCTCATAAAGATTGTAATTATATTTTTTTTCTAGACTTTTCATTAATGCTGCAGTTGAAGGACTTACGCTTAGAAAGTAACTTTCGTCAGCTAGAAATCTAAAAATCCCAGAACCTGCATCAGAAGAAAAGGTGAAAACTATTTTATCTGCATAGGGTAAATTTTTGCCTTCATTATCTTTGATAAAGAAGTAAGGATTTTTTTTCATTATTATGCGCTCGCCAGAAATTAATTCTGAAAAAAGAAAAGGACCAGAACTTACGATATCTTTAGGTTTGGTATAGATGTCCATAAACGACATAAATGCTTTTTGTTTTTCAACAAAAGTTTTAGCGTTTTTGTCTTTGAAAAACTTTTCTATATTGTGTTTTGGCATTATCTCGGTAGCAAGAGAATTTAAAAATGGAGCAAAAACTTTTATGGTTTTGAATTGTATTTTGGTCTGTGATAATTTAGTAACTTCTGGAAACACACCATCTATGCTGAGTATATCTTTTAGAGAGCTTGTTGCAATCCCATCTCTAAGTAAATTATTCCAGGTGTAAACTACATCGTCTGCTGTGATTTTTTTACCATCACTCCAGAATATATCTTCTCGTAACTCAACCGTAATGGTTTTCCCTGAATCTGTTACTGCAAAGCTTTTTGCTAAATTTGGAATCACCTCGAAAGTATCTGGGTCATGTTCGATTAAACCTAAAAAAAGCATTGATGCATAATTTGCACTTGTCGCATCAGTTGCAATGAGTGGATTTAACGTTTTTGGATCTGATCCAAAATGTCCTGCCCTGATTACCATACTTTGATCGTTAGGCTTAACTGAGCAAGAGTTGAAGAAAAATGCAAAAATTAAATAACAAATGTAGTATTTAATTTTCAAGCGCACGTCTTTTATGAATCCTTCTCAAAAGCATTTACACAAGCCCATTCAGCGGCAATCATAAGTACATTTAGGTAGATAAAAGTAGGAAAACTTGCAATTGCTAAATAGTTTAAGTGCAAGAAAGTAGCAGCAAGTCCAGCTAATCTGAGTGGCCAGCCTAAGAAAAAAATTACTCCAAGTGCAATTTCTCCATATTTAACTAAGCTTGCAAAAATATGAGCGTTGGGTATTACTAGATCTTTTAAGACTATTTTGTAAGGCTTAAAAATGACATCGTCGTAGAGTGTTCCAAAAAATTGATCTGCATCTACTCCAAATCCTGCGTCATATAATTTAGGAATTCCATTTGCAAAAAAAACTAGTGCAACGGTCCATCTAAGTACAAGTAAATACGCGTGAGCTTTAGGTGACATAGCTTTATTCTAATAGAGTTGTTGCGAAAGGAGCAAGCCCTTTCTTAACAACTCTATCAAAACCTTCGGTTTTGTTGTTTTGTTCAGACCTGTTTTAGCTCAAGTTTCACTTTCGCAACAGGTCTAATTGGGTCTTTGCTTAGGGTCAATCATTATTATCAATAAATCAACAACGGTATTTGCAAAAAGAAGTATAGAAGAGAAAATTACAATAACACCACTCACTAAAAAGTAGTCTCTATTTATAAAAGCGGTTACAAAATACTTACCGATTCCGGGCAAAGCAAAAATATACTCTACAACAAATGATCCAGTAATAAGTATGGCAAAAAGAGGCCCGATAACTGTAATTATTGGAATTAAGCTATTGAGTAAAATATGCTTAAGTAAAACATCAAAATAACTTATCCCTTTAGCTTGTGCCATTCTTATGAAGACTTGATCCTGGTTTTTCTTAAAAGCTGATTTTGTGATCCTGATTATATAAGCTGTTGGAGCTATAGAAAGAGTAAGTACTGGCATGATCAAGTAGCGTGGACCTTCCCAAAGTGCCACTGGTAAGATTTTTAACTGTAAGCCTAAAACATAGATTAATATCGCTGCAAAAATAAAGCTTGGCATAGAGATACCAAAAGTCGAAATTTGATTAATGATATTTTCAATTAATTTAAAACGAGTTTGTGCTGCAATAATACCTAAGCTCATACCTATAAATATTGAGACTAAAAAAGCTAGTAATCCAAGTTGAAGTGAAACAGGAAGTGCTTCAAATAAAATCTCATTGACATCTCGATTCGGGTATTTTAGGCTTGGACCCAAATCCCCCTTGAAAAATATTCCTTTGATGTAAGAGAAGTACTGCTCTTGGATAGGCTTATCTAAGCCATATTTAGCTTGCATTTTTGCTTCAATTTCGGGAGATGAGAATTTACCCTCATCAAAAGGACTACCAGGTAAAGTTCTTAGCAGTGCAAAAGAAACAGATATAATTACAATAAAAGTAATAAAAATTGATAGTGATTTATTGAGTAAGAATTTTAAGAGCACTTAATCTCATTATACTTTTGATCAAAGTCAAAACGAAAATTAAGCTTCGGCTGTTTGTATAAATTGCTTGCCGTTGTAATAACCACAAGAACCGCAAACGTTATGTGGTCTATGAGTTTCACCACAGTTAGTACATTTTGTAAGAGTTTGAAGACTACCTTTCCAGTTAGCTCTTCTTTTTCTTGTTCTTTGATTCGATTGATTTTTCTTTGGTACTGCCATGATTTAAACCCCAGATTTCTCTAAGAGTTGAAATTTTATCAAAAACTAGTATATGCATACAAGAGCCGGAGCGAAATAAGACCGTTTTTCCTATATTTCTTTATTTTTGAGCGGAGCTTGAACTTTAAGCTTGCTTAAAAAGTTCAAGCGGAGCGAAAAAAGACGAGAATCGTCATTTTGAGTGGAGCTGAAGCTCCAAAGCTTGTTTTGGGAGATTTACTGGAGCGAAAAAAGACGAGAATCGTCATTTTGAGCGGAGCTGAAGCTCCAAAGCTTGTTTTGGGAGATTTACTGGAGCGAAAAAAGACGAGAATCGTCATTTTGAGTGGAGCTGAAGCTCCAAAGCTTGTTTTGGGAGATTTACTGGAGCGAAAAAAGACGAGAATCGTCATTTTGAGTCGAGCTGAAGCTCGAAAGCTTGTTGAATTTGTCTATATAGTATAATAAACTTCGCTTAAGGCAATAATCATGTCAAATTTAATGGCTAGATCAGTAGTAGATAGAACTTCCGAAAAATTAGAACTTTTTGGGAAAATCAAAGAACTTGCGGCAAAAAAGAATGCAGTAATTCTAACTCATATTTATCAAAGGCTAGAAGTTCAACGAGTAGCTGATTTTGTTGGTGATAGTTTGATGCTTTCAAAAATGGCTCAAACTACCAATGCCGATTTGATAGTTTTTTGTGGAGTACATTTTATGGCTGAAACTGCAAAACTTTTGAGTCCTGAGAAAAAAGTTTTGTTGCCTGATATTCAGTCAGGTTGCCCAATGGCAGACATGATTAATGTTGATGATCTTAAAAATTTTAAAGCAAAGTATCCAGGTGCTCCGGTTGTTTGCTATGTAAACAGCTCAGCAGCAGTGAAAGCTGAATCTGATATTTGTTGCACTAGTACTAATGCTATTGATGTTGTTCGTTCATTAGAAAGCAAAGATATAATTTTTGTGCCTGATAAGGGACTTGGTGAATGGGTTCAGTACAATGTGCCAGAAAAAAAGATAAATATATACGATGGTTTTTGCCCGACTCACTGGCAAATTACAGCATCTGAAGTTGATAAACAAAGAATCGATAATCCTGATGCTTGCATAGTGGCGCACCCTGAGTGTGATCCAGAAGTTTGGAAAAGAGCTGATTTTGTTGGTAGTACATCAGCAATTTATAAATTTATTGAAGAGTCGGTGGGCAAGAGATTTATAATTCTATCTGAGCAGGGCTTGGTAGCTCGTATACAAGCTGATTTCCCGGAGAAAGACATCTTTACTGTGTTTCCTTTGCCACTTTGTCCAAACATGAAATATCATAGCCTGGAGAATCTTTATGATGCCATCGATCAAGAGTTTACGGAGATTACGATTCCAACAGATATTTTAGTTAAAGCAAAAGCAACTATTGATCGAATGATTGAAGTAAGTGATCGTAAGAAGCTTTGGACTGGTCCTGTGGCAAACGCTTACTTTAGTTAATAAAGTTTTAGAGAAAATTTAGAGTGTATAAAATCTCTTAAAAACGGTGATGATAATGAAGCATATAATAGTGCTGATCGAATGATCGCAGCTTTAGTCTCAATTGCAACTCATAATGCTGGATTAAAAACTGAGCCAATAGATTTTTTAAAAGGGCTTGTTCGTCTGAGGCAAAGCCAAGATCTATCAGATCCTTCTTTAGTAGGAACTTGGTTAGATCAATTAAAAAGTGAGAACCCAGGTAGTAAGCGTGCTAATGGTCCTTATGATCAGAGTGATAGGCAAGAGGTAAGCAGACTTGCACCACTACTTACTCTTGCAGCAATAGATGCATTTACAGAGGGTGAGAGTTTATTAAATTCAGAACATGAAAACCCAAAGCAATTTCAACTCAATTCAAGTGAGGCATCTCAAATTTTAAACAATATTTTTTTGATAACAAAACCATCATCGAATTCAGACTATTTCGCGGCTTAGAGGACTATAGTAGCCATCCTTACCAAAAGAAACTGGTATTTCCACTCTGCCTCTTGCATATTCAAAATCCTTTGAAGTTAAATATCCTGTTACTGAAGCAACTTGACCAGCTATTTTTGTCCAATTTAAACCATAATTTTCACCTGGGATCTAAACACCACGCTTGCCTGGTTGTTCTCTGAGATACCACCAGGCTTCTTGTACTTCTCCTTTGGGTATTACAACTTCATGGGAGCCATTTGTGGTTTGTCTAGTGTATTTAAACTCTTTAGGACTAATTGATGCAAGGAATCTTCGATAGTGCATATCGCCTCTGTAGTATGCGTCATAGTCAATTGTAGGACTAGCGGTCTCTTTTTGTAGATCAAGAGATTTTTTAAACATTTTATAGTTAATCACGGCAAGGTAGGGGTCAAACATTGACCATTCTGCGGATCTATAATTCTTTTGATTTATATTAGAGACCTCGCCTTGAGGATTTTTAATTTCATCAATAGGATTGTCTGTCCAATTCATTCCCATATAGGGATCAAATGGAAATCTTCTAAAACCAACTTCTCCCATTAAAGAATAAACAGATCTTAGGATTGCAGCTTGTTGAGCACCATTAAGATCGATTTTATCTGCATCAGAAAGTACTAATATAAAAGCAAGAGCTGCATCATAGTGGTGTTGTTCTCCATCATCTTGAAAACTTGGAACTTCAAAAACAGGTTTTTGTGGATTAATTCTTTCTTTAAGAACTTTAGATGTCTTTTGGATAGCTTGATTCATTTCATTAATAAATGAATCTAAGTTATAGTTTGGATCGCAAGAAGCATTAACTCTTAAAGGTGAATTGCCGTTTTGATTTCTGTAAGTCACTAAAAAATCCTTAATTGCAACTATTCCTGATAAAGCTGCTGCAAGACTCGAAAGCCTTCCTTGATGAAATTTATTTTCCCAGGCACCACTATCATGTAGGTTATCCCAAAACTCTAATTTACTAAGCATCCGAGAAAGAGCAATTACTGTTGATTCATTGTCATGTTTAGAATCAATCTCCATTAGGCTAGTTTTATTTTTTTCTAAAAGTTTACCTATCAATAGAAGCTTGTAGCCAAAGGCATCTAACTGTTGCATGCCCCAATCTTGTTTCAAGTCAACAAGATCATGAACATCATTTATATCAAATTTTATATGTGGAACCCAGTCGTTAGCTCTTCCTAAAGGTAACCATAAGCCTCTTGTATGTGCCAATGTATTTTCCCTAGGCTCTAAATATTTTTGAATTTTTTCTCTTTGAGAAGGGCTTGAACAAGCTCTGTATAAGCACTCACCAACAAGTGCAGCATTGGCATAGTCACCAATTTCATGCCAACCTAAGCCTACTGCAGCCATATCGCGAGTCCAGGCGGCTTGATGAGTAGAGCCTTCTGAAGCTGGAATTGCACCAGTATGATGCATGGGGATTTTTAAATTTAAAGATTTCGAGGAAACTATTTCCTCAAAGTCGCTTGGTGTTAGCGGAGTTGCCTTGGTGATGAACTTGTAAAATGGATGCTCCTGATTTACAATCCCATTAGAGATGGAAAGCTCTTCTGGTGAGGGTACTCTAAATCTATTAAATCCATTATGAGGTCTAAGATTAGCTTCAATCCTTCTTCTTTGAATTTCTCCTATATATCGAATATTCAATGAATTTTTTAATCTTCTTTCTTCGGAAGCAGCTTTATCTGAAAGATTAATTTTCGGAGGATTTATTCTTGTTAAAGGATTTTGGTGGTGGGTCGTCGCGGGGATATGACCACCGTTGGGTTTAGTCACTCGTAAGTTTGCATTTAAAAAAGCTGGTGCTATTAAGGATTCAGGCATCTTTGCTGGATATAATGCTACCTGAATATAAAGAAAATAGTGTTAATCTCTTTTAAGAACAGCTTTTTTAAATTATTTTTCATTAGATAACTAAAGCTTAATCTAAATCAATTATGATTAAAACATCGCAAGGGGGTTGGGGTGAAATTAGCTAAAGTATTACTAATAATTACAATTATTCTTGTGAACACAGAGTCAGTAGGCGCTTTCACCCAGAGAGATTTAAACGAATATAATCTCTACAAGACCGAATATAGCTTGACTATCCAAAGATTAAAAACTCTAAAAAAAACAGTTGCAGTATATAATCAAAAAAAAGCTTTAGCTGAACAAAATGGTGATAGTGTCTCATCAAAAAGATATATAGCAAAATTGGAAGATGCAAAATTTCAGAAATATGAATTGACTGAATATTTAGCACATGTCAGTGATGAATTAGACTGTTTTGATGAATTAACTGAATCATCTATAGCTAAGATTTAAATTTTTCTTATAACTTAGCTTTTATAAACGGACATTTTAAGCTAATTTGTAATCTCTTTTTACGAAACTTAGGATTTTGAAATAGGTCTAAGACAACCTTGATGAATATTATTTTTTTTAAGATAGTTATCAAATTCATCTAGAAATTTATTTTTCATGCCGTGATCAGCCCAGGTAGGCGAGATGAGCTCACCAACTTTACCTTCACCCATAACTCTTTGTATAGCAATATCGGGTCTTAGTCTTGCAATAAATTCAGCTAAAACTTCTATATATTCATCTTTTTCGAAGGTTTTCAATTCGCCGTTTAGATGATCAATTTCCATTGGAGTTCCTTTAAAGATGCATAGTTGATGAATTTTAAGATCCTGAACTGGTGTTTTTGAAAGAGCTTCAGCTGTTGTAAGCATCATTTCTTTTGTTTCACCAGGTAATCCTAAAATCACATGAGTACAAATTCTAAGCAGTGGATTTTTTCTTGCAGCGATTCTGTTTGCAGCATCTACGTAATCTTCGTAACTGTGAGCACGATTAATAAGGTCAAGAGTCTTGTTATGGGAGCTTTGTACACCAATATCTATCCACAGCTCTAGTCCTTTACTAGTGTACTCTTCAAAAAGATCAATAATATCTTCTGAAACACAATCAGGTCTTGTGCCAATCGCAAGTACAACTACTTGTGGATGATCAATTGCTTGATTGTAAAGTTTGCGTAGGTAATCAACATCTCCATAAGTGTTAGTAAAAGATTGGAAATATGCAATAAATTTTTTGCAATCAAATCTTTGACTTTGTTTTTTGATTCCTTGTTCTAGTTGAGCTTTAATAGTATCAGCAACGTTTTGGGCACCAGAAGATGAACCGTCATCTGTACAGAAAGTACAGCCTCCACTTGCTTTAGAGCCATCTCTGTTTGGGCAAGTAAAACCACCTTCAAGTGTGACTCTTTGGACTCTTTCCCCAAAGCGTTTTTCTAGATATTGTTTTAAAGTATAGTAATTAGTGTTCAAGCTAATAATGATTTTAGCAAATTAATAAAAATGAATCTATTAGACAATCCTCATATACAAACTATTTTGCCGGCTTTGTTTAGGTCTAAGCCAAAATTATCCTTGTTTAGAAAAACTATTATTACAAGCGATGATGATTTCCTGGATTTGGATTTCTATGAGCCTAATTTAACTAGTAATAAAATCGCAATTCTTATTCATGGGCTCGAAGGATCTAGCCAAGATCACTATATTCTTAATACAGCTTTACGGCTCTCAAAGCTTGGCATTAATTCTCTTTGTTTGAATTTGAGGTCTTGTAGTGGACGACCTAATAACTTAATTAATTCCTATCATAGTGGCAAAATTGAGGATCTTGAGCTTGCACTCACTTCGATTGATAATAGATACAAAGAAATTTATTTAATTGGTTTTAGTGTTGGTGGAAATATTGTACTCAAGTATTTAGGTGAAAGGGTATTAGAGATAGATGCAAGAATAAATAGGGCTTTTGCGGTAAGCCCACCACTCGATTTACAATCCTCTGCTGAAGCTCTTTCTAAGTCAATAGCTAAAATTTACATGAGAAAATTGCTTTATAACTTAAGAAAAAAAATCAAAGAAAAAATGAAATTATATCCAAGGCAAATTAGTGATGCGGGCTTCAGTTCTATAAAAAATTTCTATGATTTTGATAGTAGATATACAGCCCCGCTAAACGGATTTTTAAGCGCGCCTGATTACTGGTGCAAAGCTAGTTCTAAAAATTACTTAGAGCAAATTTGTGTTGACACTACTATTTTAAGTGCACTAGATGATCCTTTCTTAGGTGCGGAGTGCTTTCCAAAGCTATCAAACACTTTTGTTAAAACTATTTACACTCAAGTTGGCGGTCATTTAGGTTTCTTTAAATTTTATTGGCGTAAAATGAAACTAGAATTTTTGTATGAAAAGATGCTTGATGAGTGGTAGTAAACCAGAAGAATTTTCTTCAAATTGTAACAACCCTTTCGCATTCGGCGCAGCTGCTGTGGCAAGGTTTTTGTTGTTTTGCTTTAGACCTCTGCGAAACCGAAGGTTTAGCGTAATGAGGTCTAATAAAAATCACAAAATCGAAGATTTTGATAGAGTTCTTGCGGACCCATTTATGGGTTTCGCAAGAACTCTTTTATAAAACGATATGCAACGCCAATCCGATATGCTTCAGGGTGTTGCAAATTTTCCGAAAATTTTTCTAGTTTTCTTTAATGATGAAATTATCCTTGCAATTAGGTATTTTCAGTGAAGTATTTTTAAAGGTATGTAATGTCCCGCGAAAAAGGGCCAAAATAAATTAAAAACTTTTCCTTCCTAAGATCGTCTATAAGATAATAAGGAGAAAAGAATGTCAAGAAAATATAAACAAACAAGTTCCGAG
>CAIYXB010000170.1 GCA_903930015.1 uncultured bacterium | reverse complement strand
ATTTATATGTTTTCTTTTTTAGCGATTTTATTTTCTAATAAAAGAACAACTTTATTTGGTTTTTTGGCTAGTTTAAAAAACCTTTTTTCAAAAAAAATTCTCTTGATATTTTCATTACTTGTTAAAGATCTATTAAAACCAAAATCCCGATCAAAAAGCAAAAGAGTAAGCCTCGAACTAAAGAAGATAAAAAATACAACAAGGAACTATCATCACAAAGAGTTCTAGTGGAAAATATAATTTGTAGACTCAAAGATTTCAAGGTCTTGAAAGATCAGTTTAGAAGCAGGAGGAATAGATATGCTGTAGTTATGCAGATTATCGCAGCGCTAGTGAATCTAAAAATGGGATTCTAAAAAATCAACTGAGGCAGAAAAACACGTTCAAGCTCTCATAGATAAACTCAGGGTAACTTTCGCAAATGATCTAATGATTTCTAGGTATCTAATTTTAAGTTTACTGATCTTGTCAGTTTCGATAAAAATAGCTCAGGCAAAAATATGGTTGTATTTTATAATTCATTTTCAGAAAATTTCTTCAATCCTTATCGTCAATTGATTAATATTCTTTAACTTTTCTCTCAATTAACAGGAGTTTTCATTGATTTAATTGAAATTGTAAATTAAATAAAAATAATCACCTAATTTGATGAAATTATCTTAAATCTAGGTTAACTTTATTATTACATATTGTACAATGCAATCGAAGGAACAAAATATGTCAATTAATCACAAAAGTTTTAGTTTATTTATCGCAATAATTTTTTTATTGTCATCAAATTTAAGTTTGCTCAGCGCTTCTGCTGCAGTTAACAAGAATGCCAAGCCAAGTTTATCTCAGTTGGAAGCTTTAACAGTAAATAATTCAAAGTTAGAATTATTTATCTACCTTGATGATTTAAATCAAGACTTTAATAGTATTCAGACAACTTTCCCTGAAATTAGATTAGTTTCTAGAACTAAAGGAAAAAATCAGCAGTATAAGTATTCAGTTTATGAAATCCTTGGTGATAATCGAACTTTATTAAGTACTGTTTCTTCAAAAAAGAAGAACAATACTTTAACGCTTGGTAATTTTGACAATATAGAACAAAAAAATATTGAAATTGAAGTTGAAGATAGAAGTGGTTTAGTTAATGTTTATAAAGCACTTATTCAAATAGCTAACACTCCAGATTCAGATATTAATACTTATAGTAATGAAACCGATATAAGTTTATTTACAACATGTTTTACAACAGAAAATACAGATGATTACGAAAAATGTCTAGAATTATTTTTCAGAAAAGTTACGTTTACCAGTGGTGAAGATACTGCAGTTGTAACTAACGATTCAGGAAATTTTGTAGTTGCTATGCCAACAAGTACTCAGCAAGCTACGGCAGGTCCTGCTGGAGCTCAAGGTCTAAGAGGACCACAGGGTCCTAAAGGTGATTCTGGAGACGGCTACTGGCAATTACTAGGAAATAATCTAATTAATAATGGTTTACTGAGTGATATTCGCGCAAATAATTTTGTTTTTGGAGATACTGTTATAGCTAAGGATGGACAAAATAAAATTGCATTTGAAAAATCTAATGGCTCTTTAAGAATAGGTTCTACCGCAAATGGTGAGTGGAGTCAAATAGGTAATTATTCAACTGTCATTGGTAATAATTCAAGTGCAACTCAAAACGGATCATTCTCATTGGGTCACTTCAATAAAAATGATTCATTGTACTCCTTTTTAATTGGAAAGCATAATGATGTCAATGGAGGTGTTTTAGCTCATTATACTTCTAGTAAAGGAAGTTTATTTACCACTTTTAAAAAACAGAAATCGTTTATATTTGGATATGGGAATTTAGATCATGGAGGAGCGAGTTTTACCATTGGAGCTAATAATAAAAATCATTCAAGAAATTCAATTATTTTAGGTAACTCAAACTCAATAAATACAGAAGTAACAAAAGAATTGAAAAATTCTAAAGATCCATTTTTCGATGTTATAAATCAGGTTTATGGTTCAAGAAATTGGTTATCTAATAAGAATAATAGTTCAAAAAGACCATCAGAATCAATTTCAAGAAATTTCGTTTCTGGATCCAGTAATATAGTAGACAATCCAGGACAGGCAATTTTTGGTATGGAAAATTCAATTTATGGGGATGTTAAGTCATTGACATATGGTTCAAGCAATTTAATCGAGGGTGCAAGTTCTTCAACAAGAGATGTAGCAGCAAAAATGTATATTATAGGATCTGATAACTTTATTGCTGGTCCTTCTAATAACAGTATTTTAATGGGTAATTCCAATCAAATTTTTTGTACTTACAAAAATGGTGAGAAAAAATGTGGAACTAGTGCATTGCTAATGGGTATTGGAAATACAAGTGGTAATACTAACTATACTTCTTCAGCAAATGACATAATTGCTATAGGTAAATTTAATAGAGTGAATTCTAGAAGTGGAATGGCAATGGGTAGATTTACCTTAGTAAATGGTAATAGATCAATAGCGATTGGTTCTGGTTCTTATGATCAGCCTTTGACTGTTGATAGTGATGATACCTTAGGAATAGGTATCAATTCAGAAAAACCTGCAATTACAGTAAAATCACCTGATTATACTCAAAGACATACTTCGGGCGATGTTGGCATAGGTTTAGTTAATCCTCAAAGAAAACTTCATATATCTGATGCTATGAGAATTGAGCCTCAGCCTCACGCGCCATACGGTCCTTCCCTTGGTGATATTTATGTAGACGATTCTGAGGCTGTTTGTGTTTATGCAGCTGGATCATGGACTAGGATAGCTGGTACAGGCGCTTGTTCTGAAGTTTTAAGGTTGTCTCCTCTGAGTCCATACAGAGCTGCTACAAATCATGATTTCTCAAATAAAAAAGCTATTTTTGAGCTTGATAGTTGGAACTTATTAAAATTAAGTGGTTTTATAAAAATATATAAAGATAGTGATGATTCATTAATTGAAAGTGTTGATGTCAATAGTTCTCAAGTCGTCATTAATTCAAATAGAATTGAAGTTACTTTTACTGAAGATTTTATTAAGAATGAGAAATATTATATTAGTGTTGATGAGGCTATAGTAAGAGATGCAGTCACTAATTTAAAGCCAAATCCAGCCTTAAATGGTAAAGAATATTTATTCTTTACTGTGTCTGATGGGTTTTTTGAGGCTAATCCAGATAATCCATATAATTCTGGTTTCAATGTTGCAGTTGATACTTCTTTATCAATTTATTTTTCAACTACAGTTCAAAAAGGAACTGGTTTTATAAGAATATTTAAATTAAGTGATAATAGTTTAGTTGAAGCTATTAATGTTACAAGTTCAGCTGTTTCTAATTCTGCTTCAGTTTATGTATTTGATGTGGCTTTAAGTTCAAATCTAGAATACGGAACACAATATTACATAGATGTAGATGCGGGTATTGCGAAAACTTCATTTAACAATGAAGTAAGTGAAGCTATTGATGGTAAAACGCAATGGAAATTTACGACTAGAGCTAGTAGTGACTAATTTCAAAAGATATTGATATATTAAGGTAGTGATTTATTTACTACCCTAATTATTTTTTCTTCAAAACGTAAAGTAACCTAGCAAAGTTTTTAAGCCAGTTTATAGGATTCTCTCGTTAACCTTGATCAGAGTTTTTGATTTGTAGACATATCAAAAAACGATCTATAATTTATTTATGTTGAAAAATATTCCTATATGTTTAATTTTCAGTTTACTCATCTTGTCCGCTTCGATAAAAATAGCTCAGGCTAAAAACAAGGTTTATGATACTAATTTAAAATTAAGTGAAGAACTAAGAAAAGATTTAGACATTGAAGTATATTCTTGGAGTTTTGGTGAAAATCCAGTAATGGAATTTCAGGTTGATCATCAGGGTAAATTAGGCAAAGTTGATTTTATTAAAAAGCATAATAGAAATAATGCAAGGATATGTTTCAATGGATTGAGTCGTTTAGAACCTTTTAGCCAAGCATATCGCGATCAAGTACATCGTTTTGAATGCAAGCCTTATCCTGATCTCACAAGAAAAGAGTTTTTAAGCACCAAAAACTATACAAAAAAATACCTTAAACAAATTAATAAAAAAATCAAATCAAATTGGTTGCCAGATCAAAAGATGTCAAATCTAAATGCCGTAATATCTTTTGATATTTATAAAGATGGTCATGTCTCAAATATAAAAATTGTAAAAAGCTCTCAAGATGAGGCTTATGATAATTTGGCAAAGAGAACTATTGAGCTGTCAGCACCTTTTGACAGACTCGAAGATAAAGCTTTTGTTTTTGCTAAAAACAAAGAAAAGATTCCTGTGGAATATTTTTTTGGTCATGAAAGTTTTTCTGATAATAATTATTGGAATAATAGAAGATATGATCCATATTGGGATTCTTATTGGGAATATGGCTTGGGTCGCGGCTGGGGCTGGAGGCGACCTGCTTACTGCAGAGTAGGTAATCGTTGGTCTAGACCTAGCAATACTTTCTTGAATTCAGGAAGAAATCAAAATACAAGACCACAATATAATTTAAATAAAGGAAAAGGACCTAAAGAACCAAAATTTTCGGGTGGTGTAAATGCATCAGGCAATCCAAAAGGCTCTGGAGGTTCAAAAGCCCCTCGCGGCTTAAAAAATTCAAGCGGCTCGAAAGGCTCAATGGGCATTGCCGGATCTAGGAAAAGAAGATGAGTCTGCTGGAAAGTAAAGCCAAATTTATATCGTATAAATAAATTACGAATATAATATATTGAGTTGATATATTTCTTACCATTTCTACTTTGTTTCCTTTTAACTCCAATTGGCTTGAGTTTTTGGTGGGCACATCTTTTAGTTGGAATTTTTGTTGTTTTTAATTTAAATAAAATAACAAACTACTATTTATTTTGGTTTTTGCTTGCAGTTGTTTTATTGTTCTCTACAGAAACAAGAT
>CAIYXB010000169.1 GCA_903930015.1 uncultured bacterium | reverse complement strand
TTCCAAAACAGCCTTAGCTTTAATCTCGGAACTTGTTTGTTTATATTTTCTTGACATTCTTTTCTCCTTATTATCTTATAGACGATCTTAGGAAGGAAAAGTTTTTAATTTATTTTGGCCCTTTTTCGCGGGACATTACAGTTTACCCTAGGGGTTTATGCCCCTCTTAGGAAGATTTCTTTAGCAATAATAAGTCTCTGGATCTGAGAAGTACCTTCATAGATTTGGTAAATTTTTGCATCTCTCATTAATTTTTCTACTGGATACTCACTTGAATAACCATAGCCACCAAAAACTTGAACTGCGTTTGTCGCAGCTTCCATAGCAGCATCAGCAGCAAAAGCTTTAGCAAAAGAAGCAAGTTTTGTATTTCTTATACCACGATCAATAGTCCACGCTGATTGCCAAGTAAGCAATCTTGCAGCTTCGTATTTCATAGCCATATCAGCAATCATAAAACTAATTGCTTGATGCATAGCGATAGGTACATTAAAAGCCGATCTTTCCATAGCGTACTGTTTGGAATTTTCCATTGCAGCTCTAATAATAGAAGTCGCACCAGCAGCAACACCTGGGCGTGTTTTATCAAAAGCTTTCATAGAAATTTTAAATCCATCACCTTCTGCGCCTAATAAATTTTTTGCTGAAACTTTTACATCTTCAAAAGTAACTTGATGAGTTGAAGAAGCACGCTGTCCCATCATGTCTTCTTTCTTTTGCACAGTAACACCAGGAGCATCAGCAGCAACAACAAAACCAGAAAGTCCTTTATGACCAGCAGAAGCATCGGTCATAGCAAGTACATAAAACCATTTTGCGTATTTAGCACCAGTGATCCACTGCTTTGTACCGTTTATAACGTAATCATCACCAACTTTTTTGGCTGTAGTTTTAACACCCGCTACGTCAGAACCAGCTCCTGGCTCAGTTACGCAGTAAGAAGCGAATTGTAATTCTTCTGTCATTGGGGCTAAAAATCTTTTGTTTATATCATGGTCATCAACAACCAAAAGCGGAGCAGAAGCAAGCATGTTTGCTCCAAGCGCAGTTGCAATACCGGTACAAGCTACCCCAAGCTCTTCCATCATAATGACTTCTTCAGTAATACCAAGCTCCATTCCGCCTACATATTCAGGAAAGCCAGGATTCATCAAACCTAAAGCAAAAGCTTTTTTTGCAATTTCTAATGGGAATTTTGCTTCATGGTCATGATGCTCAGCATGAGGTTTGATTTCTTTTTCAGCAAAATCTTTTGCTAGTTTTTGTAAATCTTTTTGAGTATCTGATAGTTCGAAGTTAAGGGTCATTAATATATTTTACGTTGAATCAGAGAAAAACTAACCTCAAATTAATAGTTTCAATGAGTGATATGCTCAATATGTAATTATATATAGAAGAAATTATTTTCCTAGTATTATGGTTTCTATTTTTTTTGCCAAATCTCTTAAAAGTTTTGCATCATAGTTGCGCTTATAATCTCTTTCCGTTAATTGAATTTTTGGATTCATTGATTGAATTTGAGGCCTAGCATTTATATTAGAGAAAAAATCAGAGACTAACTCGTCATTATCAAGCTTGTAAGCTGTATAAGATAAATCAAAATTATCCTGCAGACTGCGAATTGAAGCCGAAATTGACTCTTCACTACGAATATTATCCTTTTTAGTATCAGAGACCGTACCCTTTAAATGTGACATATCAGTTAAGACTAAAGGAATAAATTTTTTATTTTTTGGACTACTATCTGGTGCCTCAACTATTACTGGGTGAAAAGTACCCACATAAGGTCTTCTACCTAGCTTCTCTAAAGCCCTATTCCCTTCATAGTTATCAATTAAATCAAAAAGTCTATTTCTTACTTTAACTGCATAATCCTCTTTCTCTTTATCTGACAAACTTGGATAAAGCTTAAAAACACTATCTTCAAGAGCATTTTTAATATCTAGAGGAAACTCTTTGGAGTCTCTTCTTTTACCCGAACCACTACCTTTAAAAAGTGGATACTGACCTAATACATCAAAAGGTAAATCAAGAAAGACTAAATCATTTTTCAGCACAGGAGTAGTTTTAGTTGCCTCATTGCCATCTATAGGTGCAAACTTACCGTATGGCTTAAGATTAATTTGTTCTGGGAAAAACTTATCAACCACCTTATATAAAGCTTTTTGAGCAGTAGCCATTTTGCTTTCATCAACAAGCTCTAAATCACCACTTGTAAAAGCTTTCTCTAAGTCCTTAAAGCTATAACTCTTCATTTCATGAAAAGGCTTTGGCGAATTCAAAATCCAAGCAGTTGCACCCAGTGCACCAAATAGCCCAGCCGCAGCAGAAGCAACTGCAGAAAGTTTTAGGAAATTTCTTCTTGATAGTGCCCTCTTCTTACCATGATCCGCAAGATACAAATTATCAAAAGCTTCTAATTGTTTATCAGTAAACTTAAATTGTTTTCTAAGAGCTTTATAAAATATCTGTCCAAAATCTGCAGCTGATTTATCATCTCCAAATAAAATTGGCTTTGGAGTCATTTCTCTGTCTGTTAATTTTTCGAGACCTTTTAAACCATCATACTCTGCAATTACTTCATCTAAAATCTGATTTCTGGTTTCTAGGTCTGCCATACCTTTACCAATTGCGAATTCAAAGTAATTATCACCTTTATCATCATAATTAAAGAGATCTAAAAACATATCTTTAGTTATTTTTTGAGCTATATTTGAATGAATTGTAACAGCAAGATTTAGTCTCTGTGTAGTGTCCTGAATTAGTGAGCCAATTTATTTAAAATACTTCTCTCAATCCAAATCTTCTTTACATCATTAATTTTACACTCTCCAGGATTAGAAATGAAAGTAGGTAAGCTAAAGTTAGCATAAACTTTCATTGGAT
>CAIYXB010000168.1 GCA_903930015.1 uncultured bacterium | reverse complement strand
TTAGTACGCTAAGAAGAATGGCTTTGAATTATCTAAGAGAAGAAAAAACAGGTAAAGGTAGCATTAAGTCAAAACAACTTAAAGCAGCTTTAGATGAAAGCTATTTAGAAAAGATCCTTGATTTATCATGATGTTTCATGCGCTAGCCATGTCGCTTATGGTCAAAAGTCCTTTGGTTGAATTAAATTAATTTTTTTTGATTAAAAGGTGAACAATCTAGATGCTGCCCTATTCTAGAATGGAACTATAATCGGTACAGGATCGCTCTCAAGCACCTCCTGAGATTCTACAACTGCCTTGACTGAAATATTCAAGCTCGTATCTGAGCCAAATTGTTTTTTGAAAGCGTCCTTATCTATATTGAATGGAGGCAAACTTGTTTCAATAGCATCACCAGGATAGTCATAATAATCTTGTTTAAGTTGAGATGTGTCATATTCCTTATACACCTTGCCATTGAATAAAACTATTATTTTCTCGGGTACATAAGAGGTTGGCTGATTTGAAGCCTTGTCGTTCAATGTAAAATCAAGTACCAAATAGTAATTGGATCCAGCCAATGCAGGCCTGAAATATGGTATCAATGCTTCACGGAATACGGGTTGTAATCTTTTACTAAGATCTGGAAGAGCAGTTCCACCAAACCTAATTGTTGGATAGGTGGGTTGAACCGGATACCCTTTAAGAGTTAAAGTACCATCGCTTGACTTTATGGTATTAAAATAGTTATTTGCAATAACCGAATACTCGAAAATTTTACCCTTATCAGCTTCGGTTAGAGATCTATCGACATAGCTAAAGGTACTAGCATCCACTCTTGCAAGTTTTTCTTTATTTCGATATATATCAAAGTTTTGAATGGAGTATTTGAGGTACTCTGGGTTATATCCTTTGTTATATCCAGAATTAGCATAATAATCAGTAAAATTTACACTCCAATCTAATATGGGCGACTGACCGAAACTTTTTGCTGAATATCCATTCTTAATAAAAGTATCAATAGGCACTACAATATCAAGATAGGGAATTCTCTCCGCCTCCGTTACGTCAACTAAGGTGCCTTCACTATACATACCCTTCTTTTGAAAATCAATTATATTATGGGAGCCTGGCAAATCTTCACCCTTAGTGAAGTTTAAATTCAGAAATATTCTCGCTCCCTCGTAACCTTTTTCACGTAAAATACCATTTGCAGAGAGCGAGGCCTTGGACTCACCATTAATATTAGATTTGGTAAGCGTCAACTTGTTTAAAGCAAAGTTCAAGCCATAATTATTGATATATTTTTTATCATTATAGTCTATATCATCATAAATGATCTCATCTTTACCACTGATTTGATACGAATGAATTCCATATCCATACCTTAAAGCCGAATACTTAAGAGAATCTATATTACAAAACCCTGTTAAATAAAGAGTTTCAGAACAGTACATGGAAGTATTAAACTTCAAATAGATACCAGCATGACGACCACTAAGACGAGTAGTTTTGGACTGACCTTCTGTAATTTTATAATTTAAAAAATCATTGGGAGCACTATAAGCAAGGACAATCGAGAGCAGAGGCTTCTGAAGAACTCTAAGATCAGCTAGAGAGTTTTTCTTAAAAAAATCATAATGAGAACTAGAATTTTTCCCATAATCATCTGAATTGATATAATAAGGTATCGTAAAACTAGATTTATCGGCATTTTTCTGAGTTAAAAAGTACCCTGAAGTACTACCACTATCTGCCTTTTTACCCTCGACTGCTATCTTTAAACCACCTGACACGAATTTTTTATTGTTAAAGTTACACTTCGGTATTTTTTCGCTTGCTCCTAAATTTTGCGCGATATCATTAAGATTACTGAAGATACCCTTACCTTGATAATCAGGATATAACTTCACTATCTTAGCAAAGGTATCAAACCGAGGATCCGTAAAGATCTCATCAAAGCTTCTTTCCACACAACCCATGTCCTTCAATTCAGATCCATTAAAAAGCTCTGGATTACAATCTAAGTCTTGATATGCTTCAAAATCATTAACAAACTCTTGTACAAACTCTTTCAGATCATCATTGAAATTATAATTTGCAAAAAAATCATCTACTAGTTTAAGAGTTCGCTCAACCAGTCCTTCATCTGGAGGGCAAATTATTAATTCACCTTCAACATTATTCATCAAATCCGGCACTGGTTCAACGACTACCACTTGAGCGTTCAAGTGTCTCACTGAGAGTAGAAACATCAACGGCAGAATTAATATTAAAAGAGTTTTTCTATTCATCTAAACTTCCCCATTAATTACCGTATCTGAGTATTCTTGACTGATTAGCGTCTGTGGGGCTATCGGGACGAGTGTATAGCTCACCATTCTTAGTTTTAACTAAACCATCATTGTCACGTACAACAACTGAGTATTGGAAAAACTTACCAAAATCAGCATCAGTGAGACTTGAATCCGTATAGGTATAGGTGTGAACGCTAGGACTGTGTGCTAGAGTTGTATAAACGCTAGGACCTAGAGTTGTAATTAATTCTTTATTTCGATAAATTTCGATTTGACTGATTGTTGAGTACTTTCTATAAGCAGAATTTGCATGTAAATGCCAGGAAATCTCAAATCCTCTTGCAACATTAGGGAGATTGACTAAGCTCACACTCGAAGGGATAAAAACAGAATCTTGATAAGGAGCTTTCTCTTCTTCACTAGCTTCAACGATAATCCCATCACTAAACATTCCCTTCTCTTGAAAATCAACTATATTGGCATCAGGCAAGTCAACTCCCTTCTTGAAATCAAATCTAAAAAAGACCTTCAGCCCTTCATAACCTGGTTGAGTCATCTGTGCGTTGGCAATTACCGTTGCAGTCGGGATTCCGCCTGAGTTGCTCTTAGTAAGACGAGCTTGAACTAATTTAAAGGCTAAATGATGGTTATTGAGGTATTTTTTATCAGCATAGTCAACGTTATCTAAATCATGAACATCAGTTATGGACTCATAATCCTGATATGGATTATTATAATAATAGAGACCTGAATATTTAGGTGGGGTCAGATTGCAGTATCCTGCCATATATAGAGCCTCTGAACAAAACATCGAGGTATTAAACTTGAGATTTACAATGTGAGGAATCTGATGAGAAGAAATCCTAAGTTTAGTACTCTTGCTTCTATCGATATTTAGTTTCTTCTGTAGGAAATTATTAGATCCATCCGATAAATCAAGCTGCAATGAAAGCAGAGGGTTTTTAAGTACCCTTACCTTTTCATAGAAATTCCTCGTAAGGAAATTTCCATACTCAAGCGAAAGATCGTCATCGCTATAATTTGGAATACCTAAGGTAAAGCTTGATTTATCTGCAGCCTTACTAGTTAATATATAAACGGAACTCTTTGCATTATTATCGGCTTTTTTCCCCTCTAACTGTATTGTCAGACCACCTGAAACATATTTCGCATCCTGATCATATATACATTGAGGAATCTCAAGACTACCAGAAAAATTTTCTGCAATATCTTTTAGATTACTATAAAAACCCTTACCTTCATAATCAGGATAGAGCTTAACAATCTTTGCAAAAACATCGAATCTTGGATCAGCAAGAATCTCATCAAAAGTTCTATCTCCGCATCCTCTGTCCTTCAATTCAGCTCCAGTCAAAATCTCTGGATTACAATCCTTATCTCCGTAATCTTCAAAATCATTAATAAACTCTGATACAAACTCTTTCAGGTCATCATCAAAATTATATTTGGTAAAAAAAGTATCTGCTAATTTTAGACTCCTCTCAACCAAACCTTCTACAGGAGGACAAAGAACCAATTCACCTGTAACATCATTCATCAACTCAGGAACAGGTTCAACTTTAATTATCTGTGCATAACTTGGATGCAAAGACACCATCATTAAAAATATAAGTAAAATAATTATGCGATTGTTTTTAAGCACTGAGCACATGCTTGAATTTATACCACAAGAAATAGATCTTGTAACGTAACTACTCAGCCCTAGAATATTAGATTTTTTGCGAAAGGATAAAATTTAATTAATATGGCCACAAAATGCGGATATATACGTCCAAGTAAATATGAGCATTAGCTACAAAAAACTAGTAAATAAGGCAAGGGTCTTCCAGAAATTGAGTGGTTTAGAGGTTAAGGATTTTGAGATTATCGCAAAAAAACTAGAGCCTAAGTGGGAAGAATTACAAGAATCAAAAAAACGAGATGGTAGACCTTCA
>CAIYXB010000167.1 GCA_903930015.1 uncultured bacterium | reverse complement strand
TTGTACTTTTTAAAAGTAAAAAACTCGATTTGAGTTATATTCTTTTTTTTGCAGGAAATATAAGCTGCTCAGTACCATATCTATTCGAATATACTATTAGACCTTCTGAAGAGCTTCGTTTTTTTATATTTGGTAAGACCGTACTTTTAATGTTTATTGTTATAAGTTTTTTTAGATCAATGAAAGACCTAAAAATAATATCATTGAGCTGGAGAATCATTATCATCATTTTTATGTTGATATTATGCCTTCCTCAATTAATTTCTCTAACGAAAGGGGTTCCTCCGTTGAGTGATAATTTAACTGTAAACAAAGAACAAAAACTTTTTGTCTCATTAATGAAAACTGTTCTTAAGTCTGGAGATGTCTGCGTTGACGATGCCGCAGAATATGCTAACGCAGCTCCTATTGGCAGTCTTGCCGGTTGCTATGGGACTGGCTATAGGTTGCTTAGAGAAAATGTTATTAATAAAAAAACTGTCTTTGCAACAATGGATCCAAATTTATTACATGAATTAAATATTAATTACATAATAATCACAGAACCGCAAAAACTCAACAGCAAAGTAATTTCAATCTTAAAAAACACGCAATTATTTACTCAGCTATTTAAAGACTCAAATTTACCTTGGTTAGTATTTAGATTTAATAGAGAAGTAAGCTTTAATTATCCTAAATCATATACTTGGGCAATTGCTATCGAAGGTAAAAATGGATATCAATTACACAACGAAAGAGGTCAAATACTTTTTTCTGAGAATAGAGCATTACTACAAAATACTGCAGCTCAATTAAGAGAAAAGGCTGCATTGGACAAAGACATCTCCAAAGCTATTTGGCTTGATGTAATGCCTTTTCCACAAGATATCATCAATAATATTAAAAATCAAAATAAATAAAATCAGTATTCGATAATGAACCAAAAATCATAACTGCAAGAACCCCTAACCAAATAAAGATCCAGTTGATGAAATAACTTTTAGAAAGATATTTCTCAGCTTTAAAATATTTTTCTAAGGTCATAAAAAATAAGAAAACTAACATATAGACATAAGCCACATTAAATTCCAATCTAGAAGAGTCAAATTGTATTATTTTTTAAATTATAGAAAAGGCTTTTTCTACTGTTTCACTTCTAAAGAAAATCCATCCTAAAAGTACAAAATGAAATGTAGCAAAAATGGCAAGTGGTTTAGGGATAATTGAGGTAAATCTCTTATGGCAAAAGTCATAGATTACAATATAAAGCCCATGTAACAAGCCCCAAAAAACAAAAGTCAAATTTGCCCCATGCCACACACCAGCAATTAACATTGTTACTACTATATTGAAATAGTTTTGATATTTTGGACATTTGTTGCCTCCCAAAGGAATGTAGACATAGTCTCGAAACCAAGTTGATAGACTAATATGCCACTTATGCCAAAAATCACGAATATTTGAAGCAAAATAGGGGATATTAAAATTCATACAAAGTTCATAACCCATTAATCGTGCTATTCCTCTTGCCATATCTGTATATCCAGAAAAATCACAATAAATCTGTAATGCAAAAGCGTAACTACTCAACAGTAACTCAATCCCTGATTGATGTTCATAAATATCATATGAAAAATTTACTAAGTTAGCGCAATTATCAGCAAAAACCACTTTCTTCACTAATCCCCAAACAAATAGTGAAAGACCTGACCTAATAAAAGCTTTTTGGTAAACAGGACCAGAATTAATTTGTGTCAGTAAATTGCTAGCTCTTTCTATCGGACCAGCAACAAGCTGTGGGAAAAAAGAAACAAAAGCCGCAAAACTAACAAAGTCTTTTTCGGGCTTAATTTCATTTCTATATACGTCAATGCTGTAACTCATTGATTGGAAAGTGTAAAAGGATATACCAAGAGGTAATATGATTGAATAAACTAGGTCTTTACCAAACAGACCTGCAACCCAGACGAAATATTTAAAAGCAAAAAGTATGCCTAAGTTGAGAATCAAGCTAAGACTTAGTATTAACTTTCTTTTTGCCTCAGATTTTTCCTTTGCCAATAAGAGTCCACAGAAATAATCTACAAGCGTTGCAATAAAAAGTAATCCAACAAACTTTAAAGACCACCAAGAGTAAAAAATATAACTTGCTATTACTATGATTATTTTTTCAAGATTTCTTGGTAATATAAATCGAACTAGTAATAAGATCGGAAAGAATGCTAAAAATTCTATACCTTGGAAAAGCATTAAATATCCTGCTCCATTAACAGTTTGTCAAAAGCATTTGACAAAGCTTTTACACCATAAGAATTAGGATGACCATCGTCAAAAAACAATTTGTTTCCGGCATTTTGTCTTTCAAGATGAAAATCAATTATTGAATTATGGAATGGGATTCCATACTTATCAAAAAGATTCTTGTACCTTTTCTCTTGTTCATTAAATTCATGAGTATAAGAATATCTTTCTAACCATTCAGGACTAGGGACTAATAAAACTCTCACCGGAATCTGATTTTGAATCGAGCTTGCCTTTAATAACCTAACCGAGTTTTCGAACCTTTGCCAGTAGAGTTCTTCAAGCTTATTTTCAACAAAAAGCTCTTCATGATTTGGCACCTGGTTTGTTACTCTTGAAGTCCATTGGAAAAATTTCCATGCCAATAACGAAACAATTCTAGTTTCTCCAAGAACCAAGTCTCTAAACAATTTGTCTTGAAACTTAGGTGAAAATTTAATATCTAACTTAAAATTACTCAAGAATTTCTCTTTCTCAACAACCACATCTGACTTAATTAAGTTTATTGGATCTTGAAAATCTCTTGGCCTTCCTAATCTAGGATCAAATAGAACTGTATTGCCACCTTGATAAGACAAAGGTCTAATCTGAAAAACCGCCAAATTAGGTTTAAAGACCTTATTATCTTTTTGGAAAAAAGCCTGATACTGATTGAAATATAAAACTAAAGCTTGCAGAGAACAACCTGCAAAATGAAAAGGTACTACAGACAAATTATCGTGATTGCTATCAACAATTGAGTAAAAAACTTTTTCAACAGGAGTTGAAACACTCTCCACCATACTGTCACCTAATAAAAAGATGTTTTTTTGATTAGGATCTTGGAAATTTGGCTTTGCAGGAACATGCTGTAAATTATTATCACGGTAAACAATATTATTAAATTCAAATTTATCCCAAGGATTACCACGTAAAGTAGAAACCTTCATACCTTTACCATAGAAATAATCTTTCGTAAGGAATTACTCTGTTAAAGTCATTGAAAATCTTAAATGTAAGTTCAGATATTAACAGCACTGCTAGCAATGCTAAAAAGGGACTTACAATTTTCAATAAATTATCTACTTTCAATGGATTGATATTGCAATTCGTTTGGACCAGTATAAACTTGTCTAGGTCTAAAAATCTTTTTAACTCCGCTATCTCTCTGTTCTTTCCAGTGAGCAAGCCATCCAGGAACACGTCCTAGTGAGAACATTACAGTAAACATATCAACAGGAATACCAAGTGCTTTATAAATAATTCCAGAATAAAAATCCACATTTGGATATAATTTTCTATCAACAAAATAAGTGTCTTTTAAAGCTTCTTCCTCTAAACCTTTTGCGATATCCAGAAGAGGATCACTTACACCAAGCTTACTAAGAACTGTTTCACAAGATTTTTTAAGTATTTGAGCTCTAGGATCAAAGTTTTTATAGACTCTATGTCCAAAGCCCATTAACCTTATTCCTTCTTTTTTATTTTTTACATCTTCTAAGAATTGTTTATAACCTCTTCCACTTTGGTGTATTTCTTCAAGCATTTCTAGAACTGCTTGGTTGGCACCACCATGCAAAGGACCCCACAAAGCCGCAATACCAGCAGAGATAGCGGCATAGACACTTGCTCCAGAACTTTGTACAGTGCGGACTGTTGAGGTAGAGCAATTCTGTTCATGATCAGCATGCAATATTAAAAGTTGATTTACTATTTTTACTATTTCTGGATCTATTTCGTAAGGCTCAGACGGAACTGCAAACATCATGTTAAGGAAATTCGCACAATAACTTAGAGAATTCTCTGGATAGATTAATGGTTGACCAATAGATTTTTTATAAGAAAATGCTGCAATAGTTCTTAGCTTAGAAAGTATTCTTATAATATCTAAATTAACTTGATCATCACAGTTACTTTCAATTGACTCTGGATAAAATGTTGAAAGGCAAGTAGTCATTGCACTTAAAATCGCCATCGGATGAGCTTTTGAAGGGAAACCTGCAAAAAAATGTGATAAATCTTCATGTAACAATGAGTGTCTTGTTAAACCGGTAGAAAATGCTTCTAACTCTTTTTTATTTGGTAGTTTTCCATAGATCAACAAATATGAAACTTCAACAAAAGTAGATTTTTCAGCTAGTTCTTCTATGTTATAACCTCTGTATCTAAGAATACCTTTTTCGCCATCAATAAAAGTAATCGCACTTTGACAAGAACCAGTATTCACAAAGCCAGAATCCAAAGTAATAACACCAGTCTCCTTTCTTAATTCTGAGATGTCCATTGCTCTTTCTTTTTCAGTACCTTCAATAATTGGTAAATGTATTTTTTTACCATCGACTTCCAAAGAAGCTACTTGATTAGTTACTGTAGAGTTTACGTTCATATAAATTTATTTTCCCATAATTCAAAAGTTATAATCTTCTTGTAAAAGCTGATTAATAAATTTAAAATCATGCTATACGCATTGACAAAAGAATAAATTAAAATAATAGTCGCACTAATCCTTGGCTTATTATCTAACCCAGGTCTTAGTGATTATAAAATAGTATTTCCATGTAATAATTTATGGCGTGCTTTACAACTCTAAAGAATTTGCAATATTTTTCTTTGTAGTTTTTCTTGGCTACATCATATTAAGGAGAGAATACCGCAAGTTTCTTTTAATACCAGCTAGCTACTATTTCTATGCTCATTTTGATGTCTTTTTACTTTTATTGCTCTTTATAGTGAGTAGTATTTGCTATTTAAGCTCAATTATCCTAAATAAACTTCAAAAACTAAAAAATACTTTTTTTGTAATTAGCCTCTTTATTATTTTTTGCCCTCTTCTTTATTATAAATATCTCAACTTTATTTTAGAAAATTGCAATTCAGCTTTATCAACTAATTTTTCAATTAAAGAAATTATTCTACCTGTGGGGATATCTTTTTTCACATTTCAAGCAGTTGGATACTTAATTGATGTTTATAGAAAGAAAATTGATCCTGCCCAAAATCTTTTTGATTTCTTGCTTTTCATATCATTCTTCCCACAACTTGTTGCTGGTCCAATAGAAAGAGCTTCTCATCTTTTACCTCAATTGAAAAAACTTGAGTTCAAATTTGAATATAGTGATTTTACCTCAGCTCTAAAATTAATCGCTTGGGGGTTTTTCAAAAAAATAGTAATTGCTGATCGCATTGGTAAACTGATTGATCCTATTTATAACCAACCAGAAGCTTTCAATTCAATAAGTTTACTAATTGCTACTATACTTTTTGGTTATCAAATATATTGTGATTTTTCTGGTTACTCAGATATTGCAAAAGGACTTGCAAAACTTTTTGGTATTGACTTAATGACAAATTTTAAGCAGCCCTATTTATCTAAATCAATGATTGATTTCTGGAAAAACTGGCATATATCACTTTCGACTTGGTTTAAAGACTATCTTTTCTTACCACTTGGTGGAAGTAAAGTTGACAATATACTCTTGATTCGAAATGTTTTTTTAGTTTTTATAATTAGCGGAATTTGGCATGGAGCTAACTGGACATTTGTAATATGGGGGCTTGTGCATGCAATTTTTTATATTTTGGCAAAGTTTGTTAATATCAATTTTTTAAAATTACCCAACTTTATAAAGATTGTTTCAACATTTTTTATTGCAAATTTAGCCTGGGTATTTTTTAGGTCAGACACAGTAGAAATTAGTTTAAAAATTCTACATAGAATAGCCACTAGTTTTGAAAGCTTTAACCTTAACTTTGATACAAACTCTGCTCTTGTTATCACTGGAATGATAATAATACTAGAAACACTCAGCTATAATTCAAATTCCTATGGATACCCATCTGTGCTTGATTCAAAAAACATAATAATAAGATGGACATTGTATTTTTCTTTAATTATGACAATATTTTTCCTTGGTGAATTCAATGAATCATCATTTATTTATTTTAAATTTTAATATGAAGAAACTACTTATAAAAATCTCTATACTGTTTACCCCTTTATTGTGTTTATTAATTACGGTTAACTACAACATTGATCCCGGTGGTAAATTTTCAAATAAGAATTTTTATCAAAAAGTTGCCTCGGCGCTCGCAAAAGGTAAGAATATTGTCATAACCGAAAGAATGCATAATTTCCTGGGGTCACCGTTCCTCTATCATTTAATTTCCAATCAAAAAGCCGCTTCTTCAATAGCTGTTATTGGCTCTAGCAGAGTAATGCCAATGACAGCCGAGATGATAGGTGATAGAAATTTCATGAACTATAGCGCTCATGGTATTAATTTTGGTGACTATATAGGAATCTATGAACTTCTGTATAGAAAAAATCTCTTGCCAAAAAAATTAATTATTGACCTAAGTCAAATTTTATTAATTGATAATCCCGTTCCAAATAAAGCTATATTTATGGAAGGATACAACATGTTTATCTCAAGAAAAATTACTAATAATGAGAATAACGTGACAGTGAAAAAAACTTCCAATGATTTCCTTGATAATTTAAATGAATATCTAGAGCTATTGTCTCCAAAATATTTCCAACAGAGCATTAAATACCTGATAGCTGGTAACAAAGATTTCGAAGAAAACAATTTTGAATTAACTTACACCAATAACACTGCAGCTCAAGATGAAAATATTATCCCGTATGATAATTCTCGGTATAAAAAAATTAATACTGAAATTGACGAGATTCAAAAAATTTATGATTCTCAGGCAACTGTAAGTATGTTTTCAGAAAAAAGAATTATCAATCCAAAAACTACATTCCTTCTTATAAAGTTGATAGAAGATATTAAAGCTCAGAATATTGAAGTAATTTTTATTCTTTTGCCATTTGATCCATACTTTTATGATGCTGAAGTTAAAGCTCTTGGAAATGATAACTTTCTAACTAAAACCGATGAATACTTTTTCTCCTTGAAAGAGCAAATGGGGGATCAATTGATGTTAGTTGGAAGCACCAATCCGTTTGAATGGGGAATTAGCCGTGAGGATGCGAAAAAATACTTTTTTGATTTTTCTCACCTTACTAGTTTTGGAATGAGAGAGCTTCTGTCTAAAAACAGCCTCTTTGATAAAGGTAAATGATCTCATCGCAACTAAATATTCAAAAAATCTGCAATAAACTTCGCAATCTCTGGATTCTTATCAGTCCAAATCCAGTCATGGTCAGTATTTGTAAAGATTTTTTTTGTCTTATTTACTGAACCAATTAATTCAAAACATTCATCTTGAGTTGCATTATCAACAACAAGATCATTCTCTACTTGAAGCATTAATACTTGATTTTGGATTCTTGAAAGCTTTTGCTTTGCTACATTTCCCAAAGTAAGAACTTCAAAAAGTAAATTTTGACTAACTTCCCCGACTCTTAGCTCATCTCTAAAAGCTGGTGTCTCTTGGCTTTTTTCAGAGACCGGCATCTCTAAAAAAACATCTTTACCAAGTAGTTTTTTATCAAAAGCATAATGCCATAAGGCTTTACTTACAAACAATGGATTAAAGGTTTCTTTGGCTCCCTTAAAACCAGGTACAGAAAGTATCAATTTGTCATTCTTGTCAAAATCAATGCTTGACGCAAGTACAGCACCTAAGCTATGTCCTAAAATATCTACCTGTCCAAATTCATTTTTTAATTTTACATATTTAATTCGAACAAAATCTTTCCATTCTTTATAGCTGTCAATATGACCTTTTCTATAGACTGAATCTTTATTTTGCTCAATATGATTCAAACCAAAACCAGGTAAATCATATGCATACAAATCTATATTAAAATTCAATAGCTCATCTTTAAGACGATCAAACCAACCACTATGACCACCAAGACCATGTACTGCAAGTAATTTTTTAGTTTGCATAAAAAAGTATTTGATTATGGATTACTATCGCAACAATAATTCCAAGAATTGCCCCAGCCATAACCTCAAAAGGACTATGACCAAGGAGCTCCTTTAGACGACCTTCTTTCACTTTATGATCATCGTGAAAAAGATCACTAATAATTCTGTTTAAAACCGCAGCCTGCTTCCCTGCTGACCTTCTAATGCCAGCAGAATCATACATAACAACAACAGAAAAAGCGCAAGCAAGAGCGAAGCTTACACTTTCAAAACCTTCAATGAGACCAACAGTAGTTGCCATAGCTGTTACAGAAGAGCTATGACTTGAAGGCATGCCACCTGTAGTTACAAGCATCCTTAAATCAAGTTTTCTTGTGCTTATTGCAAAAATAATTGTTTTGATGACTTGAGCAACAATATTACTTATAACTAAAGAGAAAAGAACTTCGTAACCGTTGGAATTAATTTTTTCGTAAAATGACATAATC
>CAIYXB010000166.1 GCA_903930015.1 uncultured bacterium | reverse complement strand
CGGAGATTCTTTTAATTTTTGTTTCTCCTGCTCTTTAACCGTTGTTGGCTTTCTAAAGTTTGATAAGTTTGATTTTAAATCTAGTATTGACATTTTTATTATTAGAATTTACCGGGTGTATAATTATTTCGTAAATTTATATTTTTTGATAATTGCCCTATTTGTTTATCTCCTATATTTACACTTACATCTCTACTTGATTTGCTTGTCATTATTAATTCCTTTAATAATCTATTTGTTTCACCCATATCAGTATTATCTGAACTTCCGTTAGATAAGTTAGATTTATTAAGGGGAATTATTGCTTCTGCAACCCTTATATTTTCAAATTCTAACTGACGCGCTTTTTCACCACCAGGCGTTGCTGAAACTACGCCACCATTTGCCATAGTAGGTGCTCTAGAATCCATACTATCTGAAGCATCTGCCATTAATCCACCTGCTGCGCCTATAGCAGCGAGCCCCCACCCACCAGTAGCAAGCCCTATAATACCATATATAAGTGTTTTAAATTTAGCTAAAAATGCTATAGTATTAGCAATTCCATGTAATATTGGTAATAGCACGACAGCTAATTCAGCTATTATATTTTTAACATCAGACATTGCCTTATCTAATGTTTCTTGGACCGTAGCTTGCTTCATCATCTCTAAAGTTTTTAAAGCCTCTTCATCTCCTTGCTGACCTAATATTGCTAATCTGTCTTTATCTCCTTGCGTTAAAGCATTTAATCCTTTAGATAAATCCACGCCTAATCTTTTAAATTTTTCTTGTTCTAATACCATTTTAGATAATTGATCTAAGCTCATCCCCATAGATGCTGCTAATTTCATATTACCGACTCTATTACCTTCAGTTAAATCCTTAGATGTTATCCCTTGTTTTACTAACTCAGCAGCAACGCCTACTAAATCATTGTCAAATGCTAACTGACGCGCCTTATCTAGATTAATTTTTTTACCAGTTAATATTTGAGCTTGCACTTGATTAGATATAGATGATTCAATATCTAACAATTCATCTCCTGTTGCTTGAAGTTGTTCTAAACTTAATCCAAAACCTTTAACTGCTACAATCCCATTAGCTAATTCCTTAGCACTTCCATGAAATTGTAATTTAATTGTTTCTGATGAATTAGCAACTTCTTTCATTATATCATTAAATATAAATCCAGCGCCGGTTAGTTTATTAAATCCCATAACCTGGCCTGCTATTTCTTCCGTTACCTTTTCAGCATCTTTGCCTTGAATAGTACCTAGCCTTTGTAGTTCTGCTGCCTCTTTTCCTTCAAGACCTAAATATTTAGTCATCATTACCTGATTTTCTAAACGATTAGTATCGTTTATAGCTAATGACCCATATACTCCATTTAATTCATTAGTAGCTTCTACTAAATTTTCTCTAGTAGCTAATTCTAATTGCGAATTAACTGATGCTCTGTAAATATTATCTCTATATTGTATTATTTGATCATTTGAAACTGCGACAGATCTTTGAACTTTTTTCCACCAATCTTCTTCTTTAATTGCTATATTAGCACCTTTAACTAAAACGGCTAAAACTCTAGCGGCTGCGTCAGCTGCCTTTTTAAGTCTGGGGTCTTTAAAAAACCTATAAAATTGTTTAACTAACTTTTGTTTTGTTTTAGGGCCCATTAATATATTAGCAAATAAATCGCCAACTACAGGAAGTTTCCTCATATTTTGTTCTAACTCATCTACATATGATTTAGCAGATTTTATTCGAGCTGCTATTTTTGCTTTTTCAACTTCAGCTAAACTATCTTCGTATTTTTTCTTAGCTTGTGTTGCCTTATTAAGCTCATTAGTTTGTTTTAGTAACGCTTTAATATTTTTAATACCTTGAGCAGTCTGATAATTATCAGACTCATGAGCTTCTTTTAATTTTTTTTGTATTTCATTAACCTCAGAAGTTAATTTGGCTTGATCCTTTAATTTATTTATAATTTTAACTTGACTTGCTAATTGGTCAGACAATGATTCTGTTATATCATCATAAGCGTCAATTTCTTTATTTAGTGCAGTTAACTGACTCTGCTCCGTTTTATCTATTAAATTTATTAACTTTTCATAGGCTTTAGTAAAGGCAGCTATCGTAGAAGGGTCGAAAGCACTTTTCATTTGCCTTTCAACATCAACTAATCGGTCGTTTAGTTTCTTTATTTCTGCTTCATACTGAGCTGCTGTTTTAGCCATAATTATTTATTTTTAGATTTACCAGATACCTTTTTATACTTTTCAGGTTTTGAGTATGACCCATATTTCTTTTCATACGAATCTACAGCAGCTTGGGCTTTTCTGCGTTGAACTTCAGCATTTTTAATTGCCT
>CAIYXB010000165.1 GCA_903930015.1 uncultured bacterium | reverse complement strand
ATCTTCAAAGATAAAATATTTTTCTATTACGTTGATATCGACTCGCCAGAAGGTCAAAGCTTCTCTAGCAAATACAGACCTGGCGGCAGAGGAGTTCCTTATGGTCAGTTCTACGACTCAAAAGGAAACTTTGTAAAAGACAAAATTGGTCTAATCAGTTTTCAAGAGCTTGAGGGACATTTAAAGAGCTTGCAATAAATTAATCTTTAATTTTAAAAGAGAAGCCTTTGAGCAAAAGGAAATAAACAAAGGTAAACAAAAATAAACATACATGTGACAACATGCAGAATTTACAGAACATTTTAAGCTCACCATAAAGAATATACAAAAACCAGAAAGCCACTAGGCAACCGGTTAGTAGCATAAATTCAAAAAGTTTTTGTTGGAGATGGAACTTATCGGCTCCAAGGATTTTGTTTGAGAATCTCACCAGGAAATTATTTGCTCCAGACTGATAATTAGTAAGCAAAGTAAAAAACATTGCTAATGAAAGGAAGTAAATTAGCCCAAAAACAGGTACTGGAATACCATAAATCAAAGAATAACTGGACATCATTACAGAATCACAATCATCTAGGCAACCAAAGCTTTTGATCATATCACCAAGATAATAAAAATTTATATATTTATAGCTTAGGTATAAAGAATTCAGCACAAGTACAGCAAGCAATATATAAGCCAAAAAATAAAATGAATTTGCTTGTTTTTTATCTAACATCATGATCTGAACAGGACTTACGCATTGGGCTTAGTACAAGGCATATTCGAGTCGAAAAAGCGCAGTTTACTGGATGTAAATGAGCATTTTGAGACGAGAATTAACGCAGTAATAAGTCTAATGCGTAAGTCCTATAGAGATTATATAATTAATAGGTATGAATTATAGAAAAATCTTTCTTAACTGCCTTTTATTTTTAGCTTTTGCCTTTTTACCGGCTTGTTCTAATACAAATTCAAAAACTCCGCCAAAAGAAGCAGCACCAATTCAACCGGCTCCAAGCTTAGAGCCAGGAAAAGAAATTGAATTACCTGTTTTAAAAGCAGGAGATAATCTAGCTGAAATTATTAAAACAACAAAAATTAAAAATACCAGCAATAAGATAAAACCGCTTAAAGATTTTTTTGGTCCAGAAAAAACTTTAATTGCAGTTGTAAAACCTGGTTGTATTTACTGCGAATCTTTACTTTCAATTAAAGGTACGACTGGTGTCAAATCTAAAGCAAAATTTCTTGTGGTTCTAGATGCATCACACGCAGACTATAAAACTTTCAAAGAAAAATACAATCATTATAAATCAGCTGGTGGAGAATGGTTGCTTGATGTTAACGACGATTTTAAAAAGAAATTTGGAGTAAATTCATATCCTCGTTTTTTATTAATTGATAAAAATGGTACTCTTGAACAAATTCAAATAGGTTTATTTATGCCAGCGAATAAAGCTGAACTTGAAGGCAAGAGTTTCCCAGAGATACTTCAAAAGCTCTCAGAGGAAACATTACGCTGGATGTCAGGAATTTAAAATTACACAAATCAAAAAGGAATAAATTATGGTTACTAATCTAAACGAACTTAGCAAAAAAGATCTTGAAAATACTCGGGTAATGGTGAGAGTTGATTTCAACGTGCCATTGAACGGCAATAAAATAACGGATGATACAAGGATTCAAGCTGCATTACCAACAATAAATTATCTTATTGAAAACAAAGCAAAGATTATCCTAGTAAGCCATCTTGGTAGACCAAAAGCTGGGATAGATGAGACTTTAAGATTAGATCCAATCGCAAAAAGACTTGCGGAATTAGTAAAAACAAAAGTAACGAAGATTAATGAGTCAGTTGGTGAGATTGCAAAAAAAGCTAGCCTGGAATTAAAAGCTGGTGAGATTCTTTTACTAGAGAATATTCGTTTCAATCCTGGTGAAGAAAAAAATGATGTAAATTTATCCAAAGAACTTTCTGAGCTTGCAACAATTTTTGTTAACGATGCTTTTGGTGCGGCTCACAGAGCTCATTCTAGTACAGAAGGTGTAACAAATTATACCCAAAGAGCTGTT
>CAIYXB010000164.1 GCA_903930015.1 uncultured bacterium | reverse complement strand
GAGTTTTTCAAAGAAGGGCATATGGTATCAAAGACGAAGAATACCTACGATTGAAGGTGCTAACATTCATGCTAAAACCACTATAGTATTTACTTAATCCACTGATTTTGCAGAAGAACCTTATTTTAAAATAGGGACATTGGGACACACTATTTCAATTCACGCCAAATCGAAGGAATAACGTGAACGTATACTCATTTTAATAGAATATTCACGTATTTTAGCAATTAAATCGTTAATATTTCAGCAAATAGGTAAAATTTGCTTATGGGTATCAATAATACAGATAAAGAATATATCCAAGAATTAAAGTCAAAATATGACTCCCTTAAATTTGCAAAAGAGTCACTACTTAAAATTATTGACGAAGTTGAAATTGCAGAAACTGTATATAACTCTAACGCCATTGAGAACTCAACACTAAGCTTAAAAGATACTGAGCAAATTTTACTTGATATCGAATTTAGCGGAGATTTATCCGTTAGAGAAATATACGAAGCAAAAAATCTAGCAAGGATAGTTGAGTATATAAGAGATAGAGCATCAATCAATCTTTTACATAAAGAAACCATATTGCTCTTACATAAAATGCTTCTTGGAAATATCAATGATGATTACGCTGGAAGATTTAGAAATACTGGAGAGTATGTAAAAGTTGCAGGGCATATTGCTGCAGCTCCAGAACAGGTTTCAGACTTAATCGATGATGCATTAAATGAATTTACAAGCACTCAAAACAAATACTTTCTTGAGAGAATAGCTAAGTTCCATCTTGAATTTGAAAATATACATCCTTTCTGTGATGGCAATGGTAGGCTCGGCAGAGTATTAATTAATTACCAATTACTCTCATTTGGCTTTCCACCAATCATAATCAGAGACAAAGAAAAAGCTATTTACTATTCCGCCCTGCGTGATTATGATGATAAATTACGCACAAGAGACATGGAAAAAATACTAGTCCTAGCTTTAAAAGAAGCTATGCATAAAAGACTTGCTTACCTAGAATCAAAGAAAATAATAACTTTAAGTGACTACTCAAAGTCACAGGAAAAATCACAACAAACAATACTTAATGCAGCTAAAAGGCAAAGTATTAGAGCTTTTCGAGAGAAAGGTGTTTGGAAGATTGGTGTTTAGGGTTAATAATGGGTACTTAAAACGCGCCACCAATATTATTTTTTCTTTCCCATACTCAAGATTTTTTTTAATGAACTCACTATATCAGCGCGCATTTCTTTGTCTTGCAGAACATGGATAATGCCAGGAAGAATAGAAACAAAAATGATACCGATAATAATAAGAGTCAAGTATTTATCCGCTCCTGGAATGGTTTTGCCAAGCAGATAACCAGCACTGGTCACTCCTACTCCCCAGAGTACACCACCAACAATATTGTATTTGATAAAAGTCGCATAATTCATAGATCCAATCCCCGCAACTATCGGAGCGAAGGTGCGGATAACTGGTATGAAACGTGCAAGGATAATGGTTTTGGCGCCATGCTTCTTATAGAATTCTTCTGTCTTAATGAGATTTTTTGGGTGAAAGAAAAAACTTTCTTCTTTTTGGAAAAATTTACGCCCTACCTTATGACCAAAAACATAGCCAACACTGTCTCCAAGGACCGCAGCCAGAAAGCAACCAACCAATAATATAGGTAGCGATAAAATTCCTTGAGAAGCTAGAAAGCCAGCAGTGAAAAGTAAACTATCACCAGGTAGGAAAAAACCAAAAAACAATCCCGATTCTGCAAAAACAATTGCAAAAATACCGATATAGCCTATGTTCTGAATTAGTTCATTAAGATCTGTATGCATACTTAAATATCATACAGGATAAGCGCTAGGCGTCGAGGCGTGAATAGTATCAAAAGTTAGATAAATTAGAAAAATTCACCAGGATTTAATCCACTCTTGCCTCCGTGACCATGATTGTCAAGTCCGGCGTCACGGATTGAATCTTCTGCTGCTTGCGCTGCAACTGGATCGAATTTTGGTGTGGTGGCAGTAAATAAATTTTGATTTCCTCTTCTAACTTGTTCGCGCATTTCACTTGTATTTGTACTCTGGTCTTCATGCAACAGAGTGGCAGGACTATCAGCAAATAAATCTCTTAGATCATCATCAGAACCTGAAAGCTCTCTATTTGATCTTGGGTTTACTATTACTCTGGGTATGAATTGTGAAACTGTGCTCATTTAATAAGATAATAGCAGATTCTGTCGGAAAATCAATAGTAGTAAACCACTAATAACTTAACTCCTCTATTATTTTGTAGCGCTAAGTAATTTTTCTACTCAAGAATTTCATTAAACTGAAATGATGAAAAGCTAACCCTATTAAGATAGGGGCAGCGTCTAGCGCAAAGCTAAGACCTGTCAATCATCAAATTAATTACAATACTAATCATTTGTGCTATAATTAATGCACTAGTAATCAAAATATAAAGTTGAAAAACTAAAGGAGGATGCTATGTCTAACACAGACAATAAACCAAAAAATCCTGAGCAAAAT
>CAIYXB010000163.1 GCA_903930015.1 uncultured bacterium | reverse complement strand
TTTTTTGCTGCTAGCTTGGCTTCAAGCTCAGAATATTTTCTCTCCCATTCGGCACAACGAGCTTCTAGTTCCTCTATTTTTTTTAGTAATATTGCAGCTTCCAATAGTACTTATGACGTAGAAAAGCTTAAAAAGTGGCCTGATTAAAAAAATCTTATCTTAGGGCTGAGTAGTTACCAACTTCGTTCTATATAAAGATAATTCGTCTTCAATTTCTTCAACTTTATGAATGATTGAAATACTTGATTCTTCAGGAATCACAAGTTTATTTTTAATTTCTTCGATATTTAATCCTAAGTTCAAAACTCTTTCTAGTAATGCAGGATGAGTATCTGTGGGGTGATGCATCTTCATAGTAGAAAATTCATTCTCTGAATGAGACTGTAATATACTTTGATTGTTTTTCTGAATATAAGCTGTGAAAATTTCACTGTAATTATAGTAAACATCTTCATCAATAGCTTTTTGAGCTATCTCATTTCGAATACTTTCCCACTCTGGCGAGTAAATCACAATTTTTGAAAGAGCATTAATAAAATCTTGTTTCGAGGAAACGCTTGAACCAATTTGATCTGCCTCAAGTTCTCTGTCTCTACTAATCTTTTTTTCTTGGATTTCAAATTCTGAATAAACCATATTTAGAAAATTAATGGCTGGTAAAATGAAAATTGAACCTTGGTCTTCAGCTAAGAAATTTATTGAATTGGCGATATTATTGTACACAGGTACAAATTTCCTTGAATAAGCAAGGTCATTGCCTTTAAAATGTCCTAGTTCGTGTCCAATAATGCCTTTTAACTCATTTATATTTAAAATCCTCATTAATGGTAACGATAGATACAAAGTTCTTCCTTCAAATTCTTTTTGATCTTCATCTTCATCAAAATTATTTAAGATCATCTCAGATTCAGTGACGTAAAAACTTGGTTCAAGTCCAAGAATGATATTTTCAGGAGATTCAACTTGAAGTGATAAAGCAATGGATTCAACAAAGCTAAAAATCTCCTTTTGCATAGAATAGTTAACTTTTTTAGCAATTTGTTCAATTTCAGATTTCGTATTAGTATCACGCAGCTTTTTACTAACAGAAGCTGCCACAAGAATCATTGAAAATGGAACAGCATATACAATCCATATATGATATTTATTGGTATAAAATGTTTCCAATAAATACACAGAGTAACCAGCAATTAAGCCATGAGAAGAAATAATGATAAACATGGCAAAAGAGCTAACTGTCAAAAGAGGTGAAATTAGATTTGCTAATTTATCTCTTGAATAATTTGCTGATTTTATTGATAGTATGACATACAAGAAGAATAAAACACTCAAAAGAAAAACTGAAATAGAAGATATCTCTAACAAAAGATATTTACCATATTCATTTCTTGAAATTGATATTCTTGTTTTAAAGTCTTCATATAAACCCACAACTTCTGAAAGTGAGTCCTGATCTAGATTACCTGATGTACTTACACTCTTAATAAAGATGTTGATCATTTCGTTAAGTTCTGATTCCTTAACGCCCCATTTTTTATCATCAAATGGATAAGATATTTTTCCAAAATCAGGGATTTTAGGATCAACAACTTGATAAAAATATTTAGCCATTGTATCAAAATAAGAATGATAAGATTCATTTAATTTCTCTTGCCTAAATTGTGCTGTTAAGTAACCTCCAAGAGGTATTAATAAAAAAATCAAAAAAGTTACTATCTTATTTGTCATGTACTATTAAACTAGCATAATTATACTTAAGGAGATTAGGGTCAGGTCCGGACAATCTGACATTGTCAAGAAAAATTAGGGTCAGGTCCGGACAATCTGACATTATTAATATTAGGCACACATCTCCACCCTTGACTTTATTCAGATAAAACAAACTTATTTATGAATATTAACTTTATTTTTCCACTGTGGAGACGAGTCCCTTTAAAAAAACCCTAAAGCTGAACTTTATAGTTTTAACCCTTAATAGAGAAATCATCAATTGCTAACACTAACAAGGACATTGTCTACGAGTAAGCAAACATCGAGATAACAGCAATCCAATTAAGTCCTAAATCCCACGATTATCTTTAAACTTGCTTACTCGTGTAACTACTCAGCCCTAAGATAAGATTTTTTTAATCAGGCCACTTTTTAAGCTTTTCTACGTCATAAGTATATGTGAGCATTGAGCAATTACTAGAAAAGCTTAGCGAATTAGAGGCTAAAATCA
>CAIYXB010000162.1 GCA_903930015.1 uncultured bacterium | reverse complement strand
TCATGATTTAGAGCTTACTCAATTTCAAGAGATTAATTTTTTTCATATCTTTTTTACAAGTATATTTGTATTCCTGTGGCTCTTTAATAATTTGCATAATGCAGGTCTTTTGGTTTTTAAATTTTTACCTGGTTCTTTTAAAAACTTTGTTTATATGAAACTAGCTGCTTATTCTGAACCTAACTTAAATACAATCACGGTTTCAAGGGGAGATTATAGGTATTAAAGATGAGTATAGATAAACAAACAATGATTAATAAGTCTATAGATTTAAAAAAATATCCAAGAGAATTTGTTGAAAATCTTGTAAATCAAGCTTCTGATTTGATTGCACCAGCCTGGTCTTTGAAGAATTTTGTTGCTTCTAACCCTTTGCAGGGTCTTGAGAATTTGAATTTTGAGCGAGCTGCAAGTAAAGCGCATGATTATTTTCATGCAAAAATATTGCCCGATGAATTAATTGTCTTAAATGCTTATAATAAAGGTGATCTTGAGCTTGATGTTTTTAATGAGGTCTTTACTAGAAGAATTTCCAACTATGATGATTCGTTTCAATTTGCTTCAAAAAATATAAGTTTAAAAGATTTTATTCACAATTCTATTCTTAAGTCTGATACAGATTTCCAAAGCATTGTAGAAAAACCTAAACTTTTTAAATTCATCAATCAAGTTTCATTAAGTAATGATAATTTTTTTGTAAAAGAAGCTAATGTTAAGCTTGTTTGCAGTGATAAGTCTTCTGTTCTTTTTAAATCAGTGCATTCTAGTTTGATTAGATGGTTGGAGCGCTTTTATGATGAAGGGCAGGCTAGTATTGAAATGCCAGACCGTGAGAAAGGTTTATTTGGAGCCTGGAAGGAATTAGCGTTACTTAAAAATTTAACAATAGAGCAGAAAAATATTATTAGAAATCTTCCTGAAGATTCCCCAGAAGCGATTGTTGAATTATTGTTTGAGCTTGAAGTAAAAGAGGAAGATTGGGAAGAATATTTAAGACTTAGTTTCCTTGCTTTGCCAGGGTGGACTTCGTATATTAAATGGAAAGTTGATTATCAGTCAGGGACTAACTTTAATAAGATTGCTCCACCAAGTTTGATGGATTATTTAGCTTTGAGACTAGCTCTTGAAAGAATATATGGTTTGGCTCATGCTAAATCAAAAGATAAAACCCCTCTAAATTTTGATTATCGTGATTTTGTTGAATGGATCTTTAAAAATCTGTTGAAAATTGGTTTTAGTGAAAAAAATTTATTTGCAATAAATTTAAATGATCTTAATTTATTAAGTGAAAAGTTATTGGAATTATATCTAAATAAGGGTATAGTTTATTTAGAAAGTATTGAGAACACAGTCAATAATAAGCTTCAGTCTCAAATCTCTACCGTATTGCTAACTAAGATAGAATCCGTAGTTGTGAGACCAGAAGCTCAAATGGTCTTCTGTATTGATGTGCGCTCTGAAGCTTTTCGCAGAGCAATTGAAGCTCAGGGTAATTATCAAACTTTTGGTTATGCTGGTTTTTTTGGTCTGCCAATAAGATATAACTCACTTGAAACCAATGAAGCTATTGATTCTTGTCCTGTCTTAATTAAACCAAAGCATACAATTTGTGAAGAAAGCTTTGAAGATAAACTGCAAGATAAATTTAAAAAAGATAGAAATAATTCCTTCTTGAAAAGTATTAATAGAGCTTTTAAAGATTTAAAAGTAAATTTTGCAAGTATTTTTGTTTTTTCTGAAGCATCAGGACTGTTTTATGGATTAAGGATTCTTATTAAAACACTTTTACCAAAATCCTATTACAAATTTCAAAATTTTATTACAAGTAATTTTATTCCAAAGATACACTATGAACCAATTTTGAACTATTCAAAATCAAGTGAAGTCTCTACCAGTGGAATAAGCGTTGATGATCAATTTACCTATGCTAAAAATGCTTTGAGAATGATAGGCTTAACTGATAATTTTGCACCGTTTGTTGTTTTTTGTGGGCATGGAAGCCATACAGTAAACAATCCTTATGCATCTGCGTTAGATTGTGGAGCCTGCGGTGGAAGTCACGGTGGTCCTAATGCAAAAGTAATTGCAAAAATTCTGAACTCTAAACTAATTCGTGAAATGATTTTAAATGATGGTATTGCAATCCCTTCTGATACAGTCTTTTTGGCTGCTCAGCACAATACAACTGATGACAGTGTTGAGATCTTTAGCTCTGAAGACTATGATGTAGATTTAACTAAGTTAAAAAACGATCTGTTAAATGCCAAGGTTCTTAACAATCTTTATCGTTTGAAAACTTTTTCTTCAAGTAATATTCCAGACCTTAGGTCTAATGATTGGTCTGAAACTCGTCCTGAGTGGGGCTTAGCTGGTAATTCTAGTTTTATTATCGCGCCAAGATGGTTAAGTCTTACTCAGGATTTTAAAGCAAGATCTTTTTTGCATTCGTATGAATATGATAAGGATTTAGATGGATCCGTACTTGAGACTATAATGACTGCACCAATGATTGTCACTCAGTGGATTAATTCACAATATTATTTTTCAACTGTTAATAATATTCATTTTGGTAGTGGTAGTAAAATTACTCATAATGTAATGGGCACTTGCGCTGTTGTACAAGGAAATTCAAGTGATTTGATGCACGGGCTTGCTTTGCAGTCAGTGAATGCTTCAGATGAGGTTAATTACCATACACCAGTGAGAATTACTAATTATATTTATGCTCCCATAGAGAGGGTCAAAAGTATTATTGATAAACATGATATTTTAAAGAGATTTGTTTATAACTCTTGGATTAAGGTAGTTGTGATTGATCCTGAGACTAAGAGCTTCTGTCCAATATTTCCATAGAAAAAATAAGAAGAGGTTCAGGGATAATCCGTTTGGAAAGTTTGATTTTTATTGAGTCCCCGTAATGAACAAAAAATTGATTGATAATCAATTTTGTGAGTGAATTCTTTCTTTTGTATTGTAAAACTAAAGCCCCTCTTTAGAGTATGCTTTAGTTTTTATAATGGCGGAGAGAAGAGGATTCGAACCTCCGGTGGATTGCTCCACACATCCTTTCCAAGGATGCACCATAGACCACTCGGACATCTCTCCTTGTTAATAATTATAAGTGCATCCTTGTTCCAAGGATTACTCAGCTAAAACAATTATTAATTGTTTTAGCTTCGTGTGCCATCGGCGAAGGTATAAATATTGAGATTATTAGGTTCCGTGACCCCTTAACCATAGACCACTCGGACATCTCTGCTTGTTAATAATTATAAGTGCATCCTTGTTCCAAGGATTACTCAGCTAAAACAATTATCAATTGTTTTAGCTTCGTGTGCCATCGGCGAAGGTATAAATATTGAGAATCTTAGGTTCCGTGACCCCTTAACCATAGACCACTCGGACATCTCTCCTTGTTAATAATTATAAGTGCATCCTTGGACCAAGGTATATAAATGTTGAAAAAGGGTTGAAAAAGAACTTAATACCCCCTTAATCTGAATTTGTTAATAAATAGCAATGACTATAGAAATCCAGACTCTAATTTTAGGAGTTGATAACAATTTGGACAATAAAGACCATATAGACATAAAAAAAATAGAACAAGACTTTTCAAATGGTCTAGATACTTTTTTTGCTGAAATTACTAATGTAGAACTTAGAACAAATGATGAAATTTCAAAAATGACAAATGACGAATTTGTAAATGAATTAAAAATCCTTGATTATAAGTATGATCAAGAAATTGAAAAAATAATAAAAAAGCAACTTGCAAATCAAAATGTTTTAAAGGAAAGAAAAAAACAAACACTGGAATCAAGAGTACAAAGCTTAAAAATTACTTTAGCTAAGCTTGATCCAAAATCAAATCTTTACGCCTCTTATCAATCAAGCTTGGAGACTGCAAAGAAAAATTTAGCAGACTTGAATGAGGTAGTTTAATTGCAGATGGAAAGTAATGTAAATAACTTTATATTATTGTAGTGTCCTGAATTAGTGAGCCAATTTATTTAAAATACTTCTCTCAATCCAAATCTTCTTTACATCATTAATTTTACACTCTCCAGGATTAGAAATGAAAGTAGGTAAGCTAAAGTTAGCATAAACTTTCATTGGAT
>CAIYXB010000161.1 GCA_903930015.1 uncultured bacterium | reverse complement strand
TTCTAGGATCATTAAGATCTTTGAAATGCTCAACTATATTTGAACTGTTTTTAATCATGAGCTTATTCCCTCATGATTTCCTGTTTTTGGCCAGACCTAAATAACCTTGATTTTACTGATTATTTCATGCGCTAGCCTTGCATAGGGACTATACATAAATCAACAATTACCTTCACTAATCTCTCCTCTTTGGACTCAACAGCTCAATCTTATATCCATCAGGATCTTCAACAAAAGCAAGTATTGTCCCACTTGTGCTATGTTTCATGGGTCCCGCTTCCCTAGCTATTTTGCCGCCCATGGTTTTAATCTCTTCACAAGCTTTATATACATCTTCAACTTCAATTGCAATATGTCCAAAACCACTACCAATGTCGTAGCTTGCAGTATCCCAGTTGTGTGTAAGTTCAAGAGCGGTGTGGGCACTTTCGTCACCATAACCTAAAAAAGCAAGAGTAAATCTTCCTTCGGGATATTCTTTTCTGCGCAGAACTTTCATTTTGAAAAGTTTGGTATAAAACTCAATAGACTTTTCTAAGTCTCCAACCCTAATCATTGTATGCAGTAGTCTCATAAAATTTTAGTATACTGCTCTGTCTAAAGCGATATTGAATTCAGATTGCATATTTTCATTGATGGTGATTTTGCAAGCATTGCCTTCTCCATCAAAGTCATCACAGTATTCTTTGTTGCTATCGTCTAAGATAAAGACACTGTACTCACCTGGAGCTAAATCGATCTTGTAGATACCTTTATCATTTGTTGAGATTATAAATAATGGCTCTGTATCACCAGAGTAATGTGTGTAGTTCTCTAGCTCGCTTACTTTTGTCAAACTTCTTATTACCACTGTAGTTTGGAAGGCAGATTCACTACAAGTTGAAATATTATTTTTGCTAATAATTTGAGGCATGCAATTACCAGTAATCATAGATACTTGTCCATAAACACCAGAGTTGCTTGAGTCAGTAAATGCTTTTGCTTTATTGTCCTCTATTACGGATTGTAGATAGACATTATTTTCCTGAGCTAATTGATATGAAGATGATAAATTACTTTGCAATTGAGCATCATTTTTTTGAATGATCATCGAGCTTTGTCGAGTTTTAATTGATTCAAGGCTATCTTTCGAGATCTTAAATTCTTTTACTAATAGCTTGTAGATAATTTTATGTCTTTTATTAATTTGTAAGAGATCTTTTTTGATTGCTCTTAAATCTGCTCCTTTTGATGAAAGAAGATTTTTGTTAATTGTAATTTTAGATTCAAGATTTGATAATTTGCTCTGAAGTTTTTTTTGTTCATTTACGAAATTCTCAAAATTAGCCGCTTGAACAGGGCTGAAATTAAGAATTAAAATTATCCAAATGGTGACTAATTTCTTCATGACTTATTAGACTATTATCGCATTACCCTTATCATTAATTACTACAACTCTAATGTTATATATCGGTAAATAGACCAAAAAGACTATTAAAATCTGTTCCTTATTAATACTTCTTCTAAATCAAGAGATCCAGAGCGAGGTTTTGCTTCTTGGGTTGCTTTTCCAATAGTAATCATTAAGGTAATAATATGATCTTTTGGTAGATTAATAATTTCAGAGACTTTTTTAGGGTCAAAACCAATCATTGGACAAGTGTCATATCCCATCTCTTTTGCTGTGAGCATGATAGTTTGAGCTGCGATGCCGCAGGATCTTATTGCTTCATCTCTTTGCAGTGCTTCATTTGCTGCATAAAATTTACTGATCATGGGTACTATTGCAGTTTGTACATTTGGATCGGCGTCTTTCCAATATCTTTGTGGGTCTTTATCAGCTGCTTTAAGATCAGCACAGAGTATCACAACACCAGATGCATCTTCTACCTGAGCTTGGTTCCAAGAAGCAGCCCTTAATTGATTTTGGATGGTTTTATCATCAACATACACGAACCTCCAATTTTGGATGTTAAATGAGGTTGGAGATAGTCTAGCCATTTCAAAAAGCTCTTTGATTTCAGACTCTGAAAGCTTATGTTTAGGGTCAAAATGCTTGGTAGATCTTCTTGATTTGATTGCTTCTAAGGTGTTCATAGGAAAATTATAAACTAATCAGGAATCCTGCAGGTATTTACGCATTTTTCCCTTGCATCTAGCTAAAATAAAGGTTATAAATAAAGGTATGTTAAAGAAACTCTGCTCATCATTATTAATTCTATCTTTTATCTTCAATTATCTTCCTGCAAAAGCTGGGGTTATGACGAAATTAGTAGAAGTGGATAAGCAAGCACCTAAGATTGATTGCTGTCCTGAGTTAGATGAATGTGAAGCACAAAATGCAAAATTAGTTTCTCAAAACAATGATTTAAAATCAAGAATTCAAAAATTAATGGGTGAGCTTAGTGAAGTTCGTGATGAAAACTTGCAGCTCAAAAGAGAAAATAGTGAACTTACAACTAAGCTAGAAGAGCTAAGAAAGTCTCTAGTAACTAAAAAAGAAGTTGTTACTCAAGAAGTAAAACCAGTTATAAAAAAAGAACCTGCTAAGTATGCAAAGAAAGATACTGGAACATGTTTAGCTTGTCACGTAGGAAATCTAATTGGACCAGTCTTTTCAACTCCTGTTGGTGGTGTAATCGGTACAGTAAGAGGTTCAGTTACAAAAGGATCTCAATACGCTAATTCTGCTTCTGATGCGATGGGTGGAAGTCTTCCTGCTAAAGTTGTTGGTAACTTAGGTGGAGGAATCTTTGGACTTGTTACTGGCGCAGTTTCAGGTTTAGTTAAAGGTATTGTAAATGGAGTGCGTTACGGATTTACAAGACCGTTTAGTGCAGAGAGCTTTAGTACAGAAGGTCCGTTTGCTGAGTTTGATACTTACAACTACTCAGATTACTAAGGAATAGTTTTTATAAAAGCATTAGGGATATCTGGCTTCACTGCTGGTATAATTCTTTTCTGCTATGTCTAAACTTAAACTAGCTTGGATACAAGGTAAGTCTCAAGGAAGTCTTGTTGCTAATAAAGATTATTACCTTAGTAAAATAAAAAAACTTGCTTTAACCAAGCCAGACATTATTTTGTTACCAGAACTTTTTTTAACAGATTATTTTGCAATCGAGGAAGAAGCTTCTAGTCTTGATCTTGCAATTGAATTAAATTCGCCTGTTATAAATGAATTTAGAGAACTTTGTAAAGAGCTTAAATTAAATCTAACACTACCTTTCTATGAAAAAGTCTCTTCAGCGATTCGTTTTAATTCAATGATAGTAATTAACGAAGCTGGTGAAGTAATTTCTCATTATCGCAAAATGCATATCCCTGATGATCCGGGTTTTTATGAAAAATATTATTTCAGGTCTGGTGACAGGGGCTTTCAAGTAGCTCAATTAGATAAAGTCAAGCTTGGGCTTTTGATTTGTTGGGATCAATGGTTCCCTGAAGCAGCAAGACTTACTGCTATGCAAGGAGCGGATTTGATTTTTTATCCAACGGCTATTGGTTGGGACGATAAAGAGGATAAATCAGTCTATCAAGAGCAACTTGAAGCTTGGAAGACCAGTATGAGAGCTCATGCTATTGCAAACAATGTTTTTGTGATCGCGGTGAATCGTGTGGGACGAGAGGGACATCTTCAGTTTTGGGGAAATTCTTTTTGTGTGAATCCATTTGGTAAAGAAATTTATTCAGATGATCTTGATGAGAATTGTCTTGAGCTTGAAATTGATCTATGTCAAATCGAAGAAGCTAGAAAAATTTGGCCTTTCTTTAGAGATCGTAGAACAGATGCTTACAGTGGTTTAGAGAAGTCTTGGTTATGATTTATTATCCACCTGAATGGTCAAAACAAAAAAGAATTTGGCTTAGTTTTCCACATAATGAAGATGAGTGGCAGCAAGTCGAATCTGATGATCCACTTATAATAATAAAAAATTTTTACAAAGAGCTTTTAGAGAAAGTTTTAGATTATCAAGACCTAGATTTGATTTTTGCTAGCGACGAAGCTATGTCTCAAAACGAGAATTGGATTGAGTTACAATCATCTAAAAGATTCAAATTAACCTGCCACGTTATCGAAAATAATGATATTTGGATCCGTGATTATGGACCTTTTTTTGTTAAAAATGGTGCTAGTACTGAGATTTTGGATTTTCAATTTAACGCTTGGGGTGAAAAGTTTCCACCTTGGAATTTAGATAATGATATTCCATCAAAGCTCGCAAGAAGATTGTCCTATAAATCTACAAGCTATGACTCAGTCTTAGAAGGAGGAGCGCTTGAGTTTAACGGTGAAGGTGTGATCATGACAACCAAGCAATGCCTCTTAAATAAAAATAGAAACCCATCTTTAAATCAAGAACAAATTGAAACTATCTTGAAACAAGCATTTAATATAGGTAAAATTATTTGGCTAGAGCGTGGTCTTGAAGGTGATCATACTGATGGTCATATAGATGATTTTGCAAGATTTATTTCGACAAACAAAATATTACTTTGTAAAACTGATGATAAAACAAATCCAAACCATAAACACTTACTTGAGTCTGAAAAGTATTTGAGAGAACTAGGCTACGAATTAGATATCTTGCCTTTGCCGCAAGATATGAAAAGGCAAGGAGAGTATTTGCCTGCTTCTTATGCAAATTTTATTTTTATTAATGAAGCAGTTGTAATGCCAACTTTTAATTGTCCTCAGGATAAAGAAGCACTTGAAGTTTTTACGCGAAATTTACCTGATCGTAAGATAGTTACAATCGACTCAAGCTTTTTGATACAAGAAGGTGGTGGCCTGCATTGTATGACTAAGCAAGAGCCTATTTAGTATAGAGCTAGCTAATTAAAAATGTCGTTGCTGTAAGGGTCAAGTAATTCATTGACAGTTTAAGTAGTAATCATTAACCCTATTGCAATATTCAAATGAAATCACTCTTTTTTCTGCGCATGAGCTTACGCAAATGCTTCGAAAAAAGGTGATTTCATTTGATTGCAATTAGA
>CAIYXB010000160.1 GCA_903930015.1 uncultured bacterium | reverse complement strand
TTCTAGGATCATTAAGATCTTTGAAATGCTCAACTATATTTGAACTGTTTTTAATCATGAGCTTATTCCCTCATGATTTCCTGTTTTTGGCCAGACCTAAATAACCTTGATTTTACTGATTATTTCATGCGCTAGCCTTGCCCAAAGCTAGACGTAAGTGGTTAAGAGGATGACCTTTAGCGGAATTTAAACTCGCGAAGGTTCTACGAAGCCCATGACAAGTTATATCAATACCAGTAGCTATAGAGATTCTTCTAATCTTTTGCATTAAAGTCTTCTTTGTTAGTGCGGTCCCAGCAATTGAGACAAAAAAACTTTCACCTGGATATTTCAACCTATACTTTAAATAAAGCTTGAGTTGCTCAACGACACTTTTATTAATTCCAATACGTCGATTTTTATTTCCTTTACCTAACCAAACATAAACTATCCCTATTTCTAGATCTACATCTTTTAAATTGAGATTACAAAGCTCCTGCGCGCGTAAACCAGTGTTAGCTAAAAATATAATTAGTGTCTGTAACAATAACTGATCTCTTGTTCTATTACCTTGCGGTTTTGTAATGTAAGCTAACAGCGTATCAAGCTGCTGTTTAGTTAGAACCGTCTTTCGAGCAGGGATAAAACGCTTAGGTCTTAATTTTCTTAGAGCTTCTCTTTCAACTTCACTAAGCTTTCCAATTTCAATTAGATACTTAGAGAAGCTCATTACAGAGTCATAAATTTTTTGCTTGGTAGCATAACTTTCTGGCGGGTACTCTCCCAAGACAAAGCGTAAATTATCAACTGAGATGATTGGTAACTTAGCTTGCCTTGGTAAACAATTAATAAAGTAACCAAAATATGATTCATATAATTCTATGGTCCTTGGAGAAAATGGTTTGCCACTAAGCTGACCACTCACACCCCACTTTAGCCAAATCTCAGCTTCAGCTTTAATTTCAGATTTGCTTAACTCTTTGGTATTTCGATAGTACTTATTACAATTTCCTTTCTTGACTCCTTGGAAATGTAGCTTTTTCCATTCTACATAATATCCAAGTTCTATCTGGTAACTTAAAGCCCTATTTTTGACAGTTTTTGTGGCTATAAGGAAGCCATCACGGCAGTATTGCTGTACTGTGCGCTTATTTATGCCCAAATCCTGGGCAATTTGGTACGATGTTATATATTGCATTAGTCTCTCCTTTTGACTAACGCAACTAACGAAATATCTTGAGAAATCCTGAGCCAAAGCGTCGCAAACACTATCTAGGATTGACTTAGCTATCAGGGAGCTACGAACCGAGGCGTCAGGGGTTCGAATCCCTTCAGCCCTGCCATTACCATAAAATCAATCAATAACAAACTTTAAAGTGCTACTTTAGGGTTTGTTTTATAACAGGTGATTTGAACCGTATCTACCCAAATGACAGATCTATTTTCAGGTTCCAAGTAGCTTAATTAAATAAAAAATTCTCTCTCTACCTTTATGATAATTCTTGTCATTTGGGTAGATACGGTCTAGTTATGACGTGTTTTCTAATGTCATGATTTTTAGCTTCCCGACATGTCCGTTTGTCCGGACCTGACCCTAAAACGCTCTGGATACTTTATCCATTTGTTCGGTCCTGTGATTTTTAGATTAATTCACTTCTCTTAGAGATAAATCCACTTCTGGAATTTCAGCTATATCATAGAATACTTTTTGACCTCTTTGTATGGCTTGTTTTACCATCTCATCAGCACCAGTCGATTCACCACCAATTCTCAAAACAGCATCGAGTTTTTCACCTAAACGAATTGCAATCGGATGAAAAATTTTATTGAAAATTTCATCACCAATTTTTGCAGAGCCTGCTTCCTTAATCAAGGGCAAGGCGAACCATTCACCTAAAACGGGCATATGCCCTTTATGGAATACTTGCAATGCTATTCTATTCATAGCTTCTACGTTTTTCTCAATTAATTCTTGATTATCATTCGTACCTGATCTATAGGGTCCAGCAACTAGTATCCATAATGGTTTTGTAACTTTATTCATAATTATCTCCTTTGATTAGTTTCAAAGCCTATTCTACTCTTGCGCATTTAACTAATCAACTAGTATCATTTTAGGAACCTAGAATGAGTAGAGCTAAAGCCAACAGTATTAGAAAAGTTATCCTCAATAAACCTTGTTGGAATCCATGTTCAATTGAGAATGGTCTTAAGTTGGTTAGAGCAAAATGGAAAGGCTCTATACTTTGGCATCTGAGAAATGGACCTCGTCGCTTTAATGATTTAATCAGACAATTTGTAGGAACTAGTAAAAAAACAATTGACAAACAGCTTAAAGAGCTTGAAAAAGATGGACTCATTGAACGAATTATTATTTCTCAAAAACCAATAGCAGTAGAATATAAGCTAACAGAGTTTGGCACATTAGCTTTAAACCTTTTAATTGAACTTAGAGACTGTCTTAAAAGTAGTGCTCAACATACTAACAACCCTAAAGTATAACTTTAAGCTTGCAAGTATTTCATTAATAAGATTGAATTTATCTTCCAGCATTGATAGCTATGTGGACAGTGTCTAACCAAATGATAGATCTATTTTCAGGTTATCAGTTATCGTACTTGGCAAGCTAAGACACCATTTTATTCTTTATCTTGCACCAAATACTGAACATTAGAATCTTTAGATTTAGTTTTAGGATCTATAGGTTTTTGAGTTTCATCAATTTTCTCTAGCTTTAGCGAACCATAATTATGACCAATAGCAATTTTTTTAGCATCTGTTGTTTCAAGTAATTTTTTAGCTAATTCAATTATAAAGTAGTTTGTAAGCTTTTCATTATTACGATAAGAGTTTTTTTGTTCCCATGAATTTAAAACATAATTACCTTGTACTGATTTCCATACAGTTACTTTAGCGACTATCTCATCTCGAATACTACTTTCAGGATCAGCTTTTTTATAAACCACATAAACACCAGCGTTTGGAGAATGGGTCTGGGCGATAGCCATCTCGCTTGTAGCACCAGCAATATGATTACAAGAGCCTGTATAAGCTCCAATTAAAAGTGAGCGAGGATCTTTTCTTTCAAGTTTCTTTAGATAAAAGCTACCTGTAGAATCAGCATAAGCTAAGTCAAGTGAGGGAATTTGATCTTGAGCAGAAATTTCATTATAATTATCAAAAAGTTTTTTTCTAACATCTAAAGCTTTATTAAAATCATTCTCTGGAATTCTTACTGGAAGTTCTTTAACAGCTTCATTTAATTCAGGATCTTCTTGTGCTCTAGTATATGGTAAATCTTTTGCCATCTCGAAAAGTGCGTCAGAACTAAGTAATGAAAAGTCTCTAGGATGAGATCTACCTATTTGTTGAGCTTCTTTCTTTAAATGAGCACTTAGCGATGGTACTGCATTTGTAACTTTAGAAAGATCATTTTTATCATCATATTCATTTGTCCAACTGTCTTTAAGCATTTGTTGCTTAAGTCTATTTAACCAGGTCTTTTTATCCCATATTATAGAATCAGGACAAGAAAAATCATGAAAAGCGTCATGAAATGGTTTCTTTGTATTTGCTTTTCTCCAAAGCATTCTTGCTTGAATAAAGTCCTTAGCCTCTTCAAAATCTTCAGTTAAATTAGAAATATTAAAAGCAATTTTACTAAGATCGTCTGCCTCAAGTTCTTGCTCATGATCATGGATAGCATGTATAAACTTCAACAGTGGAATTAGTTTTTCATAAGTAGTATAAATTCTGTTTAGACTTTCTTGCTCGCTTGAGTTTAAAACAGGGTGCAAGAGATCAATATCAAATTTCAACAAAAACTTTTGTAGGGGAATCATATTATAGCTAAAAAGAAAATTTTGTG
>CAIYXB010000159.1 GCA_903930015.1 uncultured bacterium | reverse complement strand
TTCTAGGATCATTAAGATCTTTGAAATGCTCAACTATATTTGAACTGTTTTTAATCATGAGCTTATTCCCTCATGATTTCCTGTTTTTGGCCAGACCTAAATAACCTTGATTTTACTGATTATTTCATGCGCTAGCCTTGGCTCCTAGTGGCGGGCATATACATTCTGGTGGTTGTTGTGGAAGCTCTTCTTCTTTATCTAGTCCTTCATTTCGTAAAACCTTAAGTCAGAGTCGAGTATTTAAAGGATCACCTATTGATGTTTTTTTGGGACCAGCTCAGCAGACAACTCTAAATACAAATCTCTTAGAAAGTGAAAGTGCAACAGTAGCGGGAGCAACACTTGCAGATGCTTTGAAAGGAAGATTAGTCGAGATACAAGCAGAAAAAGCGTTTGGAGCTGTACTTGAGAGAGATACTATTTTTCGTAATTCTACTAGTCCAGAGGATAAGAGTTTTGCCATGGCTGTTACTAAGAAAACTCTTAGTATGAGTCCTAATGTTTCATCACCAGATCTAACTCGAGTAATCAAGCAAGAGATGACAAAAAAGTTAGATAGTGAATATCAGAATAAAATATAGCGAAGAACTTGACATTTCTTTGCTTTTTGAATTTTAGAGAGATAATTTGTGTAGAAAAAAATGGTGGAGACCTGGTGTATAAAGTTTCACACCTTATGACATATTCTTGAGAGCTTTGTTTAATTCCTCAGCAATAAATATTTCAAGGTTTTCAAAATTTTTCTCGTCAGCTTCCTGCATAGCCTGAATATAAGCTGCTCTATTTTCAGATCTATTAGAGTAATCCAATATTGGATAGCCAAGTTTTAAAAGGATATAGTTTGTCAACAATCTACTCGTTCTTCCGTTCGTATTTGGATAAGGGTGAATAAAAATAAATCTATATTCAAACCATGCTAATAGTTTGACAAGTTCTTCTAAATTATCACTATCAAAATTATTCAATCTATAAATTAGGTCATTAAATAAATTAATCATCAACTCTGGTATCAAGTGCGGAGCCGGTGGCTCTAAATTACCAACAAGTGGAGTAGAAGTTCTGTACTTACCAGCCCAATTATAAAGAAAATCAAAGCCAAATTTATGAGCTTTGTTAATCAATAAGGTATCCATTGTTTCTTCTTGATGACTAACTAAATATTCCCAAGTATTTTTTAAACCTTTAATCTCATGCTTGTTTAATTCTGCATGATCCAAAATACCTAATTTAGTTTCATTGCTAGCCGGCGTTTTGTTCATTTAATAGTTTTAAGAACTCTTCTTTATTAACTTCTTGACCTTCAATTTTCATATTGTTTAGAAGCATATCGATAACAAGGTTATGGTTCTTTTTATAATCAAAGCTACCTCTTTTATAAGAAGTTGCTTTACCGGTAAAAATTTGCATTATTTTACTTGGCTTTTTTTGCTTATCTTCAGGAACACTCACAATAAAAATTATACCACTTGATATATTAATAAAATGGTGGAGGCGGAGTTACAATGGTTTCCCACCTTGTTGGTTAATATTTCAAGAAAAAAACCAGTGCTGTAGAGCTAAACTTATAAGTAGATGAATAAACCAATACTTAGTAAAGAGCAAATTGATCAAACGCCTGAAATTAAGACTATCTCCTTTGTTTTTAGTATAAATAATTCAATTCTCTCAATAAAAAATATTAACTCAGCAAGATTGAAAGTTAATTTAGATCAAGTGATTCTTGCTGACACTTCTCCTGCCTTATTTGATTCAAAATTCTGGGGAGATAATTACTGGAATGATACATTAAATTTAGACGAGAGAAAGTCAAAATATTTTCTGACACTGATTGATAATCAGGTGAAAAATATTAAAGATAGTTTTATAACAATCTTTAATCAGTCTCTAATCGTACTTTGTTGTCAATTTGATGCATTTTTAACAGGACTCTTTGAAACTATTGTAAAAAGTAAAGAAGAATATTTCTTTTCTAAGCTAGAAAAATATGTTGATAGTAATGGAGACCATATACTTGGAAGGACCATTAAGGAGTCAATACATAAGTTTGATAAAGAAAGTGGAATCAGAAAAAAACTAAAAATATTAGAATCTTTTTTGGAAATTAATGTTGACGAGATTTTTAATGTACCTATTGCGTCACAAAGTTTTAAGAATAAGTATCCTAATGTTAAATCAAGTCTTCTCAATGACTTATATAAAAAAAGGAATGATTTTGTTCATAGAGGAGTAACGTCCATAAATACTCCAGAAGACTTAGATGGCTATTTAAATTTATTGATCGTATTAATTTATACTTTTGCTAATTTAACAGCGAAACAATATTGTATATTCACTGATTTACAAAAACAACATTTACTTTCTGGAATATAAACTAAAGATTGTAGATTATTGTTTATGGCTTACTAAGACAGTCGCATCCAATCTAAGTATATAGGTTTTAGCTATAAAAAACAGTGCTGGAGTTACAATGGTTTCCCACGTATTTGCATGATCATTAGTTATTACTTTATTTAGCAAAAATTTTTCTTTCATGATTAATTATTAGCTTTTCAATATCAGTAGTTTCAAAAGTTATGGTGACAAGGTGATAAATACTTAAAAACAAATCCTCAATGGTCTTATCCTTGGATAAATCTTCAACTTCTAATCCCATATTGCAAGCGTCTTCTAGGCTTATTCCCTTCCCGTGCGTACTGTATTTAGTATGATCTACTAGTTCTTTTGATATCTTTTCTATTTTTTTTGTTGATTCAGTCGAATTATCATTTTTAAACATGTCAGCTTGTAATATTTCTTTTATATCTTTTTCCATACAATAAAACGAATAGTGTCTACGGATACCGGTTTGCTCATTAGATATGCTGGCAACAGCAAGTGATTTTTAATATTGGCTACTTTGGTTACTAAAGTGAGTCTAAAGAATGGCTCTTCTGCATTTTTAGTGGATTAAGTAAATACTTTAATATAATTACTGAATGGGAAATGATTTAACTTGGGCTTACCGTTTTGCTGGTTTTGAAGCAGCAAAAATAGTTGAGATTAACGAACAAACCAAAACGGTTT
>CAIYXB010000158.1 GCA_903930015.1 uncultured bacterium | reverse complement strand
TGAAACCTGTAAATAAATTCTTGAAGCTTGTATTTGTTGCTACCACAACATTCCAGTACAGCATTAAACTCTTACATTGGCCAGGGTTAATCGCTCGTTTTAATTATTTAATAAAGGAATCATTGCTGGACTGCATAATAATTATATAACCATATAACCAAACCTTAAAAGAAATATTGTATACCGATAATAACTCAGACAATCCCTATGTCAATCCAACCTACTATCTTTAAAAATGCACTTTCTTTTGGCACTACAGGTGGTATTAAAAATTCTATCAAAGGAACTTCTGAAAACAAGTCTGAAGAAGGATCTATCTCAAGACTAAGTGAAGATGCAAAAAATATTTTTGGATTTTCAAGAAGCTCTTCTTCTGATGCAAATTTACTTGAGAGTCTTAAAATAGCTGGAGCTGGACAAGATCCAAGATCCTTTGCTACAACTGGATCTAGCGCAGCTTGGTCAAACGCAAATAGTATTGGCGTTAACGGACTTGAATATGGAAAAAGTTCTTTAGTATCTGCATCAACAGTAAATAATCTTGGTGGTTTAGCGGGATCAGCAACACCAGATATTTTTGATAACCATGGTTTTGGACCTGGTCTAAGAAATTTTAAAGAGATCTGGGGTGATGGTGGTGTAAATCATGGTAATTCACAAGGTGGTTATGACGCCTATGGTAATTTTATTGCAAATGAAGTTAAAGCTAAAATTCACGACAAACCAGCAGGAGCCGTTTTAGATGATAAAGCTTGGAATCAAGCAAGTACAAATTTAGGGTTTTTATTTAAGAATGGTGATCAATTAAATACTGCTCTAGAACATAGCTTAGGAAAACTTGAAGGTAAATATAAAGAACTTGGTAAAGACAGTTGGAGTCTATCGTTCATCAACGCAAATGGAATTTCAAAAGAAGCTGTTAATGGTAAAGTTGGAGATTTTCTTTTACGTGATAAAAAATATTTTGATGGGATTCAAAGCGAACAAGTAGGAATATCAGGAAATGCTCTTGAAAAATTCACACATGATACAACTCTTGCAAGAATGAAAGAACTAACCGATGGTGGTAAAGAAGGAATAAGCTTTGATCAAGTTTCACAAATCTTAAAAGAAAGAGCTGGTATTGATGGCGACAATAGATTTTTTGCAGGTAGTGCCAGAGGATTTATTGAAACAGCAAAAAACTTTGAATTTTTAGATAATGTAGATAGCAAAATCCAAGATGCTATTTCTAAAAATCCAGAATTATCTGGTGAAAAAGCAAAAATCAATATTAATATAAACTTTTTACCATACTCCTCTGCTGATTCAGGAGCTTTCCCAGCAATCAATAGAGGTCATGAATTTGGACAACAAAGTAAATTAAAAGATTTCGGACTTTCTTTTGATCCCGAAAAACCTAATCAGCTGAACTTCATGATTAACAATGAAGAACAACTAGAAAAACTTTTAACAGACATTCAAGGAAAATTCGCTGGTAATAAAAATGCTGAAATTGGTAAATTTGATTTTACCTTCGACAGGCACGGTGGTAAAGATGGTTCTAACTTAACTGGTAACGCTCAAACAAAAGATCAAGACAATAATACCGGTGGTTCATTTGCAGTAAACGATGCAAATAACTTCGATGGTAAAACCGATGGTGATATTTTTAAATTAATTGGTAAAATCGCTGGTGAGAATGGTGCTGACGTAAATATTAACGGTGATTCATGCCATAGTGGAAATTTCACAGATCTTATTAAAGATGATCTAGTTGCTGGTGTAAAACAAGGTCAAGAAGCAACTGGTAGAGACGAGATGCTTAAGTTATCAATAGTAGACAATGGTGAAAATCCAGGCTACACTCCTGCACAAAGCTTAAAATCAATCCAAGGTTATATGACTTATAAATTCGATAATGATGGAGCTGCTGGACTTGAATTTGTGATGTCGAATAGTTCACTGAGTACGACTAGGCGTGATGATATGTTTGTTAATAAAGATACCGATATTAACAAACTTGACAGCGCTCGTGCTGACAAGAGCCAATCAGGTAAATCTGCTATGGATAAATATGTTGATCAAACACAAAACAACATTGATTCACTGGCACAAAGAAAATCTGGTTATGAGGACTCAATAGCTTCTAACAGAAATCAGCCAGAAGTTAAACCTGAAGCTAAATCAGAAGAAAAAGCTACAACTTAATAATAAGATTTTTAACTAAACCTTAATTAAAATTTGTTAATTAGTAGATGTAGAGCTATGTCAGATGGATCTATCAAACCCTCTGTGGGATCAATAAAAACTACTCGCTCTGCAATCAGCAAAGTGACTGGAGAAACTCAACCAGGTATCGACAAGGATGCTCAAAACTTATCACTATTTAAAGATAGTTCAAAATTAGCAGCGCTTAGACCAGGATCCTTAGCAGAAGAAATCAACAATCAAAAAAAAGATTCTGAAAATTCTGAAAATAAAAATGATAAAGGTGAGATTGCAAAATCAGACCAAAATGATTCTAGAACATATACAAATTCACGTGAAACAGAAAACCAAGCTATCATAAATAGAATTTGGGGTAAAAATGGTGCTCTCACTGGGCTTAAGAGTAATAACATTAAGGGTGCAGCTGATATTGGCTCTTATACTTCATTCTCAGGTGGATCTTCTTTAGCAAGCGCTGGTGCAACAGGGTTATCAAGTGGATCCGGTAAAGGTGGAGCTGGACTCACAAGTAGCTCCGCGACATCATTAGACGCTGGAGGTTCAAATGGAATAGCTCTTACACGCACTGGAGGATCGACAGAGAGAGGTTCTGGGGCAACTCAATCAAATACTAGTAATTCAAGACAATTTATTGATAAGCAGGGAAATGTAATAAATATCGATGATAAAGACAATATTATTGACCGAAGAGGTAATCCTAATGACAACTCTATTAGAAAAAACCCTGAGAAATTTAATCATGATCAAGGCGGCAAAGATCCTTACGAGCAAAACAAAAGAATCGAACCTGATCACAAGCCGACTGGAACAGGTGTAAAACTAGAAAGTTATAAAAGTAAAATGTCTGAAGAAGACCAAAAGCTCTACGATAAATTAAGCCTACTTGTTAAAGTGTATAGAAATGATTCTGTAGGATTTGATACCGATTTACGACAAGCTAGCACATCAAGAGAAGCAGATCTTGATAAAAGAGAACAGGCAATTGCAGTACTTGTAGATACTATCAAAAAAGAAAGCCCTGAAGTACAAGAAGGGATTATTAATAAACTTCAAGATTGGGGTAAAGATGAAAAAAATGGAGCGATGCAGATCTTCTTATCAGAAAAACTTAGTTTTGGTATGAACAAATCTGTTGGTGGTTTTGTTATCTCAGCAGAAGGCATTGGATCTAAAATGGCTTTACCTTTAGATTTATCAGACTATACTCATACTGATATTGCAAGACACGAGGGTGTACATTGGAAAGACGTTCTCTCTGATGGAAAACTTGATGGACTTGTTGCAGGTGAGAATAAACAAATACAAGAGCTAATGCTTAGCGCAATGAGAAAATTCGAAAAGGGCGAGTACGATAAAGAAAAGATTGAGAAGCTTGATATCGGTAATTTAAGATATGGATCTGGCTATACAAGAAAACTTGATTCTGAAGGTGAAGGTAGAAAATTAAATTCTGATGATTTAATGGGTTCTAATTTAACGCTTGCACTCGCTGAAGCAAGAGCAGTACTAGAGCAAGAGTTTGCTGATAAACCCGAAGAGTTTAAAGCTATTGGCGAAGAGTTTGCTGAATTAGCTTTAAACTGGGATGGTAAGGTTGCTAAATACGATCCTAAGTCAAAAGGAAATGATGAGTCTAACGTCGTTAAAGACGGTAAAGAAGACGGCACTAATAGCGTCTAATATTTATTAATTCAAATCATAAACTGCTGTATCAAGCCCTGAAACCTTGTGCCAGTAAGCTTCCCCAAGATCTATGTCCACAATATATAAACATAAAGCACCAGATTTGTTGTAATAAAGTTCTCCTGCTTTAGGTTTATGAAGTTAGATTTTGAGCTTTAAAAGTTGGCGTAGAGATTTCTGCACTTGGAGTTGGAGTTCTTGTTGTTGCTTAAGTTAAATTTGAATATGGATTTGTATAGACCGAAGTAAATCTTGCAGATTTATCAATAGATTGAGTTACTATTGGGAAAGGAGTCTCTGGGTAAACATTTAATATAGAAATAAAAGCTAATAAGAAGGTGGATTTCTTTAACATGAATATATGTATCACATACTTAAGGCTTTAGTCTAGATATAATCACAAAAACAGGCAAGTACAACTAAATGACAATTAAATTTCAGCTAGATAAAAAACTTAAAAAGGCAAGAGCCGGAAAAATATTCACTTCACATGGAGTCGTGGAAACACCAATATTTATGCCTGTTGCGACACAATCCTCAATCAAGGCCCTCACCTTTGATCAACTTGATACTTGTGGTAGTCAGATTGTTTTATCAAATACCTATCATCTCTATTTAAGACCAGGAGAAGAATTGATAAATAAAGCTGGTGGTCTTCATGGTTGGACAAATTACAAAAAACCTTTTTTAACAGACTCTGGTGGCTTTCAAATTTTTTCTCAAGCTGCTATTGGTAAATGTAAAATCACAGACAAAGGTGCAAATTTCTCTGATCATATCACCGGATCAAAACATTTTATTGATCCAGAAAAATCAATGCAAATCCAAACTAAACTTGGAGCTGACATAATTATGGCTTTTGACCACTGCCCTTCTGGTGGAGCAAGTTACCTAGAAGTAAAGGAAGCAACAGATAGAACTCACGCTTGGGCTGAAAGGTCATTTGTAGAATTTGAAAAACAAAATGCACTCACTAATTACGATCAATCTCTTTTTCTAATTGCTCAAGGTGGGATTTTTGAAGATTTGCGTTCACAGAGTATTGAGTTTATAAAAAGTATTGATGTGCCAGGTTACGCCATTGGCGGGGTTTCAGTTGGTGAGAGCCGTGAAGACATAGATAGGATTGTTAGAGACTTTGCACACTTACTACCTGAAAATAAACCACGCTACTTAATGGGAGTTGGTACAAAAGAAGATATTGTAAAAGCGATCGATTCAGGAATTGATATGTTTGATTGTGTTCTACCGACTCGCATTGCAAGACATGGAGCTTTTTTTGATGAAAGAGGTCAAAGGCGCTCTATAAAAAACGCAGAATTTGAAAATGATTTTTCACCACTTTCAAAAACTTGCTCTTGCTATTCATGCCAAAATCATTCTAAAGCCTATATTAGACATTTATTCAAAGCTCGTGAGATAACAGCTTTTACCTTACTTAGTATGCATAATCTACACTATTTGATTGATTTGACACATAATATCCGCAAGGAAATAATAAATGGCGATTTTGAGGCGGAGAAATATCTTCAAGAATAAAATAAATTTCCAAAAAGTGATTAAAAAAATCATTTTTTGAGCAGATTGTATATAGTGGCTGATGAAAAGCTAGAAGAAAATATCGATATGGAGTCTTTAGAACTAAGTTCAGAAGAGGCTCAAAGTAATGTGGAGAATATTTCATTTGAAAAAGAGGCTCTACTAGATGAAAAACCTCTCGAACCAAATTTAAAAGATAAAATCAATCAAACAATTCAAGTAATTCTTCCAAAGATTTTATCTTTACTTAGAGGTTTCTTTTCAATAAAATTAACTCATATACTTTATGCACTTGGAGTTTTAATTTTTGCATTGTTTGTTTTTCTATTCTTTGAATTAAAAGAAAGGGAATATCAAAAAGATCTCATTGGTTATGTAAAAATAAATCATAAAGTTCCTGAATGGTATACAGGCAAAGACTTACCAGAGGAAGCAAAAGAACATCTTGAGATTTATAGGATTCAACAAGAAAAACTAAAAGAAAAATTTATTATCATCACAAAAGATAGATACGAAGGCAAAGAGGTTTTAGGTGACCCACAACAAAACCCTATTACTAATGAAGAGATGTTTACTACTCTTAAAAAACAAAATATTGGTAGGGTTACTGAGGCTGGAGTCGAAAAACCAGAGAACATGAATTTGTCTGGATTTAATTTAAGTAAAATTAACTATAAATATTTCAAGGAGTTTATTGGGGCTGACCTTAGGTACACAATTTTCAATGGGATCCAAGAAGAAGGGCTCTCTTTCAGAGGATCTTCTCTAACATACTCTCAGTTTGTTGACAGTCTCATTCCAAATACAAATTTCATTCGCACATATCTTTCATTTACAAATTTCTACTCAGCTGTACTAGATGGATCAACTTTTATCGGTGTTATTGCAGAAAGTCCACATTTTAAAGAAGCGAGAATGGTCTCATGTAATTTCATAGATTCAAAGATTAAAGGTGGTGACTTTAGTGAAACAATTCTAGATCAAGCAAATTTTAAAAATACTTACTTAACAGGCAACAACTTTAAAAGCTCAAGCTTAAGAAAAGTAAATTTTAGAAATGCTCAACTACAAGGTTCTAGCTTTATTGATGCAGATTTAGAAGAGGCTGATTTTACAAATGCAAATTTAGAGGGTGTAGATTTCACTGGAGCAAATCTTCTCAACGCTAAATTTAAAGATGCAGATATTACTCAAGCAAAATTTGCAAACACTAAAAATGTAACTCTAAAGCAATTAGACGAGGCTCTTTTCTTGCTATCTGCAAAATCAATTCCACAAGAGATTATTCCTAAAAAACAGAGTTGGCTTGAAAGATTTGCACCGCCAAACGATCCTAATTCGGCTAAGAGATAGAAATATTATTGTTTGCTTGCCTCAAAAGGCGTAAAACCGAATCTAGAAATGTAATTCATTGCTTGTGAAGTAGAAAGAAGAAATTTATTTGAGTTAAGTGAATCAACACAGTTATAAATAATCTTAAGCGCGTTTGGCATTACAGCAAGCCTAAAATCAACAAACAATTCATATACTGAATCTTCTGAAATCATAAGTTTTAAAAAATTTCTTCTCTCTTCAATACTTTGAGTCTCCATCGTTTTGATCATTTCTTTAATTGTGTTTCTATTGCAGTTAAAGACATGATTTAATATAAACCCAGTAGTGCCAATAATAGCTATGGGCAGAGACTTTGAAAAGCCTAGTTCAAAGAAATCAGGCATTGATAATTCGTTTAATTTTGAATGAGATCCAATAGGAAAAGATTGTTTCTTGATAATCTTCTGGTCATTAAATTCAACAAGTTGATGACTAGCTCCTCCAGTATCAAGCATTTGAAATTGATCATGTAAATCTCCAATCTCTTGTAAAACAGCCCAAGCAGCATACTCACACTCTTGAGCTTCTGAAAAAATATTTACATCTTTGAATCCATATGATTTAACCATATCAACAAAATATAGCCCAGAACCGTTAGGATCACTCATAGCTTGCCTTATAGCAGAAGTCGCAAATACCAAAACATCTGACGTATCTATTAAATGCTCTTTTAGGAAAGGAAGTATTTTATTCTCTATACTCTTTTTTGAAATTAAAATTGACTCAGAATTTAAAGAACCTTTCACCAGTCCTTTACCTAATGAACTTTCAAAACGTAAACTAAAGTTATTTTCTTTATGTAACTTGAAGCTGCCACTTCCAATTTCAAGTACCGTAAAATATTCCATAAAGTAATTTTATAGTATTTTCAAGCCAATGTCATTGTTTTAAAACGATATGATCAGAAACTATCGCTCGCAATTATAAAGGTCACGTAATTCATTGACAGTATAAGTAATATTAATTAACTCTATTGCAATATTCAAATTAAATCACTCTTTTTTCTACGCATGAGCTTGCGCAAATGCTTCGAAAAAAGGTGATTTAATTTGATTGCCATTAGACTCAATTAACACTAATAGCTTTGTCACAATTATTTCAAGCTTTAACAGACCTCTTTCGAAACCAAAGGTTTCGTAAAAGGAGGTCATAAAAAAATTAAAATCGATAGATTTTAATAGAGTTCATTCGAGCCCGTTTATGGGTTTAGAATGAACTCTATTAGAAATGAGCCGAAAACGACTGTAGCAAAGAGAAAATTCATGATTGGCGAAC
>CAIYXB010000157.1 GCA_903930015.1 uncultured bacterium | reverse complement strand
TACGCTTGTGTAATTGGCTCCTACACACCCATTCATGAGCTTTTTAGTTCTGTGGTTAGGAATTAAGGGGAATTAGGTATAATTATGTTCAAGCCCAAGTATAGCAACACTAATAAGCTAATAAAAAACATAAAAGAAGTTGCTGTACTTATAAATGAATTAAATCATAAAACTTACCCTCAAACAGTGCTTTTTGATTACGAAAATCAAGCAAAGTCAATGTCAAGCTATAGCTCAACTTCAATTGAAGGGAATCCTTTAGCTCTCACTGATGTAAAAAGATTACTAAAACAAAGACCTGAATGTATTCGAGATACAGAAAGAGAGGTTCTTAACTACAATAGAGCACTTGAATATCTACAAACACAAACAAATTCACCTCTAACAAATAAACTAATACTCAAATTACATCAAATAGTTATGGACCAACTTTTACCAAAAGCACTCTTAGCGAGGTTTAGATTAGAGCCTGTTGTGGTGAATGATCCTAAAGCCAAAAAAACAATCTTTTGTCCTCCAGACCACAAAGAAATAAATTGTTTAATGCGAGATCTCATAAACTTTATTGATAATAATAAAAATGAAATTGATTATTTAATACTAGCTGGAATTTTTCATAAACAATTTGTGATTATTCATCCTTTTATAGATGGTAATGGTAGAAGCGCAAGACTAATCACTAAGCATCTTTTAGCGGCTATGGGACTCAACACATTTAATTTGTTCAGCTTTGAAAAATATTACAACAATAATGTTAGTAAATATTTTGAAAAAGTTGGTGCAAAAGGAGACTACTATGAAGTAAAAGATTGCTTGGATTTTACCGAGTGGATTGAATATTTTACTGATGGAATAATTGACGAACTTCTAAGAGTCAAAAAAGAATTGGAAGCGTTGTCAATAAGCCCAGATACGAAATTAGAAAAACATGACAAGAAAATAATTGAATACATTAAAAAACATGGTTTTATAGAAGATAAAACTTATTCGGGATTAACAACAAGAGCGAAATCTACCCGTATTCTTGATTTCAAAAAATTAATTGAACTTGGTTATATAACTAGACACGGTCAAGGTAAATCTACTCATTACAAGCTAAAATAAACTCAATGAAATACTGGCTAATGAAATCCGAACCCGATTGTTTTTCAATTGATGATCTGGCAAAACTTCCTGATAAAACAACAATCTGGGATGGAGTACGTAATTATCAAGCTCGTAATATTATGCGTGATGAGATGAAAAAAGGTGATCAGATTTTTTTCTATCACTCAAACGCTAAGCCGCCTCACCTAGCTGGACTTGCTGAAATAGTCTCAGAGACACCTATCCCAGACCCAACTCAGTTTGATCCTAAGTCACAGTATTTTGATGAAAAAAGTTCAGCAGAAAATCCACGCTGGATGACAGTTAAAGTAAAATTCAAAAAGAAATTTAAAGATATATTGCCTTTAGATCGTATCCGCTCAAACCCAAAACTCACAAACATGAAACTTGTTCAAAAAGGCGCAAGGCTTTCAGTGCAGCCTGTTGAAAAGAAGGAATGGGATGAGATCATGGCAATGATCGGTCATACCAACCTCGCATATTAAATTGAAGTGCCAAGCAAAGCGATTTAGCTCTGCGATAGGCACATAAAAAATCTATGCGGGATTAGTTGGTATGTTTAATATTAAACGCTGTTCCCAAGTGCGTTTTTAACTCTTAGCTTTGTAATTCCATTTATTAAAAATCTAGCAACAAACATCAAAGCTACATGCAAGCCAAAATCTTTATAAAAAGCTTGCTCGAAAAACTCCTTTACTTTTTTCCTGAGTAGGGGATTTTTCTTAGTCTTGTTTATAACTTCAGTAAATTTATTTGCTTCCGGGAATAAATTAGCAAAAGCATTTTCTGATTTTTGATAAAGTACCCCAGACTCAATATTAAATTCTTTAACTAATTTTTTATCATAAGCTTTTGCAAAATTACCATTTGTAAGCCTGTCACCAAAAAAAGTTGAGAGATTATTAGTTAAAACTTTAATAGTATTTTCCACAAGCTCAAATCTATCTTGAGAATTAAAAATTTTTGATATTAAATAAGGTAACTCACCTTGAAAAACAAAAAGTCATAATTTTGGGAAATAGCTATGCTCAGTGTCTAATTGCTTTTTTAAAAAAGCTAAAAGAGAATTATTATCAGATCTTGAATCATTAATTTTGCTCAAACCCAAAGAAACTAAAAGCGGACTTGAAATGGATGAAAAAACTGTTCCTAGAACTTGTTTTAAGCTAAAACCCTTCTCACTACCAAGCTTCTGAGCCTCACTATCACTTAAATACTTAACAGAGCCTGAGAATCCTTCCAAACCCAAAACATGTTTTCGAAATATTCTTTGAGCCAAAGGAATAACAGACCAAGTTATTGATTCAAACCATGAATGTGCTTTAATAACATCATCTTTTAATTTAGAAATTTTTCCTCTTAAGTCTTTGTTTGATTCTTGATTGTTCATAAAATCAAATAAAGCTGATGCTTTTTTAACACTTCCCTCAAGCCCTTTTGCTCTTTTAAAATCAAACATTGTCATTTGCTCTTGGAGTTCGTCATTTATAATTCGAGACTTTGCATTATTAAAATTCTCATCTGACTCTAGATCTTTCCTTTGAAAAAGCATGAGAGTATCTACTTGAGAAGCTAGGTCTTCTTGAAAAATTTGTCTTGAGTAAAAACGAGCAAATGTTTTTGCAACGATGGGTGTTGTAAGCATCAAACCAGTTGAACAAACTGATTGAAACATCGACTCAAGTAAAGCAGCTTTACCTCGAAGAGCGTCTACTATCGAAGGCAAATCATCAGTAAAAAATTCCAATAACCCGCGATAAGTTGATTCTTGTGAAAATATAACTTTCGAAAAGTCTTTAAACCACTGAGCTAAAGACGAGTTTTCATGTTTCCCTTTAAAATCTTTAGCAAGATTATTAAAAAGTTTTTCTATATCTAGAGCAGAAATTTTAGCGGGGTTTAAGGAACTGTCTTTAGGCTGGGCAATGAAGCTTGTTTGCGCCAAAGAAGTGTTTTGAATCTTCATGGATTCTCATATCAAGAGTCTTGAGTGATCCAACGGCAAGTTCAAGAGGCACAGCGACAGTCTCAAGACCATGAATTGCAGCCATTTTACCCCATTCTTTAGCTTCAATCATGTCAGCAGCCTTACAGCCTAATCGAGTTCCAAGCACTCTATCATAAGCAGAAGGTCTACCACCGCGCTGGACATGACCAAGTACAGTAGATCTAGTTTCACAGCCTGTTTTCTCTTCAATAATTTTCGCAAGTCTCTCGCCAATACCACCTAGCTGAACGTGACCAAAAGCATCAAGCTCTGCATTTTTTGTAACATCTATTCCAGCAAGACGAGCTCCCTCAGCAGCTACTACAATTGCATATTCTTGACATTCGTATGCTTTTTTTACAACAGCACACATTTCATCAACATTAACTTCTTCTTCTGGAACGAGGATATAATCCGCGTTCCCAGCAATTCCAGCATAACTAGCAATCCAACCAGCATGACGACCCATTACTTCACAGACAAGTACTCTTTCGTGTGATTTTGCAGTAGTGTGAAGATTATCAATTAAATCTGTTGCAATATTTACGCATGTATCAAAACCAAAAGTTACATCAGTCCCAGAAAGATCATTATCAATTGTTTTTGGTACACCAATAACATTTATACCTCTATCTCTGTATAACTTAGAAGCAACACCACAAGTGTCTTCCCCGCCGATCGCAACGAGTGCATCTAGTTTTAATTTTTTCATTGTCTCGACAACAGCATCTACACCGCCTTCGATTTTATAAGGATTTGTTCTTGAAGATTTTAGGATAGTACCACCTTCTCGAACTATGTCTTCAGTATTTTGAAGATTAATATCCATGGTAATGCCTTGCACAGCACCTTTCCAACCATACTTAATACCCTGCACTTCCCAACCGTATTTTTTAGTTGCTTTATAAAGAAGACCACGGATTACAGCGTTTAATCCAGGACAATCTCCACCACCAGTTAATATTCCTACTCTTTTTGACATAATCTAAGTATATTATGGGCGTGTAGCCAAACGCAACACAGGTTTAGCTTTTTATAATAAGATCAAAAATTAGGTTTGGCTAAAAACACGCCCTAATAAAAAGGTCAAGCAGTCTTGGCAAGCGAAGCAAGGCGAAGTTACCAAGACTGTTTATGGGACTGTCGCAGAATCCCAATTATTAAAAGTTCAGTATAACCTTTAATAATTGAATGATAAAACTGGGATTCTGCGACAGTCCCATTATCATTCTCAGAGAAACAATGAAAGCATTAAAATTCTTAAGGCTTTTGTGATAAAGCAGCTATCCTAGAGAGTACAATTACAAATATGAACGCAAAGAAAGTTTCAATATTTTTAGCAGGTTTTATTTGGCTACTTGTAGCTTTTAGAATTGGCGGAAGAGCTATTGATTGGCTGCAACCTTATTTCCAAGAACCTAATTGGAAACTTAGCTTACTTCTTGTTTCTTTAATAATAGCTGGTGGCAAAGCCTTTACTGTTCTCAAAAAAGCAGCCGCAAGAAATTTAGGAAATATAGATAAAGTCAAAGAGACCCCAATTAATTATTTTATTGGTTGGCTAATTCTGTATAACACTAAAGGTGTTGTTTTCATAAGCTTGATGATTGGCTTAGGCTTTTTTCTAAGATATCTCAGAAGTATAGGCGCTGATCCATATAATATTTTTGGTTTTATCTACCTTGGTATAGCTCTTGCGCTTGCTATTGGCTCATTTTTTTACTTCAAAGAGCTAAAAAAGCACTAAAAGCTAGATTTTTAGATGCTAATTACGTTATGATTAGCATCATACTTTTGTAAATCTGTTTACCAATGTTGGATTTGTACCATGTCACAAGAAGATAAAATAGCCACTTTAATACTCGAGAGAAAAGAAAATCTCCCTCAAAAAGATACTTTAGTCCAAGCCACAATACTTGCTAAAAATTCAAACGGTCTTTACCTTGATATCAACAAGACCTACGAGGGTTATGTTGCAAACAAGGAACTCGGTTCAAACAATATAGAGCAATTTACTCTAGGTTCCACATTAGAAGCTTTTGTGTTGGGTGAAGATAAAAATCAACCAGGAGTCTTGAGACTTTCAATCAAACAAATCCAAGATGAAAAAAAATGGCAGGAACTTGAAGAGCTTAATGATAAAAACATTGAAGTGGAAATTTGCAAAATAGTAAAAAGCGGTATTGAAGCAAAAATCACTACAACTGGACACATTGGCTTTATTCCAAATAGCTATATTGATGGGCAAGCAGAGGGACTTAGAAACAAGAAACCTGAAGAATGGGTTGGTGAGAAATTACCTGTAAAAATACACGAGCTTGAAAAATCAAAAAACAAAATCATTTTCAATCACAAAATAATTAGTCAAGAGATTAGAGAAGCAAAAACCCAAGAGATATTTAATTCTATTTCTATTGGACAAAACTTAGAAGTTACAATAATCAGACTTGCTGATTTTGGTGTTTTCGTTGATATCAATGGTGTAGATGCATTGATACCAGCTTCAGAGCTTTCATGGCAAAGATTTGATAAACCAAAAGATATACACAAGGTTGGAGATAAAGTAAAAGCTCAGGTTTTTAAATTAGAGACTGCAACAAAAAAAATTGCGCTAAGTGTTAAAAAAATAAATCCTGATCCTTGGACAGCTCTCCCTGAAGAATTAAAGCCCGGACACATACAAAAAGCTAAAGTTGTAAGTCAAGCTGAATTTGGGGTTTTCGTTGAGATGATACCAGGTGTTGAAGCTTTGTTGCATAAATCAAATTACGAAACATTGCCAGAGAAAGGTACTTTACTAGATGTTGAGATAAAGAACATTGAAATAGAGAAAAGAAGAATGGGGGTTAGTTTGATAAAGACTGATTCAGCAGCAGTTGAAGTAACGGCTGAAGAAAAAATTTCTAACGACCAAAACGAAGATAAGGAGTTAGTGCATGTCGGATAAATCAACACTAATCAAAGAAACTAAAGAGTATTTAGAAGATGCTCAAAAAGAAGTTTTAAAAACTTTAAATTCAGAAACAAGTTTTCTATCTAGATTATTTAGTAATAGTGCAAAAAATAATCTTAAGCTTGCTCAGTCATCTATCAGCAAAGCCATGAATAAAATCAAAAACATGTCAGATGATCAAAGTGGCATTGTTGGCAAATTACAAAAACATATTAGTGAAAGAGACGAGAAAATCAAAAATTTAGAAAACGAGACTTCACAAAAAGACAAAGAAGCTGGTTTATTAAAAGACCAATTAAGACAAATCGAAGGTCAATTAAGTTCTTATAAAAATCAACCTCAGCAAAATCAAGAGACCATTAAGCCACCTCTTGCTGATAACAGCAAACTAGAAGAGGGACTTAGAGAAGCTATAGCTAAGCTTGAAGAGAAAAACAAATTCTTATCAGAAAAACTAAACCAAAATCAAGATGAATTAAGAGATTCAAATGATTTGGTGTTAGAATTCGCTACAAGAATCAAGCGTCTTAAATCAGAAGTTACCACTAAATAATGAAGAGAGACAAAGTAAGCCTTAAAAATTTACAAGCTTTTTGCAGACTTGGTATATATGACAGTGAAAGAATATTAGGGCAATGTATCAATATCAATATTGATCTATTTTTTGATCTTAGTATCGCAGGCAAATCAAACCAAATCAAAGACACGATCAACTACGTCGAGGTATCATTGACTATAAGAGAGCTTGCTCAATCAAAAGAATTTCTTCTTATTGAAAATCTCTGTGAAGAGATATGTCAGACTCTTTTCAAAAAATTTCCTATTCTTGAAGGAATCGATCTTGAAATCACAAAATCAATTGTTAACGCCGATCAATTCACAGGAACTCCAGTGGTCAGAATTTATCGCAAGCGAATTTAATTGTTTTCTTGAAACAACAAATTCAAAAAACAACTTAATCGCACAAAATCCTATTGGATTTTTTTCTAGTTTTAAAGATTTAGATCAATATTTAAAAAATAATCCTGATTTATTAGAATTAGAAGATCTTGGTTTTACTTTATTAAAAGCCTATGATGGAGAATTGTTCATTCAACTCTATGCTGAAATAAATAAGATTGAGGAATTTGATATTGCTCAATCAAAGGTACCAATTAAGGCTCAAGTCAATTACCCTAATGCAGCTCAATATAAAGAAGCTGTTTTAAATTGTCAAAAATATATTCAGGAGGGTGATATTTATCAAGCTAATATTTGTCATGAATTTGAAGTAAAACTTTTAAATAACTATTCGCTAAGCGAGATTAAAGATTTTATTTACTCCAAATTAAGACTATTAAACCCAGCAAAATATATGGCGATAGCAGAATTTACAGACTGGGTGGTTTTTTCTAGTTCACCAGAATCTCTTTTAAAAATAGAGCTTATAAATAACGAATTTGAGTTAACCAGCTCACCCATAAAAGGCACCGTAGATATACAGCAAAGCAGCACAGAGCTTAGATCTGAAAAAGAAATCGCAGAGCATATAATGATAGTTGATTTAATAAGAAATGATCTTGGTAAAATTTCCAAAACTGGTTCTGTAAAAGTTATAAATCTACTTAAAGATTCTAAGCATACAAACTTACAGCATTTAATTTCAGATATTCAAGCAAAGCTTAAAACAAAGCTTAGTTACAGCATTAACGAAACTATAATACCTGATTTTGAAGAGATTTTTAATGCAATCTTCCCAGGTGGTTCTATAACCGGAGCCCCTAAAATCCGCTCCATGAAAGTCATAGATGAATTAGAGCCCAAAAAAAGAGCTTTATATACAGGTAGTTTGGGCTATTATAAATTTAATAAGTATCAAGGTGAGTTTAACATACTAATTAGATCAGTTTTTTACAACAAAAAAACTCAGGCATTAACTTTTAATACTGGAGCTGGGATAACATCAGCTTCTGATCCAGAAAAAGAATATTCTGAAACTCTTTTAAAGGCACAAAAGCTTATTGAGGTTTTCAATAATGAAATTTGAGAAGGTGCCTCAGCAAGTATTTAAATTAAAAGATATAAAATCTCTTGTTGAAACTCTCCGTGTTGAAATAAATGAAGATGTGGTTATAGTCTTTGATCTAGAAGATCACTCGCAAAGGCTTTTAAAAAGCATCACCGAGCTTAACTTTAAATTTCCTAAAAATATCTGCAAAGACGATTTTAATTTGTTTCTAATGAATCAAATTAAAAACAAACTACAATATGATTTTCACAGAGCAGTTAGTTTCACTAAGTCTCAGCGCAAAAAGAATCTCCAATTAATGAGATTTAGTGATGAAATTTATAAACTCAGATTAATTTATAGCAACGAAGCTTTTATTGATATTTCCATAGAACCATATTTAAGGGATCTAAATGACGCCTCACCTAAAATTTTGCTAACCTCGCAGCAAGCTGACGAGGTATTCGCCTCTACTCAGAATAAAACCTGGGAGGTTCTTGTACTCAAAAAAGACGAATTTCATATTGAATCAACAAATCCCATTTGGCAGTATAAATTTTTGCCTAGACCTGATTTTAGCTACTTCTTAAATCAAGGCTATGATGAGGTTCTATGGCTTGATGAAAATGAAAATCTTTGCGAGGGCAGCTTCACCGCTATTATATTTGACGGCAACAAGACCCCACTTGCAAACAATCTTCCATCAATCAGTATCAAACAAATTCATAATCTTACAAAAGCCCAGTGTAAAGTTGATTCTTTGGAGAAGCTTCAATTAGTTAACTCTTTAATTGGCGTGGTTGATGCTTCAGTAGAAAAGTCAGGACTTTTAGCTTAGTACAAGTGCAATCAACACTAATAGCTTTATCTCAATTATTACAAGCTTTAAATGGAAATGAGGTGAAAGCGACTGGAGCAAAGAGAAAATTCATGATTGGCGAACCAGTCTAAAATCATTCGTGTGTCTAAAGTGAAATTACGAGCGGATGCGTTTGTGAGACAATCGTAGGATTTTCCTTTGCGCAAGGAAGCTTGAACCCATTGGAATGACCAGCTTGTAATAATTGAGATAAAGCGAGCAGTTAGTGAGAGCTGCGAGCGATTAATCCTTATCAGACAACTTCGTCATTGCAAATAAAGTTATAAATCCTAGAATAAAACCTAAAATTATTGAAAACATATTTTTCTCCTAAATTTTTAACCTACTACAGAATAAGAATTATCATAAAGCATACGTATCAATTCAGCTGGAACATTTGCTGATGCGCTTTCATCTTTGGCTAGATCTGGATGTAATAATTTATAAATAACAGAACTAGGACTTGCTTGATAACTAATAAAATCAAAGCTCGCATGATCATTAAGTGGTGATCTATATTTTTCCATTGGATTTTTATAACTTGTTTTTGATCTTATCATCTCAAGCATAGGTGCTGACGGTCTTTGATTTGAAACATAAATAGCAGCTAGACAGCGCGCATTATTAGCATCTGAGAATAATTTTGGCAAAGCTACAAAATCTAATTGCGAACTAGGGTGCTCTAATCTAAGGAGTATATATCTTTTATGAATATCATAAAAATACAAATCACTAATTTTCCCTGCTTCTTTTTGAACTTTTGTTAGTTTTTTAAATTCTTTTATTTCCACTCTCTCTACACTTGCAATGTGATTAAACAAACGTCTTTGTGGATTATATAAACCAGTTTGGTGCATTATATAAAAGAAATTTCTAAAAATAAACTGAATTGTAATATTTTCAATTGGATCAATTTCTTGGCTGGCACTGAATTTTATGTTATTACAAGCATCCTTAAGCCTCTCAGGTGAATAAGAACGTGGCTCTGTTATAACATCCTCCATCCCAGGAAGATCATCTATAAGTTTTGAAATCAGGATTTCTTTTTTGACTTTCTTTTTAATCATCTTAATTTATTGACGAACCCCATTTCATCTTATCTCGGAGTATACTATAGAAACTACGTTGTCTTTTCTTTAATTTTGCTAATTTTAATGGGTTTTTAGCTTTTTTAAGTATTATTCTCTCACCCGGATTCACCGTAATCAGCTCTTGACCATCTGGCTGCATTGTAAAAGGTGCATTATGTTCTTTTGTGCTTTGTAAAACTATAGTCTGAGAATCAGATACAACATGCGCTCGCGAATTTAGAGAATGTGCGGCAACTGGGACTATTTGAAACGCATGAATATTTGGATCCATCACAGCACCACCAGCACTCAAGCTATAAGCAGTTGACCCAGTTGGAGTACAAATGATAATGGCATCTGATCTATAAGAATGTAAAAGATCACCATCAATAAACAAATCAGTATGCAAAAGATTAGAACTCAATGACCTATTAACTGCAATATCATTTATCGCAAAAGTATCTATGCCTCTTTCTGGTATAGATGCTTCTAGTATGGTTCTTTCTTCAATAACAATATTCAAATTAGAAATTTCCTGAGCAAGTTCATCTGGCTCAATATCACCGTACTCAGAAAGAAAACCAAGATGCCCAAAATTTATTCCAAGCAAAGGCATTTTATGCGCAATAACCTGACGAGCTGAAAGTAAAAAAGTACCATCTCCACCAAGAGCAATAGCAAGATCTTCATCACCATCAAGCACTCCCCAGTCTTTGCTCGATCTTTTTGTTTCAAAAACTTTTACTCTGTGATTTTTCTTTTCAAGCGCGATTTGAAGTTCTTTTGCTGTCTTTGCTGCAATGAGCTTAATTGGGTTATAAAATATGGCGAATTTAGACATATTAGTTTAATTATGGCAGAAAACAAAGCCTTTCCCTTTTTAAACCAGAGTAAGCCAATAGTGGATAAATTACAACTCAGGGTTTCAATTTATCCACTGCTGGGTATAATATAGTTATGGATGCAAAAAGAGAATTAGCCTCTTATATTAAAGAAATCAGCAAAATCTATCCTGTCTTAGGTATTTTAGGGCCAAGGCAATCTGGCAAAACAACGCTAGTTAAAGAATTATTCAACAAGAAACCCTATATCAATTTAGAGAAGCCTAAAGATAGAGATTTTGCACTTGAAGATCCCGAATTATTTTTAAATCAATTTCCTAACGGTGCAATTATAGATGAGATTCAATATGCTCCGAATTTATTTTCATATATTCAAGTAATTGTTGATGAGCAAAAACAAAAATCCATGTTTGTTCTAACTGGATCACAAAATTTTGCTCTCATGAAAAATATTAGCCAATCCTTAGCTGGAAGAATTGGGCTTGCCACTTTACTTCCATTCTCACTTGTAGAGATCGAAAAAAACTACAAAGATGTTGATGTAAAAAACATAGAACAATTAATCTACACTGGTTTTTATCCGAAAATTTATGACGAAAAAGCCAATCCTAGAATCATCCTTGAGGACTATATTAAAACTTACCTTGAAAGAGATTTAAGAGATTGGGCTCAAATTCAAGATCTAAATCTCTTTAGACGTTTTATGAAAATGTGCGCAAGTAGAGTAGGGCAGGTTCTCAATATGAGTAATATTGCTGAGGATTTAGGTTTATCACACACTACAATAAAAAAATGGATTAGCTTACTTGAAGCAGGTTATATAATTTTTTTGCTACCCGCTTTCAATGCCAATATCAATAAGCAACTCATCAAATCACCAAAATTACATTTTTATGATGTTGGACTAGCGGCTCATCTACTAGACATCGAAAATCCTAAACAATTAATTAGTCATAGTCTCAGAGGGAACTTATTTGAAAATTTTGTAGTATCTGAACTTATAAAATTTCGTTTCAACCAAGGCTTCACTAGTAATCTTTATTTTTATCGAGACAAAAGACATGAAGTAGATTTGTTATATAAAATTGCTGATAAACTTATGCCTATTGAAATCAAATCTGGGCAAAGCATCTCTGAAGATTACTTTAAAAATCTCAATTATTTTACTGATTTATTTCCTGAAAATAGCATTAATCCAACTCTAGTCTATGCCGCTTCTGATGAGCAAAAGCGATCCAAGGCTTTAGTTACAAATACACTTGGTCTTATCAAGCAGCTAAAGGAAGTTTCATAAAATATGGCGAATTTAGACATATTAGTTTAATTATGGCAGAAAGGGACTTGACAAGATAATAAGTAATATTATAAGATAATATTTATGAGTTCTTCAAATGACAATTCTATCTATACTGTTAATTATAATATTCCAAGACTTGTTGCAACAGAGACACAACCAATCAATGATAATTTCAAAGTATCTACACAACCAATCGATAGTGATTCCAAACTACCATCGATTACAAGCACTTTTGAACTTTTAAATTCAAGATCAACAGATTTTCATCAAGAAAAGCTTCCTGAACCTTATTCTCAATTAAAAAGCAGAGAAGCAGAAAAAGAATTTATAGATTTTTGGAAATTAGTGCAGAGTATTAAAGCAAATCCAAATGCACATAAATATTATCAGGAAAAACGACTTATAACAACTGAGCCACTAAAACTAAGTGAGTTTTTTAAAGATATAAAAGAATCAAAAGAATTTAACTTTTATGATTTTCTTACATCTCAAAATATCACATTAAATATGGCAGTATTGGATGGCGCAAAGCTTAATGACGCAAAGCTTAATCGCGCGCAGCTTAATGGCGCACAGCTTAATCGCGCAGAGCTTAATCACGCAAAGCTTAATGACGCAAAGCTTAATGACGCACAGCTTAATTTCGCACAGCTTAATGGCGCAGAGCTTAATCACGCAGAGCTTAATCGCGCAAAGCTTAATGACGCAAAGCTTAATCAAGCAAAGCTTAATGACGCAAAGCTTAATGACGCAAAGCTTAATTTCGCAGAGCTTAATCTCGCAGAGCTTAATCTCGCAGAGCTTAATCGCGCAGAGCTTAATCAAGCAAAGCTTAATGACGCACAGCTTAATCAAGCAAAGCTTAATCGCGCAAAGCTTTATTACGCAAAGCTTAATCGCGCAAAGCTTAATGGCGCAGAGCTTAATCGCGCAAAGCTTGATGACGCAGAGCTTAATGGCGCAGAGCTTAATCGCGCAAAGCTTAATCGCGCAGAGCTTAATGGCGCAGAGCTTAATCACGCAAAGCTTAATCACGCAAAGCTTAATCGCGCACAGCTTAATCAAGCAAAGCTTAATGGCGCAGAGCTTAATCGCGCAAAGCTTAATGACGCAAAGCTTAATGACGCACAGCTTAATGACGCACAGCTTAAAGGCGCACAGCTTAATGGCGCACAGCTTAATCGCGCACAGCTTAATGACAAAACAATTTTCGATAATAGTACTAAATTACTAAATATCAACGTTCGAAATGGAATATATATTAATGAAGAGCTCGTAAAAGATCAGGGCCGAATCAAAGCCTTCTTTATTAAACAAGGCGCTATAGATCAAAACATTAGCTTCGCTCAAGCAGCATAATCAAATACTCTAGATTACCTTTAGCCCCCTTAATAGGAGAATCACAGCTTGCTTTTAGCTCGTAACCAAGGTCAGATATTTTAGTAAGGGTCCTGTGAAATATTTCACGCCTTGTCTTTTCATCATCGATAATTCCCTTAAACTTATCTGCAATTTCTTTACCCGCTTCAAATTGGGGTTTTAGAAGAGCGACAATATCAAGCTCTTGCTTAAACAACAAAGGATAATCACTCTTTAAAATTTTCAAACTTTGTAAAATTGTTACTAAAGAAATAAACGAAACATCAGTAACAACCATATCAATACCAAGATTTTGAATTTCCTTACTAGGCTGCCATGTACGAAAATTTGTATTTTCTAAACTCAAAACACGATTATCACTTCGAAGTTTATAGGCCAGCTGGTTAGTTCCGACATCAAGTGCAATTACTCTTAATGCCCCCTTTTCTAGAGCAAAATCAGTAAAGCCGCCCGTTGAAGCACCAATATCTAAAACTATCTTTTCTTTAAATGATATAGAAAATTTATTATACGCTTCCTCAAGTTTAAAAGCACCCCTGCTTACATAAGGCAAAAGTTTGTCATCAACTTTAAGGTGCTCAGGATTATTCTCAAAATCTATAAAAAACTTTTCTTTATTAATTTGCTTTCCTGCTTTATTTTCAAGCTTTCCTGCAAGCTCAACTCCATTCATCATGATACAAGTACGCGCTTTCTCTTTTGAAGGAAAAAATCCTAATTCAACAAGTAAATCATCTAATCTAATTTTCATTGCTAAGGCTCGCAATGACTAGTATATAGTGTTATTCTTAGTATTGATGCAAAGCAATACTAAATTAAAAAAAGGTCTAACATGCTGGTTCACTGGGCTTTCAGGTTCAGGAAAAACAACTGTTACATTTGCACTTGCTAAAAAAATCCAAGAAAAATATCCTAATATCAAAATCGAGATTCTTGATGGCGATGAGATAAGAGAGAATCTCTGTAAAGATCTTAGTTTTAGCAAGGAAGATAGAATGATTAATATTCAAAGAATTGCTTTTCTTGCAGGCAAAATTTCAAAGCATGGTGTTTTAGTATTAGTTCCTGTAATTGCCCCATATCAAGAAGCAAGAGACAAAGCGCGCGCGCTAAGTGAAAATTTTTGCGAAATTTACGTTAAAGCAAGTATCGAAGAAGTAACAAAAAGAGATGTTAAAGGCCTTTATAAAAAAGCTCTTAGTGGCGAAATTAAAAATTTCACTGGGATATCAGATCCATATGAAGAACCTAAAAATCCTGATCTCATCATTAACACTGAAAAAGAAACTTTAGACGAGTCTGTTGAAAAAGTTTTGAACTTTCTTTCAACAAACTCATACTTAAACCTGTAGATAACTTGTTTTAAAAAAGATATTTTCTACAAACCAACCCCATTAAATCGTCATACAGAATAAGATCATTTGAGTTTTCTACAATTTTTTATCTATTTGCTTTAAGTTTTCTACACAAAAAACCTTTATCTATGCGGCTTTTTTTGGTTTTCTACATTTCTACAGCACCTACTATTACTACTATTTATTTAAATTATATATATGTTTTTAGCTTATTCAATAAACTAGCGTCTAAAGAATTAAAGAGCTATTATATGTAATATGAAATTAAAGGTACGTAAAAATTCTTTTGACAAAGCAATAAAATCTGTAGCAAAAGCAGTACCAAGTAAAGGTGTGCAACCAATTTTAAATAATATTCTCTTGGAGAATTGTAATGGTCACTTAACTTTAAATGCAACGGATTTGGATTTTAGTATTGAAGCGATTATTCCCTCTGAAAATGAAGAAAATGGCAGAATAACAATCTCAGCAAAAAAGTTAGAGGAAATCGTTTCTAAGCTTGATGAGGACGATATTTACCTAGAGGTTGAAATAGGAACCAACAAAACAAATCTTACTTGTAAGAAATCAAATTTCGAGCTTGTTGGAATATCAGCCGATGATTTTCCAAAGATTGATAAACCAGATACCAAGAATTTTATAAAACTAAATAAACATCATTTTTCAAAAATGATTAACATGACTCATTTTTCGTCTTCAAAATATGATCTGAATAATATTTTAGGTGGAATACTTTTTAGTTATAAAGAGAAAGATGGAAATAAGTTTTTTGAGATGGCAACAACTGACGGTAACAGACTTTCAAGCTATGAATATCAATTAGAAGAACAACAAGGGAAGTTGGAAAAATTAGAAGTAGTAGTACCAGCAAGGATAATTTTAGATGTTCAAAAAATTGTAGAATCAAGTGTTGATGATGATATATCAATTAGTTTTTTAAATAACCAAGTAATATTTTTTACTCAAGATAGATTCATAGTTTCAAGACTAATAGAAGGCAGTTATCCTCGTTATAAACAACTAATCCCACAAAACCAAGATAAATTAGCTCAAATAAATACAAAACAATTCTTGTCATGTTTAGAGAGAGTAGCAACAATGGCAAATGAAATTACAAATCTTGTAAAACTTACTTTTAAGGAAAATAAGCTTTATATCGAATCTTCTAACCAAGACTACGGACAAGCTGCTGATGATATGGCTATTCACTATGAAGGTGATCCACTATCAATCTTTTTTAATGTCAAATATATAATCGAACCAATTAAACACATAGACTCAGAAGAAATTGTTATTTCAATGTCTGGAGCAGTGAATCCAGCACTTATTAAACCAAATTCCTCAGAGAATTATATTCACCTTGTAATGCCTATTAAACACGACTCTTAATGGATAAAAAAGAAGCACAAGAAAAAGTAACAGGTATAGTCCAAGAAATTTTTGGACAAAGTATTAGCGAAGAAACGAAGGAGTTAATCGTCAATTTAATTATAGAAAATTAGTT
>CAIYXB010000156.1 GCA_903930015.1 uncultured bacterium | reverse complement strand
TTTCATTACTTTTAGCTATAAGTTGTTGATTTGTAACACTTTTTCTAAATAAATTTGACACGATTTTTAATTAAAACTGAAGGATTACTGTATCTAACCTTCAGCCGTTGTTGTCTTTAATTCAAAAACCATCAATAGTTCGTCTCGATCGAATTTTGAAAAGGACGACGAAATGGCTGTTTATGGTTATGTAAGGGTATCAACTATTCAACAGGCTAAAGAAGGTGATTCACTGGAAGCCCAAATTAAGCAAGTTACTAGTTACGCTTCCTCGAGAGGTTTAGATCTAGACGAGAGTTCGGTATTCGTCGAAAGAGGGGTCAGTGGTGGACTTGAATTCAATAGCCGACCAGAAGGCTCAAAACTGCTTGGGGTAATTCAGTCAGGGGATGTTTTGATCTTCCCCAAACTTGATAGAGGCTTTCGTAACACACGAGACGCTTTAAATACACTTCATCTTCTCAAAGAACGAAACTGTAGTGTTCATTCTATTGATCTTGGTGGAGATGTCACTGGTAACGGTGTCGGAGCTATTATTTTCACGATCCTCTCGGCTTTTGCTTCCTTTGAAAGAGAAAGAATTGCTTCACGAATTAGCGAGGTGAAGCAAATGAGAAAAAGTCAGGGCTACTTTGTTGGTGGTCGTCGTGGATTTGGTTTTAATGTCAAGGACGGTAAGAAAGTACCAAACATGAAAGAACAAAAGCTAATAACTGAAATGAAAAAGAAAAAAGCCAACGGTGAATCAATGTTGGCTATTCATAAATGGTTAAACAATGACATAGGTATGAAGTTGAATTATTCGTCCCTAAGAGTCTTATTACTTGAGAAATAAATCATTCCATACCTCATCTAGCTTTTGTCCGAGACGATAAGCTAGTAATGGGGGAACAGCATTTCCAATTAGTCTATAACCATCAGAGGCTGAAAGTTTATTCGGAACAACAAACTCATAATCATCAGGGAAGGTTTGAATACGAGCACACTCCCTTACTGATAACCTTCGTTGTGGGAGACCAGACTTAATTTCATCGGTGTTTTTCCCATTGTTTTCTTCATTAAGTCTTCTGAATTCAATATTCCCGTGGTGTTCAGCTCGAATAGTTGGACCTGGCTTTACTAGGCTGATTTCAGCGCTTCCCTGTAGCTTCTTAAAGTATTTTGCTTTTGAGTACGACTGTTGTGATGGGTCAGAGCTGAGTTCAGGTTCTTTAAGACCAGTGAAAGCATCTCGACAATTAGCTATTGGTCTAATTGAAGTTGTTAAAAGGTCAGGGAGCCCGTGAGAATTAGTGGGGTAGAGATCAAATTCTTCAGGTAACTCACCATGTTTTTCTAGGTGTTTACGAACCGAGGCTTTCAATTTATTTTTATTAACACCAATAAAAATAACCCTCTCTCTAGTCTGTGGAATCCCATGGTGAATAGCTTTAAGAACCTTAACTGGAAGTACATGGTAACCGCTTCCATTAATTGACCCAAAGTCATGAGCTATGATTTCTTTAGCGTCCCCGAGCGAGACAAGTCCCTTAACATTTTCAGCGTAAAAGACTTTCGGTTGAGTGAGAGCTATAAATTCCCTCATCCAAAAATAAAGCATCCCACGATTCTCGATAGATGGATCATCGTCACCTTGAATTAGTTTTTTATTTCCTTGGTGACTCTTGTCTGACTGGAAACCAAGACGCTTACCAGCTACGCTGAAGTCATTACAAGGAAAGCCTCCAGTAACCACATCAACATTGTGTCGGAATTTCATGTCTCCAGATTTAATACTTTTGACTATGTCAACAATACTTTCAAGATGAAATACATCATCGATATTTCTTCTTTGTGAGAAGTAGTGATCCCACGATGCTTTTGCTTTAGCGTTTACATCACAAGCAAATACAGTTTCAAAATTTAATTCATCAAGTTTTGTAAACCCGCTCTTATTAAATTTTTTATATTCTTTTAACTCTTCTTTGGTGAGCCAGGACTTGTGGGCTGGGAATCCTCCTTCAAATCCAAGATCCATTCCACCACAGCCTGAAAACAGGGAGGCTAATTGTTTTTTCATAGACTGTTATTTTATCTTCTTTAGATCTGAACAGCCCAAGCAAGGTTTGTATATGACCAAGAGTTATACCGATACAGTTTGCTTTCAGGGTTACCACAAAATTTTCCGTGACTCCATCTAACCTGACACTGTATTGAATAATCGAATCTTCTATTTGAGGATTTATCTAGAAATGAAAAGGTGATTAGGACCTCAGGCTGTCCAGCATCCAGTGGTTTTGCTTTTATATTTGTTATTGAAAACTTTCTTTCCCAGCTGACCAGATCATGAATTAAAACAGCAAATCCTTTTTCATCCTCGGTTCCACATAATATGTGTTCATTTTCATCTAACTTAAAGAAGAAAGAGAAGAGTTGAATAAAGTTTTCAGGCTTGAAATTCCCCGTCTTAATTTCAGGAAAAGTTCTTTCCAAGTTGTTATTGAAAATATCAGCTGAGGCTTCACTTACTTTTATACAAAACCTTTTATAGGCTTGGAGAGCCTCGGTATTATTTTGATTATGTAATGAAGCTACATGATTGGTTAGCCTTTTTCTTCGTTTTGTACCAGTGGAGTCTGTACCAGTTACATTTTGATAGTAGGCTTCTACTGTTCTTTGTCCTGTTAGATTAGGACCTCCACAGGCTTGGTAGTAATCGTTCAACTCTTTACTGGCTACTGTTACAAACCAATCCCCATCACGAGAACGATCAAATAATCCTCTAGACCATTTATCAAAAACCTTCACGGGTGATGGGTTTTGAAATAGTTGAGCATTTTCTTTAACCGAAATTCTGATATCGGTATTGTCTATCAGTAGATCACGGGCTACTGGTCCATGATCCAGACCTGTTTCCATACCAGTCCAAGTGACTCTTATATTTGAGAGATGTTTTACATTCTGTAACCATTCTCTTATTTTCTTACCAGACTTGACCAGCTCTACTACTGATTGAGGATCATTGTTTTGACGCTTTATTGATTCAGCCTGATATTTTCTGATTGAGTCTTGGTCAACATTCGTTATTGACGAAACATCACAGCTACCAATAGCCGAAGCTACTGTTAGTTCCGAGAAAACTGTTTGATCTCTAGCCACGACCCCTCCGATACATAAGGTCATGGTAACAAACAGGGTATTTTTAGTGAATATGGTTTTTGTATTAAATTTTTAGAATTAATACAGCTCAGGTTCCAATTGAAGGGGAGTCCACTTCGTTTATTGACCTAAAGTTCAAAACAAAAAAGCACCAAAGTTTTAGCTTTAGTGCTTTTCGGACCTTCAGAAACCAAAAAACCCTTTGAAATCAAGGGTTTGTGGTTGCGGGGGCAGGATTTGAACCTACGACCTTCGGGTTATGAGCCCGACGAGCTGCCAGACTGCTCCACCCCGCGTCTGAAGCTGTAATTCTACCATTTTTTCACCCCCTCTGTCGAGATGTTCCTGAATTTGGTGCTTAAAAAAGCAGTTTTAAAACAGAAATAAGACTTCAGAGTCAGCCTGCATAAGGTGTAACATACCGCAACGCAATATTACTCATAGGTGATGAGATGTCCATTAGCAATCCTGAGTTTTCAAGCTCTGATTTATTAAAGCCCGTTGATCTGCATGGTGATCACGATAGCCATAAAAAAGGCTTGGCAACGATGATGCTAGCTGCCATTGGTGTGGTTTTCGGGGATATTGGTACTAGCCCCTTATATGCTCTCAAAGAGTGCTTTGATCCGCAGCACGGTATCCCATTTTCTCCAGAGGCATTATTCGGCGTAATAGCTATGATGATCTGGTCCTTGATCTTGATAGTGACCTTTAAATACGTGTTATTTGTGATGCGTGCCGATAACAAAGGTGAGGGTGGTGTTTTATCTCTCATGGCTTTAGCGCTCAGATCGTTTGATAGCAAATCAAAAAGCTATTTCTTCTTAATGATTTTAGGCATGCTCGGCGCTTGCATGCTACTCGGTGAGTCCGTTATTACTCCAGCGATTTCTGTTTTATCGGCTGTAGAGGGAATTGAAATTGCAGCCCCTGGATTGCATAAATTCATCATCCCTATTTCCCTTGTGATCTTAGTGGCCTTATTTATGATTCAAAAATATGGCACTGCTGCTGTTGGTAATCTATTTGGCCCAGTAACTCTGACTTGGTTTGTTACGCTTGCTGTTCTGGGGCTGATTAATATCGGCGCAGCACCAGAAATTATCGGTGCGATCAATCCAATGTATGCAGTCAATTTTGTAATCGATCATCCAACTACCGCATACATCGTGATGGGCGCAGTAGTTTTGGTCGTTACTGGGGTGGAGGCACTTTATTTAGATATGGGTCACTTTGGCAGAAATCCTGTGCGATATGCATGGCTTATCGTCGTCTTGCCCAGTCTCTTAATTAATTACCTGGGCCAAGGCGCCTTATTGCTATCCAATCCAGAGGCTGCTGTAAATCCATTTTATTTAATGGTTCCAGAATGGGCCTTATGGCCTGTCGTGGGTTTGGCTACTGCTGCTACGGTCATTGCATCTCAGGCAGTTATCTCTGGCGCTTACTCTTTAGTGAGTCAGGCGATTTTGCTGGGCTTTATGCCGCGCATGACCATCATGCATACCTCAGACTCTGAGCAGGGGCAGATTTACATTCCGGTGGTGAACTG
>CAIYXB010000155.1 GCA_903930015.1 uncultured bacterium | reverse complement strand
GGTAATACCAAAAGTACAAAGACTTGAAAACGCAACAGAAATAGTGAAAGAGCAAAAGAAAGTACTGAAAGAATTAAGACTAGAAAAAGATGCTTGGGCTAAAACCAGTCCTTCAGACACAAGTATCTTTGGTTTTTCAAAAGCCGGTTCATTTATTAAAACTAGCTTAGAGTACATGCATAGTCTTGTTACTAGATTATTTGCTTTCACAGATCCTCAAATTAAGCAAAAAGAACAAGAGAGACTAACAAAAAATCTTGAAGCAGCTAAGCAAGGATTAGACCCAACAAACACTCTTGATGAAGCAATTTTGTCTGGTATTGGAGACGCTGCAAGTATCTCTGAGATTGTTAGATTTACAAAAGCTAAAGAAGGAGTCGATGTAATTAGAGACTATTCTTCAAGCGCAAGAAAAGCTGCTTAGACTAATATAAAACAGATAAAAACACCTAAAAAGAGAGCTTAAAAGCTCTCTTTTTTTGTCAAAAATCCCTAAAAACAAACGTTATATTAATAAGTAAATAGATATTACAATGGTTAGTATTAACACACAAGGAATAAGAGATGATTTTAGATTCGGCAAGGCCGAAGCTAATGAAAGTGTTTTTAATCAAGCTCAAGAAGAACTTACTTTAGATACAAAAGAAAAACTATTGGGGCATTTTGTAATTGAAGATAAGGGTGTAACCATGATCAACCCTAATCAACCAGAAGCTGTTCAAGAGGTAATGAAAAGCTTAGATGCACTACAAGCAGATTTACTAGCATCAAAATCTCGCATTAGACAAGTCACTGAATCAGCTTTAAATGTAGTTGCTGGAAGTAATATTGCAAGAATGATGAGTCTAGGTCTGGTAAGACCAGTTGGTACTTTCAATGGTTTTCATACTAGTCACACTGCAAATACAGAAAGCCTTCTTTTTAATGATGCAGAGACATTAAATTTAGTTTGTAAATTAGCAAGATTACCTGATTCAGATAGTACCGTTACACCAGGTATAAGAGACAAGGCTAGATCAGTACTAAAAGCTTGGACAAGAACTTCTTTAAGATTAAATCCTAGAATTGGCAAAGATACTACAGACGTAAAAAGTAATGAAAATAGGACTGATAGTGGAATTGACGCTATTAAACAAATCCTAACTGGTGATACAAAGGCTAGCAGACTTAGAGGTGTATCAACAATTGTAGAGCTAGCTTCAAGACAAGGTGAAGGACATGAAAGCCTTGAAAAATACCTAGATAGAATTGAGTCATCTTTTAATTTGGTTGGTTCTGGGCTAGCAGAAATTGTTAGAAGAGAAGTACGTGATTCGATAAAAGACTTACATCAAATTAAAAAAGAACCAGCTATCTACATGGATGAAGACGCTACAGTAGTTAGAGATTTTTCAAAAGCAGTAGGTAAGTTAGCTCTTGAGCATATTAGAAAAAATCCTCTTGCCGCTAATCTACAAGAATTAATAAATGCTGATCCAGAAACAAAAGCCTATACTACAGTAAGAGAAAAAGTTTTCAATACAATTGAAAGTTATAGAGATAAGCATATTAGATATAGTAATTTAGAAGAAAAATACACGAACGTTGAAACCAGGCTAAATCAAGATATCAATGATTATAGTGTTATTGAATTTCAATTCATGACAAAAGCACAGCTCACTGAGGTTTATTCAAGGAATGGATCTAGTTATAACGCCGCTATTACAAGAGAAGACAATGTTAGAGCTCTTGAGACCTTAACTGGAGCGAATTCAGCACATGTATTAGTAACAGTAGAGAACATTGAAATTGCAGCTGCCGCAAAGACAGATGCTCAATCAAAAGTTTCACAATTAGAAAAAGAAATCAATAAACTTACTGAACCTATATCTGAATCATTGAGAAATATCCCAGAATTAGCTGATTCGATTTTCGATATGATTGGCTACAGATATGGCTACAATACGGGTGCTAATCAAGAAGATATATTTGAGGGTATTTTAACTCAAAAAGAAGAAACGACAATGCGCTCAAAATTTGAAACAGAAATACAAGGTGAAATTTCAACAAAAGAAGCACAAATACAAAACTATAAAAATCAAAAAGTAAATATCGAGGCTATGCACTTCAGTTCAAGAAAAAAAATTCTTGATTTCGCAAAAAGTATTGGCTTAAATAATGATAGCCAAAGAGCAACAATAATTAAAGAGCTTGCAGCACTCAGCGAGAGACATAATTCTAAGGTTCAAATAGCACTTGAATCACTACACTCACTTTCTAATAATTCAACAGATGATGACTTGATTAGAGTTGCATCTAAAGTAATTGACTTTGCTGAACAAGAAATAATATTAGATAGAGCTGATGGTAAAACACCTTTAAATTCGGCACCAAGTATTCGCAATAGATTTAATCCTGCTGAAAAACCAAATTATTCAACAATAGTGATTGAGGCAAAAGTACTTGAGAACAAGGATCGATTATTAGGTGAGTTTGAAAGTCATATTGAATCTTTAGCTAATGAAGTAACACACTTAAAAAATCCAGATAACCTCGATAGCGAAATTAGAAAAAGAATGTCTAAAGAGTTATCAGATGGATTTAAAACATCACGTGACATTTTGACAGCTATGGGATTAGTACATCCCAGCAATAGTGAAAATGATATTGAATCAGTAAAATCCACAATAGATCTACTAGAGGAGAACCCTCAATTCTTTCAACATAGTGAAACTGGTGATTCACTTATCTCAGCACTAAGATCATTAATTCAATATTTATTAGAACCATTTATAAATATTACAAAAAAAGAAGGATAAAATAAAATCATGTCTAGTAAATACTTTGCTTTATTAAAAAATAAAAAGTCTAACTTAGAGTATGAAATGGCTAAAGATTCAGCTGAAAAGCACGCAAGATATTTAATTCAACAATTGAATAAAGGATCAGATTGGCTTCAAATTGATTGTATTAAATTTTTAAAATATTTTACTGAGTTTGATTTTGTGAAAAGTGCATTAATAGAAAAATACAAAACAACTACAAGTTTAGAAATACAACAGATCATCAAAGATATTTACGATAATAAACTTGATACTTCTGAGATTGACCATAAAATTAAAGAAAAAATCTTAATAGACTCACTGAATTAGCATTAAATAGATCTTAACCTTCATAAGAGATACACACCACCCAGCAACATATTGTCTACTGCTTAAGTTTCTAGATAAAAACATCAAGTTCAATTTAAAGACAGTTATTCAAAGAAAAGGGACGCTCTTTTGTCTAAAAAAATGGGTACTTGACACGTCTACACTATTCACTTTAATTCACAAAACATTAGAAATCAGTAACAAGTCTAAAATATTCATACTTTGCTGGTGCAAGGGAGTGAACCCCGTCTATGGCTACCGGTTTTCTAGGGTTTCTACTTATAACTAAAAGACTTGTCTTGTAATAAAAAATTACAAGACAAGTCTATGTAAAACCTTCGGTTTTACGACCTTTTTTACAGAGCTGTTTCCGCCAAATATTCTATTTCGCGACAGGTCTAAAGTACCTCAATATCAACTAAGCAAAGTGCAAGCTTGAGATCGCTTGATGCTTGTCTTAAAAGTCGGTTGTATTGATCCGATAATGTCGGAGCTTTCGCATTACCATTGAAAAATGACGCCTCACCTAAAATTTTGCTAACCTCGCAGCAAGCTGACAAGGTATTTCCGCAAAATTTTCCGTTGCTACGCAACGACCAGTTCGGCGACTTTCCTCGTGCCGGCTCATCCTCCGAAGCAAGCTTCGAGGTATTCGCCTCTACTCAGAATAAATTTGAGATTTCTTTGTAACTAAGATCCGTTTTCTTTTTGAGTGCAAAGACTAAAAGTCTAGATGTTTCTTTTTGATTTAAAGATAGCTTAGAAAGATGTTGCTTGATTTGTTTAATACGTTTTGAGTAGATCATATTTAATTTAAATGAATCAAGCAGATCAGTATTTATCTCACCATTTAAATGTTCATTGCATATCTTATTGATAAAATCCTCTGAGCCTAAAATAGTGTTGTGAAAAATATTAATTAGTAGGGCCGCGTCTCCACCGTGGAAAAAATTAAGTTAACATATATCAATAAAATTAGTTTTATCTGAATAAAGTGAACGGTGGAGACGCGGCCCTGTTGGTTTTGGTATTCAATTCTCTGAAACAATAGGGGCCGCGTCTAAAACAATAGGGGACAATAGGGGCCGCGTCTACACTGTTCACATTTCAATTTATTACCTAATTCCCCTTAATTCCTAACCACAGAACTAAAAAGCTCATGAATGGGTGTGTAGGAGCCAATTACACAAGCGTAGAGCATTCTT
>CAIYXB010000154.1 GCA_903930015.1 uncultured bacterium | reverse complement strand
TCCTCAAAATGCTCATTTACGTATCAGTAAACTGCGCTTTTTCGGACTCGCAAGCCTTGCATCTGAAAGCTTTTGAAGCAGATACCTTTTATTATAGAAGAATTATAGTTTTTGCAACTGTTTTTTTTGCAATTGAGCACTGGATTTGGATTAGGTTATGTACTATTGTTTTCTGGCGATGGAGTTATAGGAATGGATTGCCGCGTCATGCCTTTGGCATTCCTCGCAATGACTTGTGGCTTTGCCACTGCGTCAATTATTGAATTTAAACTCTATAACATCCCCATCCTGGACGACGTATTCTTTGCCTTCTTGGCGGGCTTTACCAAGTTCGCGAGCTTTAGGACGAGAGCCAATCGCCACAAAATCGTTATAGCCAATAGTTTCTGCTTTAATAAAGCCTTTTTCAAAATCAGTATGGATCACACCTGCTGCGCGAGGTGCTTTATCGCCAACTTTGATAGTCCAAGCACGAACCTCTTTTTCACCAGCAGTAAAATAAGTTCTGAGCCCAAGTAGTGAATATGCTTGTTGAATTAATTTTTTAAGTCCAGTATCTTGAACTCCAAGCTCTTCTAAAAATTCTTTTTTTTCTGCATCACTCATGCCAGTAAGTTCTGATTCAGCTTGCGCAGAAATTACAACAACACCAGCTGCTTCTGTTTGAGCATGGGCTTCAATTTTTTTCACATAATCATTTGTACCAGATGCCATATCTTTTTCATGAATATTTGCTGCATAGATAACTTTTTTAAGAGAGATTAATCCATAAGATTTAATTGCAAAAATTTCTTCGCTTGTAAGATCCGCTAGGCGAGCTGGTTTGCCTTCTTCAAGCAGAGGCTCGATTTTACCAAGCACCTCATCAATTAGTTTTGCTTCTTTATCACCACCACGAGCTTTTTTTTCATTTCGCTTGCGACCATTTGCAACTTGTTCAAGGTCGGACAAAATAAGCTCAGTATTTATAGTATCGATATCATTAATTGGATCAACTTTACCTTCAACGTGAATAACATTGTCATCATCAAATGCTCTTACAACATGAACTATCAAGTCACACTCGCGAATATTTGATAAAAATTTATTACCAAGACCCTCACCTTTAGAAGCTCCTTTTACAAGTCCAGCAATATCCATGAATTCTATTGCTGCTGGGACCAGTACGTTTGTTGAAACAAATTTTTGTAAAATAGCAATTCTATCGTCTGGTACATTTACGATCGCGCTATTTGGCTCAATAGTACAAAAAGGATAGTTTGCAGCTTCAGCAATATGGTTATTACTAAGGGCATTAAATAGAGTTGATTTTCCTACGTTGGGTAGACCAACGATACCGGCTTTGAGCATGGCTAAAATAGTAGCAGAATACAACTGTTTTACCTATCTAATTAGATTAATACATAATCAAGATAAAATATGATATTATCTTGTCTTGTGAAGAATAATAGTGTAAATTTAAGCCCAGTCTTTAATTCTATAGCTGCTTTATGCAAAGCAGAAGCTGAGTCCTTAACTAGTCTTTTAAATTATTCATCAACGATAGAGGCACGTTCTGGCGAAGACGAAAAAAGCAAAGCTTTATTAGAGACTGATGAGCACTTATCAAAAGTTGGTGAGAAACTTGATGATTTAGAAACAGAATTAAAAAAAATCCCTGATGGAAAAAATATAGGGCAGTTGATGGCTCAGGCAATTAACACTTCGTTTAAGTCAGAGAGTACTCAGGGTTTTTCTGAAGCTAAAAACCTAGATTTTAATAAAAAAGCTCAAGACTTGAATTTTTATCATGCGGCAGATATTTTTGCTGGCTTACTTGTTTGCTTAGACAAACTTTTTACTATGAGTATCTCGCTTAAAGAAATACATCCAGAAGCAAACGCTCTTAAGCCTAAGCCTATTCGTGACTTAGAAGATAATCTAGATTATCTTATGCTTAGAATGTACAATATTATAAAACCGATAACAACTAATCTTGATCTTACTGCTATCGATAATATGGAAGTCGCTCTTTTAGATAGACCTGAGTTAATGAATAAAGAAAAAATTGATTCAATCAATTCGGTGATAAGGTTTTTGCATAGTAGTAAAGATTCTTTGTAATGAAAATAGGTCGTCAACTACATGTTTTAAATCAAGCTGCTGATTTATTACCACAGCCAGTAGATCAAAAACGTATTAATGATGAACCTTATGATAGGGGGTTACTACATCAAGCTCCCAGGTCAATCAGTTTACTTTCAGATGATCATGTTCAATATTGTCTTACAATAAAAGGAAAAGTAAATCCTAAATCACAAGAATTTAGTTTATGGTGCTTCAGGACCAGATTTATCTGTGCCTTTGCTTTCTACAAATGCAACTGAAATCCTATGTTTAGATAACCATAGACTTGATATTAGTAAGCTTGGAGATTTATTAAAAGGCGATCTAGGTGCTCTTTATGATACAAATCAAGTAAGGTTGTAAGCTAATCATGATTTAATGGGCTACCTTGGTGGTCAGCAATTTGTTTTAGATGAAGCCTTAAAATCTCGAAGTCAAAATGGTTATTGGTTAGCTTCTTCAATTGGGGCTTTAGGGCTTGAAAGATCTATAGCAATTGAATTAGACAAACTTGGTGTGGATTTAAAACAAGTTCAACTAAGTGATAGTACACTAGAGCCTTTTAAGATTGAATTTCTTTGGGCTTTCCCAGGTGAAGCGCCAAAGAAACGTAGCATTAGTTTTCAAACAGCATTACTGCCTGGAGCTTTAGTGAAATTAGATTTTAGGAAGAATCATGCGTATTTGCAGAAGTCTGGTATGTATACGCAAAACAAAGAGTCAATGAGAGAAGCAATAAATATAATTTTAAGAACAGCAAAACAAGGTTTTTTTATTATTTCTGGTAAACCCTTATTTACCAAAGAAATCGCACATTCTAAAAATGTTAGAGAGTATTTTGGTGATGATATTGCCTCTAAAATGAGAGAGATTCATATTGACTCTCGTAATAGACAATTAACAAGTTATGGTCAGCAGATGCTTTTAGCTCAGGTCTAAAAAGAGAGTGTAAAATAGAAGGTTTTACATAGACTTGTCTATTAAATAAACTCAGCTTCAGCTTCGCTGACTAATTTAGCTTTTCTTGTTTGTGTTTGTAGGTCTAGGCAATGAACAGTGATAATTTCATTTAAGTCACCACTTTTCATTGCTTTGCAGAAAAATTCTAGTCTAATCATTTTATTACCGTTTGTAACTTTAATACTGTCGCCAACTTGAATAAGTTTTTCATGGCGCACTTGATTTATTTTGATAGCATCACCGGCTCTCATGCTTTTACCGGCAACTTTTTGAGCTAAGCCAGAATTGTAATACAAATGTTCATCCCGTGGATCAATCTCAATAGTTTTCTCAACAATATTGTCTGGAGTAATTTCATCACCTTCTCCAACAGGTCTTTTTAGGGTAAGGATTTTTTTATAGACTTTGACATCAATATAGATTGGTAAGCTATCAAGCTTTTTACCACTGGCGTCATAAGCGCTTGCAAAGACGGTTTTGCGCATACCTGGGCTTGTAAGATTTATATTTGAAAATCTTATTTCTTGATTTGGTGCATTACCCAAAAAATTTGTCAAATCTCTTGCAGGTCCATAAATTGAATAACTATATTTACTGCCATCAATATTTTTACTAAGAAAAGCTTTTAATTTTGGTTGTATTGCAATCCAATAAGGATTTGCTGCTTCAAACGCTGAAGCAGAAGTTATTGTCATACACAGAAATATTATTAAGGCGAGTGTTTTTTTGTGCATTAATTATATTATTCCCCTAGGGAAGTATTGAAAACTAGTCATACAACGGAATTTTGTCATTGTGAGGCTATGAAGTAGCCGCGGCAATCTAAATTTCAAAAAGCCATTCTGTTACCTGGATCGCCACGTCGAGCTAAAGCTCTCCTCGCAATGACGATGGTCTTTAATTAACTATATTATTTGCTTGTCTAAGCATCTCATCAGATGCTTTAATGACATTACTACTTGCTTCATAAGCTCTTTGTGCAGTGATCATATTTACAATCTCTTCAACGACTTTAACGTTAGAACCTTCAAGGAAGCTTTGTCTGATAGCACCAAAATTATCTTCCATAGGATCACCATCTATCGGTCTTCCGCTGGCATCTGATGCAAGGTATAGGTTATCGGAGTGTTCTATCAAACCACTTGGGTTTGCAAAATTTACTAATCTAATATCTCCAATATCATCACTTTGACCATTGGATCCGCCACTTCTTGTAACGGAGATTGTTCCATCATTGGCGATCATGATTTTATCAACGTCTTCTCCGAGGTTTACATTTGGATAAAGTAAGTAGCCTCTGTTAGTAATAACATCACCTGTTTGACCGTCTACTTGGAAATTACCATCTCTTGTATAACCAAACTGTCCATTTGGGAGTTGGATTTGAAAGAAACCATCACCTTCGATCGCTAGATCTAAAGGATTTCCAGTGTTTGTAAGTGAGCCCATAGTAAAAGCTTTATTGGTTGCATCTAACTGAACACCAAGACCAACTTGAACTCCACTTGGAGAAGTTTGCCCTGTTGATAATTGACCACCTGGTGCTGTAATTATTTGAGTATAAAGTGTAGAGAAATGTGCTTCAGATTTTTTGTAAGCTGTTGTGTTGATGTTTGCTAAGTTATTTGAAATTACATCAATATTGGTTTGTTGAGCTTTCATTCCTGTAGCTGCTGTAAAAAGAGATCTATCCATGATTCTCTTATTGGTTTGGAAACTTGATAGCTAACTAGCGCAAAGGCACTAAGCAATTGTTTCTCTATAGTCCTTTTGTATGAAAATCTGATCTTACCGACTTATCTTTTTAAGATAAGACTAGTCCAAATGATTTAGTTTTCTACCAGATCACTAAAGATTAAACTTTGGATTTCAGTGTTTAGAAGTATTTTAAGAAATTTAAAAATAGTTTTTTGGTCAAATTCTCTCAGGGAACAAATTTGAAAATTAGCGAGTCTTATATGACACAAAAAGTTTTGGCCCGGGCCACGCAAGTGTTAAAAAAAATTAAGAGAATTAGATAGGGTGTATCAACTATATTTAGTGAGTCGGGATTGAGTATTGGATTGCACAACACTTATAAAAACTGAATAAGAAAAAGGAAGACAAAAAATAATGTCTGGATCTGGAGATTTATATAACCCATATATAGTAGACGAAGTTATTGAGCGTCAAAAAATAGTAGAACCTGCTTCTACTGATACTGAAGAAGTACTTGGTAAAACAGCTACTCGTTCTGAGGGTGCTGAAGACTCAATAAAACTTTACTTAAAAGAAATAGGACGTATTTCACTTTTAACTGCTGAGCAAGAAATTGAACTTGCGCGCGAAATTGAAAAAGGCGGTCACGGTGGTGATGACGCAAAAAGAAAACTAGTACAAGCTAATTTACGTTTAGTTGTAAGTATTGCTAAAAAGTATTTAAATCGTGGTTTATCTTTCTTAGATTTAATCCAAGAAGGTAATTTAGGGCTAATCAGAGCAGCAGAAAAGTTTGACTATGAAAAAGGTTACAAGTTCTCGACTTATGCTACTTGGTGGATACGCCAAGGTATAACAAGATCTTTAGCTGATAAGTCGCGTACTATTCGTGTACCTGTGCATATGGTTGAGACTATTAACAGATACAAAAGAGTTACAAGACAGCTTTCAGTTGAACTTGGTCGTAAACCTACTGATCAAGAACTTGCTTGGGCACTGGGTGTTACTCCAAAAAAACTTAAAGAGATCATGAACGCGAATAAAACGCCAGTTTCACTTGAGACTCCACTTGGCAAAGAAGAAGATAGTACTTTATCTGATTTTATTGCTGATGACAATGGATGTCGTCCTGATGTATCAAGCTCGGAAAGAATGCTTAAAGCACACATAAAAGAATTATTAGTTGATCTTTTACCAAGAGAAGCTGAAGTACTTAAGCTTCGCTACGGTCTTGAAGATGGACAAGCAAGAACTTTAGAGCAAGTTGGTAGAATTTTTAATATAACTCGTGAGCGTGTTCGCCAAATAGAATTTAAAGCTATGAAGAAATTAAGAGAACCATCTAAATTTGAAAAATTAGAAGGTTATTTAAGTTCAGTTTAGTTGTCATCGCTGTAAGGGTCACGTAATTCGTTGACATTTACAATTAAGCAGAATTATTTTGAAATTGACTTTAAATGATTTGATTACTTAGACAACCGCTCATTTTTTGCTGACACCTGTGATTTTAATCAGGATTTATAACT
>CAIYXB010000153.1 GCA_903930015.1 uncultured bacterium | reverse complement strand
ACACGCCATAATATTGGCTTTGAGCTTATTGACGATTTAGCTTATTCTTATGGCATAACTCTTAAAAACGAGAATAAATTTGACTCGCATTTAACTTATTTTGAAAAAACTTTTACTTATAAACTTAGAAAAAAAATCAAAGAGAAACATGTCGAACTGATTCCAAATCCTCTTTCTAAAGAAGAACATGATTTGGCTCAAGAAAAGAAAAATCCAGAACATAGAAAAGAGTATCAGGGAAAAATTGAGAAGATCAGCTTTGAAAAAAAAACTATTACAGAAGAAAAAACTAAAGAGCTAAAAATATTTTTAGCGCAGCCGCAAACCTTTATGAATAACTCAGGTAAAGCGATCGCAACAATCATGAAATTTTATAAAATTGAAAATACTGACTTACTCATCATCCATGATGATGTCTCACTTGATACAGGCAAGCTTCGTTTTGCTTTTGACAGTGGTGCAGGTGGACAACACGGAGTAGAGGATACAATCGAATGCCTTGGAGGTGCAAAGAATTTTCATCGTCTCAAATTCGGTGTAGGACCTGATCCTGGTGGTGATAGACGTGCAGATTATGTCCTGAGTGTTTTTCCAAAAAAAGAAGCTCAACTTCTTGAGGATACAAAAAAAGAAGCCATGCATATGGTTAAGGCATGGCTTTTGAACGAAGACTATCAACAACTAGTTTAATTACTTCTTAAGAGAGTCTCTGATTTCAGTTAAAAGTTTTACTTCATCAGAAGGTGCTGCAGGTGCAGCTTCTTGAGCTTTCTGCATGCTGTTATAAGCTTTAACAACCATAAAAATACAAAAACTTATGATTACAAAATCCACAATACTTTGTATGAATATTCCATAGCCGATTACGACAGCGGCTGACCCTTCCTGCGCTTCTTTTAAAGTAAAAGCCAGGTCTTTAAAATCAACATCACCGAGTGCAATTCCAATCGGAGGCATTATGATATTATCCACTAGTGCGCTGATAACAGGTTTAAACGCAGCACCCATAATTACTGCAACTGCAAGGTCAATCATGTTGCCTTTATTGATAAAATCTTTAAATTCTTGAATTATACTCATTTAGTTTCTCCTTAAAAAAATAGAACCTAATGAGTATAAAGAATTTGAATCAAAAAAGAAACGAGTATATATAGATTATACGAGCTTGAGTAAAGTGCTTATTTCGGCAGCCTTATCCAGATCATCGTTTTTCTTGTAGATAGCTATTAAATTTCTAATACATCTTGCCACGATAAAAACATCGCCAATTGGATCAAGATATTCATCTCTCCAAAACACACTTAACTCCTGTGCTCTCAAAACACATTCGTCTTTTGAGATTTCTCTACCTGAGAAAAATGGATCATAAAGTTTATCTCTGAATCGGACGATAAAATGTCCTGGAGTGCCAACACCCTCTATTTGAAGTCCAAGTCTTCTTGCTATTAAAATATAAACAGCAGAAATCATTATTGGATTACCAGTTTTAAAATCTAAAACAGTATTTAAAAAATTATTGTTTATGTCGTAATAATCTATTTGATTACCTACAAAACCTTCTTCTTTGTATAGAACCTGGTTGATTGAAGCAATTACCGCGTCTTCAGTGCTTGAGGGATTAAGCTTGTCTTCTACTCTTTGAGTATAAGTATCTAAAATATTTTTGTAATGGGCAACATCCAGACCCGGATTTTCAAAACGCGCTAGCAAAAATAAACCTGTCTCAAGGTCACCATCTTGTTTCCAGTCTTTTATTTGCTTGCTTAAGTGAACTTTACTTGTATGGTACCAGTTGTCAATGAGCTGTAAATCATTTTGAGCTTCAGTTAATTCTTGAATACGTTTGATACTCAGATCATCAAATTTAACTAATTGCTCAGCCATTAAATTTAAAGTTTTTTCTTCAGAATCACTCAATAAATTTACGAAAGCTTTTAGCTCTTTTTCGCTAAGTTGTTTTTTGTCATTTGCTTTAACTTGTGTGTTAGAAACAGCCATTACAACCATAATACTATATTTACGTATCAGGAGGGTGGATGATCTTGGTTTTTGGCTTAAATCTGCATTGAACTAAGACAAGCTCTTAGACCCTCTAATCAGATTTTCTGTAATAGCAAATCTAATTTAGAATAGTAACTATATGAAAGAAAAATTTATTGATGAAATTCAATTAAAATCAGGATCTAAAAAATTCTACTCACTAGAAAAAGCCCAAAAACAATATGGCTCTTTAAGTAAATTACCTGTAAGTTTAAAAATTGTTTTAGAAGGTATGTTGCGAAATTTTGATGGAATCAAAATCCAGGAACAAGATATCAAAAATTTAATTGCATATAATCCAAAAGATCCAGGACAAGGTGAAGTACCTTTTTCTCCTGCAAGAGTAGTGCTACAAGATTTTACTGGTGTGCCACTTTTTGTTGATTTAGCTGCGATGCGTGATGCTGCAAAAAAAGTTAATTTAGATCCCAACGAAATTAATCCCCTTGTGCCATTAGACTTGGTGATAGATCATTCTGTGCAAGTTGATTCATTTGGTGCAGCTAATTCTGCTGAGATAAATGAAAAGCTAGAGCTTGAACGTAATAATGAGCGTTTTAAATTTTTAAAGTGGGCACAGCAAGCTTTTGATCATACTCGTATCGTTCCTCCTGGTTTTGGAATTATTCATCAAGTGAATATGGAATATCTTGCAAGCGTTTGTATTGATAGAGGTGGTGAATTGATGTTTGATACCTGCGTTGGAACAGATTCACATACCACTATGATTGATGGACTTGGAGTCTTTGGTTTTGGAGTTGGTGGACTTGAAGCTGAAGCTGCGATGCTTGGACAGCCAGTTACTATGCCTACGCCAGAAGTTGTTGGTGTTAAATTAACTGGTGCTTTAGACCCAGCAATGACTGCCACTGACCTTGCTTTGTATGTAACAGAGTTTTTAAGAAAGATTGGAGTTGTTGGAGCTTTAGTTGAATTCTATGGTGCAGGATGTAAATCTCTAACTCTTGAAGAAAGAGCGACAGTCTCAAACATGTGCCCTGAGTACGGTGCGACAGTAGGAATGTTTCCTGTTGATGAAGAAGTTATAGCTTACTTGAAGCGCACTGGAAGAAGTGAAGCTGATTTAGAAAAAGTAGAAAAATATTTCAAAGCTCAAGGTGTTTGGGGAATTGATAGATCTCAAGATACTTATACAAAACATTTTGAGATTAATTTATCGCAAATCAAACCTTCTATCTCTGGTCCACGTCGTCCTCAAGACAGAATTGATTTTTATGATATGAAAAACAAATTTGCTGAAGCTCTAAAAAGATCTTCTAGTGAGCATGGACTTGATATCAAAGATGATCCTTTAACTCATGGTGATGTTGTAATTGCAGCAATAACAAGTTGTACAAACACTTCTAATCCTGCTGTGATTGTGGGAGCTGGTCTTGTTGCACAAAAAGCAGTAGCCCGCGGACTTACTGTAAATCCAAAAGTGAAAACCTCTTTAGCACCAGGCTCTCAAGCTGTTAGAGAATATCTAGATCGTGCTAATTTGCTTGAGCCTTTATCAAAACTTGGTTTTGATATTGTTGGTTATGGATGTACTACTTGTATTGGAAACACAGGTCCTTTGTCTGATGCTGCAATGAAAGCCGTGAATGCTTCTCCTGATAAGGTTTTTGCAAGTGTGCTTTCTGGGAACAGAAATTTTGATGGACGTATCAGCCCGTATGTAAAAGCAAATTTCTTGATGTCACCACCTTTAGTGGTTGCAATGGCAATAAAAGGAAACATGAATTGGGATGCAAACTCAGAGCCAATTGGTAAAGATAAAGATGGTAAAGATGTCATGCTCTCTGAGATATGGCCTTCTAAAGAAGAAATCAAAGCTGTCATTGAAAAAACTATGGATCCTTTGATGTACGAGAATATATACTCTAAAGTGTCTTCTGGGACTGCTTTGTGGAACACTATTGAAGCACCTACGGGTGATTTGTATGAGTGGGATGCAAACAATACCTATATTCAAAAACCACCTTATTTTGATGACTTTGGTTTGAAATTTACATCTATTGAACAAATTAGAAACGCTAAGGTTCTTTTGAGCTTAGGTGATTCAATCACAACTGATCATATTTCACCAGCTGGTGATATCGCTAAAAATTCAGACGCTGCAAAGTATTTGCGTGAGCAAGGTGTCGATGATAATGATTTCAATAGTTATGGTTCTCGTCGTGGTAACGATAGAGTTATGACTAGAGGTACTTTTGCAAACGTACGTTTAAGTAATTTACTTGTACCAGGATCTTCAGGTCCGGTGACTAAGTACTTTGATGGTAAAAATACCAGCTCAGATGCGCCTCAGGGAACGGTTTTTGAGACATCGCTTAAATACAAAAGTGCAAATGTACCTTGTGTTGTTTTTGCTGGAAAATTATTTGGTAATGGAAGTTCTAGAGATTGGGCTGCTAAAGGTCAAAACCTCCTAAACGTAAAAGCTGTTATTGCTGAATCTTTTGAAAGAATTCATAGGTCAAACTTAATTGGTATGGGTATTTTGCCCATTGAGGTGAAAGGCAAAGTACTTGCAGAAAATAATTTAGATGGTTCTGAAAGCTTTGAACTAGTTGGTTTGGATTCTTCAATAAAGCCTTATCAAGACATCAGTGTTCGTGCGACAAAGCAAGACGGATCAACACTTGATATAAAAGCAAGAATTTTGTTGCAAACTCCTATTGAAGTTGAATACTATAAAAATGGAGGGATACTTCAATATACACTTCGTCAGATCGCAAGTTCTAAGGCAGCTGTTTAAATTTAATCTCATGAAAAAAATATTGATACTTTTAAGTCTTGTTTCTTTTGGCTCAGGTCAAGTTTTTGCAAAAACTGAGCTAGAGAAAGAGCTAGAAAGACGCGATAAGATGGAGCAAAAGGCTCTGGAAAAACAGCTAAAATCACTTGAAGCGGCAAATAAAGATAAGGAAAATCAAGAAAAAATTGACCTTAAACAAGACTTAACTGAGCTTGGGAAAGTTAATACTTACAATGAAAGCCAACTTAGAGAGTCTAAAGAGAATAGCCCGCGATCTGAAGAAAAAAGGTCAGAGTTCGGCCATGAAGAGAAGCCTAAATCGAAAGAAAAAACTAATCCAAAGAAAAGATCAGAACTCGAAGAACTCAGATCAGAGTTAAAAGCTAACGAAGAAAAAGCATTAAATTTTATTTTTCAAAGTGAAGAACTTGAAGCTGATTTAGCGTCAGCTGAGAAGTTCTTTTCAAAAACTGAAAAGGAACAATTGCTTGAATTATGGAGAGCAACTTTAGCGCGAAATAGAACAATTCAATTTGTAATTCAGTCTTTATCAACAGATCCGAATAATTATGAAAAAAACAACGCAGTAATTCAAGTACTTAGTAGAGCTTTGTTTGTGCCTTTCTATGCAGTTTCGGCTGTTGCTGATAATGCCTTGATTCAAGGTGGTAGTTCTGTTGGTGCTCGAGTTATTGGAGATGTTGTTGATGCGAAAATGGAAAAGTCAGATCAAACTCGTCAAGTTTCACGAACGGACTTGATAGTGCTTTTTATGTTAGTTGATGAGGTTGCTGAAAGACTTCGTAATTCATACTACGCTTATAAAGAATCCAAAATTGAAAACCAGCTTTTGGAGTATGAACATAAGCTTGCTTTGCTTGATTTAGAGCAAGCAGAGTTGCTTGAGAAAGATAAGGTTAATCAATCATCCGTCTTTTTCACAAAAACAGTTATTCGTGATGTAGAGAGAAAATTAAGGCAAAATAAACTTAATTTCAAGAATGCTAATAGAAAATTAATAGAGCTTGCTGGTGAAGAGGCTGTAAACTCTGTTGATTTGCTTATAGATTTAGAAATTGATGAGAGTTTAGGCGAGATTTTAGGGGTTTAGGTCAGCGGCTTAGTAGTGAAGAGTCCTGAGATGATATAATCAGCCTTATGGTTAAAGATAAATCTTCAACAAATAGACTTCTAAGTGATCTAACTGATTACAATGAAAATATTTACGATATGACAAAAGAGCTTGCTGGTATTGCTAAGCAAATCAAAGAAGACACTAAAGAGGATGCAGAACCTCCTAAGCCAGTGTTAGAAGCTATTTTACGTCGTCATGAAAATAGCGTAGGCTAATTACATTTTATGAATTCAAAGCATTCTGTGATAACTAAGTGTGAACTAAGTTCAGATCCGATTTGTCGTAGAGTCTATAATATGAATCTAGCACTGGGTTATACAGAAGAATTTTACTCACTAAAAACTCTTGCTCAAATGCATGAAAGGTCTCTTGAAGAGATGTTTGATTTTGCGTACGGTTATATTGAATCTAGAGAATGTTTCCGTAAAGAATGGGCGAAAATGACTTCCAGGGATGAGTGTCCATTGAAGGATTCTTGTTTGCTAGATAAATGTTTTTCAAGTTAGTATTGTTTATTAGTGCTTGTTGGATCAAATATTTTTGAATCAGAAATTATACTAGCTGGGGGCTTTGAGATAAATCAGTCCAAAGGATTCGAGATAAATCTTTGAATCTAAGCTCCCTCTCCACAATTTTTCAACAGCACAAGGTAAACACTGCTTTGTTTAACTATGTGTATTCAGCTTTGAAAGATGGTGAGATTTATAAAGGGCTTGCTGCAAAAAGATTAAGCAAGTTAGCCTCAAATAGAAAAAGATAATGCTGAGTTGAAGCTAGATAGGACATCCTTAATTTAGTGAATATTGATTTACCAAAAAAATTCCAGGCTTGGTATGATGATCTTAGTCAAAACCTGGAAGCGTGGAAGAAACATGCCGACGAATCTTACAAGAAAGTTATTGAGTATTTAAATTTTGATGTTACAAGAAATTAAAAAATTACAAGAGCAAGGAAAAAAAGTCATAGCGACAAATGGTTGTTTTGATATTTTGCATGTAGGACATTTAAGATACTTAGAAGCATCTAAAGCACTTGGAGATATTTTGGTAGTAGGTTTGAATTCTGATAAAAGTGTTAAGAGGCTAAAGGGCGAATCCAGACCTATTAATAACCAAGAGGATAGAGCTGAGATGCTTTTAGCCTTAAAGCCTGTTGATTTTGTAGTTATTTTTGATGAGGATACTGCTGAAGAGTTCTTGAAAAGTATTAGACCCTCGATTTATACTAAGGGTGGAGACTATAGTCTTTCAGATTTAGAAAAATGGCCTGAATATCACGTGGCACAGCAAATTGCTTGTAAAATAGAGTTAATTAGCTTCATAGATGGTAAATCAAGTACTAATATCATTAATCAAATCAATAAAAGCTAGAAATCTTTTTCTTGTTGCTCTAATGTTTGTTTTTTTAAATCCTGTTTTTGCAATTGATCCTGTTTTGGTTACTGTTGGTTCAGAGCAAATAGGAATTAATCAGACCTTAAGTGTAAGTTTTACTTTTTCTCAAGCAGGTGTGGCAGGATTTAATTTCCCAAGAAATACAGCTGACTATGAAGTCGTTGCAAGTTCGTCAAGCTCAAATATTCAAGTTATAAATGGCATAATTTCTCAAAGTAAAACCCTAAGTTATGTTTTGAAACCATTGCATGAGGGTAGCATGAATATTCCAGCTGTAAGTTATAGCCTTGGAGCTCAAGCCTACCAGACTCAGCCAACCCAAGTCACAGTGACTGCTGCAGCGATTCAAGCCCCGAATCCACCACCAAGTATGGGTGGTAGACCAATGGCAATAAATCAGCCTCCAGTTGCTCAAAGACAACCTAATACCAGTGCGGATCCTATAGTGGTAAATAGCGCCTCAAATTATAATCCATATGTAAATCAGCAATTTTTTATCAAGACAAAAATTTATCATCGTGGGAATTTAAAAGGATTAAGTCTTGCAACATTGCAAATCGATCATGTGAATATAAAAAGAAGTGATCAAGGAAAAGAATACACAGAAGTAAAAAACGGACTGGAATATATGGTCTATGAAATAGACTACATAGCTTTTCCGTTAAAATCAGGTCCAATCAGAATCCCAGAGTATGATGTAAACGCAACTGTTATTCGTGAAAGACCAAGAAATATGGGTACCAGAATTGATCCCTTCACTTTTATGAATTATCTTTTTGAAGAAAGTGAGATTGTTGTTAAGGCGCCTGCAATTAATATTAATGTGAAACCGCTGCCAGCAAATGCTCCAAAAGGTTTTAGTGGTTATGTTGGTTCACTTGCGGTAAATCACCAAGTTGATAAGCTAAGTGTTAATTCTGGCGATCCGATCACTTTTAAAACAAATGTTTATGGAAACGGGAATCCAAAAATTTTGAGTTTTGATTTTTTTGAAAAATCCCAGCTTTATAGTATTTATAAGGATAAAGAAAATCTCAATGTCGAAATCAATAGTGGGGTAGAACATTTTGGACTAAATACATCAACCGCAATAATCCCTGAAAGAAAAAGTGGAAAACTTATAATTAAAGTTAAGCCTTTAATTAGTTTTAATCCAATCTCGAAAAAATTCGAGTCCCACGGTGAGGAGGAATTCGAGATTTTAGTGAAACCAGCAACAGGAGAAGATTCTAATGGAAGTATTAGCGACGAAGAAGCACTGCAAGCAAAAGCTAAAACAGAAGAGTTTAAAAAAGAAATAAGTATATATTCTGTAGAAGAAATACAGTCATATAAGTATTGGAGAAGTTTTAAGCTAGATTATCTATTGATTTTCCTGTTGATTTTAAACCTTGCTTATTTCATAAGATATATTTTAAGAAGAGTTAAGTTTAAAACAAATGAAAATAAATTTGACTTTAAATTACTTACAGCAAGGATTAAGAAAGCTACTGAGCTTGAGGAAATTTCTAGTGTGATTAAAGATCTAGAAAAAGAATTGGGTGATAATGAGAGTTTGAAAGAGAAATTTCAGCACTTCACTCAGGAAACTGATAAATATAATTATGGTTTTATAAAAAATTTCAATGAAGCAAAGTTTGATGAACTCAAGAAAACCGCTATTGATCTTATAAAGGAGCTAAAAGTAAATGCTTGATAACTCTGAATTGAAAGTTGCTGAAGACTATTACCTGCAAGGAGATTTTGAACTTGCAACAGAAGCTTACTTGGGTTTAAGTGATTCAAACTCACCAAACCCTAAGTTGCTTGTAAATAAGGCGGTTTGTGAATTTAAGCAGGGTAATTATGGAGCTTCGCTTGCTGATTTATATCGAGCGAAGAAACTAATTCCTCGTGACTCTAGGTTAAATACTAATATTGAACTTGTTCAAGATGAGTTAAATCTAGATCAGCCTAATTTGAGTTTCTTGAATTACTTTACTGTAAATGAATTATTGATTGCACTTCTTGTAACAAATATCTTTTTTGTATTTAGATGGAGATTAACCAAATCAAAAATAATGAGATTTTTTATTTCATTTGTCTTTGTTATAGTTTTTATTGTTTCAACATACTCATATATAAATCAGAAGATTTTAAATTATGCTGTAGTCCAATCAAGCTCAATGAAAGTCTATTCAGGTAATAATGATTCCTTTAGTGAGATTGGAGAGCTTTTAGAGGGTCAGATAGTAAATGTTAAGTCAAGACATAGAGGCTGGTCACAAATAAGCTATAACGACCAATTAGGTTGGGTTCAAGAAGATAATCTTGGGTATTTTTAAAATTGAGGTAAAATTTTGTTAGTTTGGATAAAGAAGAACCTAAATTTACTAGTGAAGAGTGCATTTTAAAATTCCCGGAGAATTTTTATTGGGGAACAGCGACAGCTGCTTTTCAAATAGAGGGGCATCCTGAAGAGTATTTAGCAAAACTCTCTGATTGGTCCCAGTGGATTGATCGTGAAGACAAGGTTTTAAGACCAACAAATAATGGTCGCGCTGTTAATCATTATGAACATGTCATTGAAGATGTGAATCTTATTAGGGGACTTAATAGTAATTGTTATAGATTTTCTTTTAATTGGGCTCGCATTCATAAAGCTCCTGGTGAATTTGATGAAAATGCTCTTCATTTCTATGAGACACTTCTAAACGAATTAGATCAAAAGAATTTAACTATCGAAAAAAGAAAAACTAAGATTGAACCCTTTGCTACTTTGATACACTTTGTTTTACCGTCTTGGTTAAGCGATAAGGGTGGATGGGAAAATCCACAGACAGCATATGAGTTTGAAAATTTTACAAAAAAACTTCTTGAAAGATTTGGTAAGAGAATCAAATTTTGGATTACTCACAATGAACCAAATATTTTTTTGGGATTTGGATATGAATCAGGGATATGGCCTCCTGGTAAAGAAAATGATTGGACAGCTTATTTCAAAGCTTATCAGGGACTGCTTTTAGGGCATCAACTGGCTTATAAGGCAATCAAAGAATTTAATTCTAGCTATCAAGTAGGTTTTGCGCAGAATTTATACTACTATGAAGCTCAAAAAGACGAAGACATGGTTCCAAATGTTGTGCGATCGCAGCTGCATAATTATGCTTTTATAGATGCTTGTAAAACTATGAGCTGCTTGGATTTCTTAGGTGTAAATTACTATACTCGCTTTAGTTATAAACTCAATCCAGAAGCTATGGATCCAACTAGAAAAGATCTTAAGTCTGATTTGTGGGGTGAGCTTCAGGACATGGCTCAAATTGCGCCAGGTGTTAAGAAAAACAATCTGGGCTGGGAGCTTTATGCTGAAGGGCTTTTTAGGGTTCTAACAGAAAAGAAAATGAGAGATATTTTAGATGGTATTCCTGTTTATATTACAGAGAATGGTTATTGTCATATAGAAAATAATGAGAGTTTTGATTTGAAGGGCAGGATTAATTCAACTCAAGATCAAGCAAGCGAAGATATTGATGATAAGTATAGAATACAATTTATTAAAGAGCATCTTGTTGCTGTTCATAAATTAATTGAAGCAGGCGTTGATGTTAAAGGTTATTTTTATTGGAGTTTACTAGATAATTTTGAGTGGGCACTTGGCATGAAACCTAGATTTGGCTTGATTCACGTGGATCATAAAAGCTTTAAACGTAGTCCTAAAGCAAGTTATGACTTTTATGCAAAAGTATCTAAAAATAATGGCTTGTTTTTGACTAAAAAGAGCCCTATCGTTACTGAAAGTTAGTTGAGATTTTTTTAAGATGATCTTTGAAACGATCTTCAGAGCTTTTGCCAAGAAATATAAAAAGCATTATTGGAATAATTAAAATCGAGCTGAAAATTAGTAATTGACCTAATAAGCTAATGTTTTCCATTTTGAGTATCCTTTTTCCAAATTATATAGTATGAGTGGGATATAAGCAAAAACCCTAGTACTGCAAGTATGATGGATATAATAAAATGTAATAATTGAAATCTTTGATTTTGCAGGATTAGTCCTAGGATATAGAGACAGAGAGGCGTGCAAAAACTATAGCCAGATGTCAGATATACGTTTGATCTAAACTTTTCAGAATCATCAAATCTATAGCCCATTATTCTATTTGTAGCAAAATATCTTCAAAACAGTACCGTTTATGCGGTTATGCGAAGAAAAATATCACTATAATTTTGGGTATAATACTAATTATGAGCCAAAAAAATCCATCTGATCTTTTTGAAGATGAATTAGATGATTTCTTTAAGGATAGAGCCTTAGAGAGAGCTCAAAGTTTTTGTGATAAAAGTAAAGTAACCAGTTCTAAAGCAAGAGTTGAAGAAGATACTGATGAAAAACCTTTTCCTAGTGATGTTGGATCGGGATGTTGTATGACTGGTTGTCATGATTGTCCTTGGGGATATAAGCTTTAAAGTCCCGAAGCAAGCTCTTCAAGCAGAGCCTTTTGATCATAAGCTGCAAGCGTATCAAAAAGGTCTTTTAAATTGCCTTCAATGATAGTTTTAAGAACAAAATTCACGTGTATTCTATGTTCGGAAACCCTATCGTCTTTATAGTTATATGTTCTAATTTTTTCTTCGCGCCCACCTGTCCCTACTTGGTTTTTGCGTAGTTTTCTTTGTTCTTGATCTTTGCGATAACGTTCTTCCTCGTAAAGTTTTGTTTTAAGCATTTTCATTGCTTTCTCACGGTTTTGTAGTTGGGATCTCTCTTCTCTACACTGCACTACGATACCGCTTGGTTTGTGTTCAATACGAACAGCACTCTCAACCTTGTTTACGTTTTGCCCGCCAGCACCGCCAGCTCGGCAAGTTGTTAGAATTAAATCCTCTTGTCTAATTTCGATTTGAATATTGTCATCGATCTCAGGCATGATAGCGACAGTCACTGTACTTGTGTGAACCCTGCCCTGTGACTCAGTTGCAGGTACTCTTTGTACTCTATGAACACCTGATTCGTATTTAAATTTAGAATAAACTTCCTCACCATGAATTTCAAAAACAACTTCTTTAAAACCACCATGCTCTGAATCGTTGTAATCAACAAGCTTATGGGTCCAGCCTACCGTATCACAATAGCGAGTGTACATGCGATAAAGATCGCCAACGAAAATAGATGCCTCGTCACCACCTGCACCGGCTCTGATTTCTACAAGAATATCTTTTTCGTCATTAGGGTCTTTTGGCAGAAGTAATAGTTTTAATTCTTCAACAAGCTCAGGCATTTTTTGCTCTGCTTCCGCAATTTCCATTTGAGCCATTTCTCTCATTTCTGTATCATCAGTTTCTTTGAGAATTTCTCTACTTTCTTTTATTTGATCTTCAAATTTTCTATAGTGATTAAATCGCTCAACAGTTTTTTCAAGTTTTTTGAGTTTTTTAGTAATGGCTTGGTATTCAGTTTGATTAGAAAAAATCTCTGGATCTGCGAGTTTATTTTGTAAAGCTTTGTAAGTTGCCTCTGTTTCAAGAAGTTTTTGATATAGGGTTTTATCGATCATTAACATGTCTATTTTACATTTTTATTTTTAAAATGGCATAATTACTAGTTTATTTAAATCTTTAAAAATCTTTAAAGGGCTTGAAAGCAAGCTTTTTGGCTATAATTAAGAGTCTTAATGGTTATAAACGCAGCAAATCAGAATTTAGGTGGAAAAAGAGGTAGTAAAACTGATACTTCTCTTTTGCCGAATAGTATAGAAGCAGAGCAAGCTGTTTTAGGTGCGATCTTAGTTGATCCTGATGCATTCAACAGAGTTATTGAAGTTATCGCGAATGCGGACTTTTTCTATAAATCTGCACATCAAGAAATTTTCAATGCACTTATTCATCTTACAGAAAGAAATGAAAATATCGATCTTATTACAATATCTCAAGTCCTTAAGGATAAAAACAAGCTTGATGAAGTTGGAGGTGTTGAGTATTTAGATTCACTTACTGAGCATGCACCAATCGCAGCTAATGCACCTTACTATGCAAAAATCATTAAATCAAAATCTCTTTTAAGAAATATGATTTTAGCTGGAAATCAGATAGTAGAGCTGGGTCACAATACTGAAGAGGATTTGGATAATCTTGTTGATAAAGCGGAAAGAATAATTTTTAATTTATCCCAATCAAAATCAAAAGAACAGCTTACTCATATTAGTGACTTAGTTCATCAAACTTGGAAAATTCTGGAAGAGCGTGAAGCTAATAAAGGTCAATTAAGTGGTGTGAATACAGGCTACACTGATCTAAACAGCATGACATCAGGCTTTCAAAAAAGTGATCTGATGATACTTGCTGCTCGCCCTGCGATGGGAAAAACCTCACTTGCTTTGAATTTAGCAGAGAATGTCGCACTAAAAGCAAAAAAACCAGTTGCGATCTTCTCTCTAGAGATGTCAAAAGAACAGCTTGTACAAAGACTTTTGTGTGCGCGCGCTGAGGTTGATAGCTCTCGTGTTCGCTCTGGACAATTACATTCAGATGATTGGGAAAGACTAGGTGAAGCAATGTCTGATCTTGGAGAAGCACCAATTTATATAGATGATTCTGCTGGAGTAACCGTGATGGAGTTGCGCGGTAAATGCCGTCGTCTTCAGGCTCAGTGTGGCGGAGATTTGGGTTTAATCGTGATCGATTACTTGCAGCTGATTGAAGGTCGTAGTAATGATAATCGTATTAATCAAATATCTGAAATTTCACGTGGACTTAAATTGATAGCTCGTGAAATTAATGTGCCAGTGCTTGCGTTGTCACAGCTGTCTCGTGCCGTGGAATCCCGTCAGGATAAGCGTCCTATGCTCTCTGACTTGAGAGAATCAGGCTCAATTGAACAAGATGCGGATATAGTAATGTTTATTTATCGTGATGATTATTATAATGATGAATCAGAGAAAGCAGGTATAGCAGATATTATTATCGCTAAACAGCGTTCAGGTCCAACTGGTGTAATTGAACTTTTATTTCAGAATAATATTACTAAATTTAAAAACCCTATTCAGCAGTTTTAATTTTTAGTTTTATAAGTTACTGGAAGGTCATTTTCTAATTTAAGACCTTCAACGTTAGGTGTTTCTTTTCTAAACGCAGTTTTAAATCCTGCAACTATTTCTGCTGCTGATCCTTGAGTGTTTGAATAGTAATCCAGCCTCTGTGCTACAAATTGGCCAGCTGGAGTGATATAGACAGCAAGTAATGTTGGGACAGCATTATTACCAGAGTATTTTGAAAGTGGACTTAGTGGACCATGATAATTGCTATCTGCAACCGGGAATTTTTTATTATTTATAGTTACTTCGCTGTAAGCACTATTTGTTTTAGCTTTAACCAAATTGAATTCAGGCAATAAGCCTTGGCTTTTTATTTGATCTATTTTTGGTTCTAAAACTCTGCAAGGACCACAAGTCTCTGATGAAAAATACTGTAGTGTCCTGAATTAGTGAGCCAATTTATTTAAAATACTTCTCTCAATCCAAATCTTCTTTACATCATTAATTTTACACTCTCCAGGATTAGAAATGAAAGTAGGTAAGCTAAAGTT
>CAIYXB010000152.1 GCA_903930015.1 uncultured bacterium | reverse complement strand
GGTCGGAGAGGGGCAGATTTAACTGAATCTTAATCTGCAATACATAAAATCAATCAGTGTTAGAAGGATCACAAATTCCAGTTAAATTTGCAGCTGAACAAAGAATTGATCAGCTTATGGGCCGTTTGAACTCATTAGACTCTAATATTGGAATAAAATCAGCAATTCCAAGTCTAGAAGATGTAAATGGAGTTGCACAAGATCCAAAATCTTTTAAAGCGATGGTGGCAATTATGCAAGCTCAGATGATGGGTGAAGCTTTTGACACTAATGACGATGATGATAAAGATTCAAATCCGATGTCATCTTTTATGGATTCAATGATGATGCAAAATCCAGCAATGGCTGCATCGATGTATGGTAATTCCCAAAACAATCCTATGATGGGAGCAGGTTTTATGCCTGGTATGAACCCTGAGATGATGTCTATGATGGCAGCAAATCCAGCAATGGCAGCTCTAATGGGCGGCCAAGCTAATCCTTACAAACCTAATTTTTTTCAAGGCATTGAAAACACTGCGAATATGATTTTGCCTGTTAAGGGTGAGATTTCAAGTGAGTATGGACATCGTCACCACCCTATTAGCGGTCATGATCACTTTCATTCAGGTATTGATATTGCAGCGCCAAAAGGTACTGTGATTAGATCTCCATGGGAAGGGACTGTAGTGCATGTTGGACATGTAAAAGGTTTTGGTAACAATACGGTTATTGTCGCTCATGAAAATCAGGTACAACCAGATGGCAAAATAATTTATTCTGTTTTTGGACATAATGATAAAGCTCTAGTACAGGTTGGTGAAAAAATTAGTGCAGGTGAAGTTTTTGCAACAGTTGGCTCAGAGGGTAATTCAACGGGTCCTCATTTACACTGGGAGACAAGAGTTGCAGCCCCAGGAATTCAAGGTACAAGTATTTTTAGCCAACAGCTATCACATACGATCGACCCTATGAGTTTTGCGCAGGCTTAGATATCGTTTTGTGTTAAAAACTCTTTTAAAGCACCCATAGCTTGTGCCCTATGACTTAACTTGTTTTTAGTTTCTATATCAAGCTCTGAGACTGTCTTTAATGGATATTCACAAGAGTGTACTATTGGATCAAAACCAAAACCATTTTTACCTTTAGGCTCAAAACCAATCTGCCCTTGCCAATAGTTTTCAGTTCTGAAAATTAATTCACCTTGGGCATTTACAAGTACTATCGAGCAGACATAGCGGCAGCCTCTATCTAGAGCATCTTCAAGTTCTTCTAGAACATCATGTATACCATTTACTTTTAATTCCAAATATCTTTTTGAATAAATACCTGGCTTGCCACCAAGGGCGTTGATTTCAATACCACTATCATCTGCGATACAAAAAGAATTAGTTAATCTAGCTCCAGCTTGTGCTTTTAATAAAGAATTTTCAAAAAAACTTTCCCCTGTTTCATCAACATCAAAATCTTCTATTAATTCTTGTATGGATCTAAATCTGCAATTTAAGCTAGAATTTAGCTCTAAAATCTTATTGAATTCAGCAATTTTTTTAGTATTACCTGTGCAGATGATAATATCTTTCATAGAGATATTGATAGCATAGAATCATATTAATAAGATGTTTGAACAAATCCAAAACGAAATTCTCAATATTAAGCAAAAGGATCCTGCTTGTAAGCACTGTTTGAGTATTTGGCTTTACTATCCTGGCTTTCAAGCTGTACTTGCGCATAGATTATTGCATTTTTTATGGAAGATAGATTTTGGTATTTTAAATCATGTAACCCATACTTTAATTAGGTTATTTCAGTATTGGGTCAAAATCATTACTAATATTGAAATTCATCCTGCTGCAAAAATAGGTAACAATTTTTTTATTGATCACGGTTCTGGAGTTGTGATTGGTGAGACAACTGAGATTGGAGATAATGTCGTTATTTATCAAGGAGTTACCTTGGGTGGTGTTTCAACCAAAAATGAAAAAAGACATCCAACTTTAGGGAACAACATTGTTGTTGGTGCGGGGGCTAAGGTGCTTGGCAATATCACTATTGGTGATTACGTTCAAATCGGTGCAAATTCAGTCGTACTCAAGGATGTACCTTCGCACAGTACTGTAGTTGGTATTCCTGGAAGGATAGTTAGGCTTAATGGTGAAGTAGAAGATATAATACAAAATCTAGATCATCACAAAACCCCAGATTTTATAGGTGCTTCTTTAGAGTTATTAACAAAGAAAATTGAAGATCTTGAAAAAGAAATTCAAGATTTGAAAAATACTAAATCAAGCTAAATTCTTTTTGTGCACTTTGTTGATCATTCTTGTTAATGCTAATCACCCAGCTATTTTCAAAATCATTTTGTACTAGAGATTTTACTATATGAGAGATAGTTGAGATTTCTTTTAGTTGATTGTGGTCTTTTACAAAAATTGCTTTATGGAAATTACTTGCATCTGGATTGTAGAAGTTATATGGATTTGACGCGATAGTTACAATATCTAAATAGTAATCAGGGTCAAGGTTATCTTTTTTTAGACTAGATGATTTTTCTAAATAAAGTTCTTTTAAGTCAGTACCTTTTTCAATTTTTTCTGCTTTAAAAAGCTGTCTTGATAAAAACCTTTTTGAAAGATCTTTAAGTATAAGGTCTTTTTCTTGAGCCCAGTGTTTAATATGGTGCATTACAGTTGTGTCATCAATATTTAGAAACTCTGTTACTGTAAGGTTTTCAGGATTCGTGATCCACTTCATAAGCCCAGTTTCAAGATATGCGATTCTCTTAGATCGAATTAGTATTTTTACTCTTTGGAAGAGTTTTAATAAATGTGAATCCGAAGCTAAACATTTTTTATGTTGGTAAACTTGCAAGTACATAGAGTAGCGAGCGTAAAGGTAATCTTCAACAGCAAGCATGCCTTTTTCACCAGAAACAACAAGACAATCATTCTCGACATCAACGGTGATACTTGCGATCACTCTATTTAAATCAAAATTTCCATAAGCTGTTCCAGTGTGAAAACTATCTCTAATCAAATAATCAAAACGATCACAATCTAGCTGGCTGTTTACTATGCTTGATAAAAATTTAACTGGATAGGTTTTATTTAAAATCGTCGCAATGTCTCTCGCAAAGCCACTTTGATAAGATTCTAAAACCTTATTAATTTGAGTTTCTGGACTTAAGATTAATTTTTGAGTCCAAACTTCATGTTTAATATCGTTGATATCTTCAGAGCTATGACTAAAAGGAGAATGTCCAATATCGTGTAAAAGTGCGGCAACTAAAACAAGCGCTCTATAGTGATCATATTTCCCTTTCTCTAAATTTAAATCCCGACTAAGTTTCTCAAACATTAGGTTTGCAACGTGCATTGATCCAAGACTATGAGGAAAGCGAGTTGCTTCCGCTCCATGAAAGGTAAGCCAACTTGTGCCAAGTTGTTTGATCCATCTAAGTCTTTGTAATTCCCGGCAGTCAATGAGATCGATTAAAAGTTTTTCTACTTTGTTTTCGGAGTCTAAGAAAATTTCTTTGTGTATTGGGTCTCTGTAAGTTCTTGACATGCTTCTAATAAATTATAATAGAGTTCTAAGTAAACTCGTTAAATCGCTCTCATTAGGTGCTTCTCTTCATTAGGTTTGTTTCCAATCCAAATTAAAAAAAATCTTATAATAAGCTCCCTAATCACTTAACCTTCTCTTAAAAAGAAAATGCTAATAATCAAACATACTTAAGACATTGGATGTGCCCAGATTTGATGTAGTGAGTGTAAATGTAGGACTAGTATAAGCCGGAAACGCTGCGAATTGAGTTGTAAGTCGTTTCTGGTCTAGTCATTTTAAGGGATTAATATTTAACCCCTTAAACAAATAGT
>CAIYXB010000151.1 GCA_903930015.1 uncultured bacterium | reverse complement strand
TAATCATTAACTCTATTGCAATATTCAAATGAAATCACTCTTTTTTCTGCGCATGAGCTTACGCAAATGCTTCGAAAAAAGGTGATTTCATTTGATTGCAATTAGACTCAATTAACACCAATAGCTTTGTCTCAATTATTGATTAACTACCAACGAATTATGTAACCCTTACGGCAATGACATATTGACATGATAGAATAATAATTCGTATGTCAAATCAATTAAATAAAAAAATCTTGTTTTTAGGTCCTGCTGGTTCTGGAAAAGGTACTCAGTCTACAAGACTTGCAAAAAAATATAATTTAGCTCATATAAGTACTGGTGATTTAATTAGATCTGAAATTAAAAGTGGTTCTGACTTAGGTAACAAAGTAAAATCAATTGTTGAAGCAGGTCAATTGGTCTCTGATGATATTGTTAATGAAATTGTAAAAAATAATGTTTCTAATTTATCGGGATTTATTTTAGATGGTTATCCTCGTACCCTGGATCAAGCAAAATTTTTTGATTCATTTGCCAAATTTGATTCAGTACTTGATTTAGAAGTACCAAACGAACTTCTTTTTGATAGATTATCTGGTCGTCGTATGTGTTCAAAAACCAATAAACCTGATTGCAGTGGAGTCTTCCATTTGAGTTTAAACCCTCCAAAGGTAGAGGGTAAATGTGATTTGTGTGGATCCGATTTGTATCAAAGAAAAGATGATACTAAAGACGCTATTGAAAAAAGGCTTGCAGGCTATCAAAATGAAACTGGAAAACCTCTAAATGATTTTTATGGTGTTATGGTTACAAAAATAGATGGTAATCAAGATGCAGATAAGGTTTTTGCTGAAATTGAATCAAAGTTATTAGCCCAAGTCTAATTAAAAATCATCATCTGAAGATGAATCATCATCCGAATCATCTCCGCCAGAATTTTCCAAATCATCAATTTGTCCACCAGGATCAAATATCCCAAGGTCTTCAGCTTTGCCCATATTTAGAACTTTTTGAGTGTCCTGGAATTGAATGATAATTCTTGCATCGGCTGAAAGTCCTTTTGGAGCTGTTACTTCAATAATTTCCCAAGGACCAATGAAACTTCCTTTACTCATCTCCAAAGTGTCTTTCTTTGCTTTATCCATAGCTTTTGTAGCTAGAGTTAAAATTTTCTTTTTGCTAGTTCCTTCTACTATATCAAAGCCAGCTTCTTGAGTGTTTACAAGTGCAATTGTATTTCCTTCTGAAGTAAGAACACCAAGTAGAGTTGCTCTGTAAGCTAAGCGTTTGTATGAATTAGGTTTTTTCTTAGACAGTAATTCTAAGTCAGCTTGTTTTTTTAATGCATCAATTACTGACTGTGGCATTGCAAAAGGATTCTCGCGTCCAGTGAATTTAATTAATGACTCAGCGTATTTTTCTTCAGCTGAAAGGTTAACAATATTTTGTTCGGAAATTTCCCAGACTGGTATCTGAGATTGATCAAGTGTAACGACAGACTTTTCTTTTTTAGGAGGTCTGGTTTTTTGTCTTGTTTTAGTTTCAATTTGCTTGTTAAAGAAAGTGTTGAATAAAAAGTATCCTAAAGAAAGAAGTATAATTACAAATATTATTAAAACGTTTCTGTTAGTCCCAGCAAGTATTCCAACTGCCTTTAATTCTTCATCTTTTTCTTCTGCAAGTTCCTCGGCTAAATTGATTTTTGTAAAAGCCCTAAAAGGCTTTATAGTTGTATCGTCTTGATATTCATTGTCATCATCAATAAAATCTATAAAATCAGACTCTGCGTATTCACTTGATTTTGAGAGTGTTTCAAAACTTGTTTCTTTGTAATCTTCTACTTGGCTACCAAATTCTGCTTCCAGTTCTGTCCTTAAATCATTGAGATCATTATCTTGGGTAAATCCTTCAGGATCAGAGAAAGCTACTCCAGTTGTACCAATGCCAAGATCTCCACCAAGTAAATCTTCATCAAAGTCATCTTGCGATTCATCCTCAGTCTCAAATTCAGTTGAATTGCTAGTTGTTTCTATGAGATCATCAAAATCAAAATCTTCTTCTGCTATTGCTTCTTGTAATTCACTGTCATTGATAATATTTTCAATGCTAATGTTGTGTTCTAAATCCTCATCGTAGCTTGCATTGCTAACTTCTTGATTTTTGCTAATATCCTCAAAGCTCAGGGTTTCATCATTAATAAAGCTTTTGTTCGTATCTACTTTGTCTTCAAAATCTTCTTCATCATCAATGATTCTCATGCTTCCGATGTTTGTTTTTTCATCAACGTTATCAATAAGTTGATCTAAAAAATCATCACTATCGATATAATTTTCTTCTTTGATCTGATCTAAATCTAAAAGTTCAGTCTCTTGCACTTGAACTTCATCATCATCATTTTCATCTTCTTCAACCAAAAAGTCATCTGAGAAATTTGCTTCTTCTGCTTTTTCAAAATTTCTTTTGAAAGAAGTTTCAAAATTATCTTTTTCAAAAAAAGATTCCATTGAATCTTCAGAGGACTTGTTCTCTAGCTCATAATTATCTGCAGGTGGCCAAGATTTTGACTCTTCACCAGAGCCAAAAAATGATGGTTTTTCATTTGGATTATCTTTATTCATCAACCAATATTAAGGACTTTATTTATTTGTCCTAGGTTCCTCTTTAATGTTAATGAAAATGTTACAGGCTAATATCATTTTATCCTTTGATTACAACACGCATTAATTCTTCTACGCTTGTCTTTTTCTCTAAAACTCTATCTTTAGCAGCAGAAAATAAGGTAGGCATCTTCATTTCTGTCATTGCCTTACTTAATTCATCGACCCCCGCTCCCTTTTGAATAATCATTTTCATGTCATCTGTAACAGGCATTATTTCAAAAATACCCTCTCTTCCAGAATAGCCAGTGTTATTACAATTCTGGCAGCCGGTAGCTCTTACTAAACTAGTACCTTCTTCAATGCCAATAGCTTTTTTTTCTTCTATACCTGAAATATATTCCTCTTTACAATATTTACAAACTCTTCTTAAAAGTCTTTGAGCAACAACTCCAACAAGCGCACTTGCAATCAGGTAAGGTGGAACTCCCATGTCAATCAATCTATTTATAGTACTTGGAGCATCATTGGTGTGAAGCGTACTTAATACTAGGTGACCTGTAAGAGCAGCTTTAATTGCGATTTCTGCTGTCTCCAAATCTCGAATCTCCCCAATCATCACGATATCAGGATCCTGTCTAAGTATACTTCTAAGTCCAGCGGAGAATGTGAGTCCAGCTTTAGCATTGACTTGTACTTGATTTACGCGAGCTAACTGAAACTCAACAGGGTCTTCTACTGTTACTACGTTTTTTGAGACGTCTAGTAATTTTGCAAGGCTTGTATATAGAGTACTAGTTTTACCTGAACCAGTTGGTCCTGTTATCAAAACCATTCCTTGAGACATTTTTAGCCAAGCTTCAAAGTCAGGTATAACATGTGCTGGCATACCTAAATCAGATAATTCTAAGAAAGAATTTTCGTGAGGTAATAATCTGATTACACATTTTTCGCCGTGTAAAGTTGGTAGTGTAGACACACGCAAATCTATTTTCGAACCATCAATCATTTCTGTAACACGTCCGTCTTGAGGGATTCGAGATTCAGCTATATTTAAATCTGCAATAATTTTAATTCTGGCTAAAATAATTTTTCTATAGTCGTTACTTGTGTCACAGCGGTATTTACAAACATCATTCAAAACACCATCAACTCTGAATCTGACAATAAGTTCTTTTTCAAAAGGTTCAAAGTGAATATCAGAAGCACCTTTTTTAGCTGCTTCTTGTAGCACCCAGCGTACTTCAGTACCAATAGAGTTTTCATCATTAGCATTAATAGTTCTAACGGGAATTTTTTCAAGTGTTGCTGCAAGCTGAGCTCCAAGCTGAGCCATTGCTTTACCACCGTTGTTGGCACCACCTGTGTTTGCGCCTTTGGCTACGAAGTCCCAGCTTCTTTGGTTAATTTTGATAATTTTTAATTCATTGTTACCAGTAAGAGTTTTCAATTTTACTGAAATATCGTCTGGGCAATTCTCTGCGCATGCAACAAAAAGTTGATTCTGACAAAATAAAAGTGGCAACGCCTGTTCTTTAGGCCATTCACTTTTCATTGAATTGATTAAAGTTTGATCTAAGTATTCTGGATTCAAGTCACGCTGCTTGTTTACTAGTAGTTGAAGCGCGCCTTTAAGATCTGCTTGATTTCTTTGCAGTAGTTGATAAGCCGATAACTCTTTTATTTTGCTCATTGCCGTTCTTGTTTTTTTAAATATAAGTTGATGAGTTTATACGTGTCTTCAACCTTACCTATTAGATACCCAGCTTCGCGCTCTGAGATACGCTCACCTACTTGAACAGATAGCCCATTTATCTGGTTTATTACTTTGAATCCAAAATTATCAGTTAAATCATCTCCGAAGAAAATTGGGTAGAAATCCTTGAATTTACTATGTAAATCACTGATGGCTAAACCTTTATTTATGTGTTTTGGCAGAAATTCAAAAACCTGGTGCCCTTGTTGAACTCTAAATAATTCCGAATAAATTTCGGCAACCTTCTCAAGTCTAAAGATAAGATCGTTTTTATCATGATGATCTTTGTAGTGGACTGTTAAAGAAATAGGTTTATCCTCAAAAAAAATATTTTTTTCTTCTTTAAGCAAATCCCTTATTTCTTCAAGAGGTTTTCTTACTTTCTCATCATCTGTAACTGCTTTGCCTGCCTCGGCTCCGTGAGTCCCATAAAGCAAGATGCTTTCATCAAGCCTGTTAGCAAGTAAAAATTTTAAATTATCGAGGGCACGTCCAGTTACTATAGAAACTTTTGTGTTTGGAGCCTTGCTTAATTTATTTAAAATAGCTGTTTCATCATTTGTTAGTTTTGCTTCGTTGTGATCACGAACTAACTCGGTAATTGTGCCGTCATAATCAAAAATAAAAAGAATTTTTGGATGTTTATTTAAAATTTCTAAAAATAGTTTTTCATCTAATTTCATTTGTTTATATACATTCATAATATTTTCTCCATTCCTGTTTGTTACTTTGACACTCGGGGATTCACTGCTGTTATGATATCACTAGATGTCAGAGGACTTCAAAAAACGAATAACTGTTGCTCAAGCTGATTATACAAAATCGTTTATCCAAAATGTTTTTTTACAAAGGACGATTTTTTTCTTGGTTTTTTTGATTCTTTGGCAAATTCTCTCTAGTTTAGGTATTTATCCGAAATTTCTACTTCCAAGTCCAATTGAAGTTTTAGAGACAATGTTCTTTGGTTTTATCGAGTCTGATTATTTATTTGCAATATTAGAATCATTTAGGAGAGTTTTGCTTGGCTATATACTTGCAGTTTTTGTTGGTATTTTTTGTGGCCTTGCGATCGCAAGATATAAAATATTGGATAACACAATAGGTGCATCACTGACTGCACTTCAATCAATACCAAGTGTTGCTTGGGTTCCACTTGCTTTATTATGGTTTGGAATTTCTGAAGCGGCAGTTTTGTTTATTGTAGTTTTGGAAGCTTTTATTCCAAGTGCACTTGGAGTGAGAACTGGTGTACACACAATTCCTAAAGAAATCATTCGCGCAGCCCAGGCTCTTGGAGCACGTTCTATAGATTTATATATAAGAGTTATTTTCCCGTCGATAATTCCTCAGCTTATTTCAAGTTTAAGATTAAGTTGGGCTTTTGCGTGGAGGGCTTTAATTGCCGGAGAATTATTTGTAAATGGCGTTGGTATTGGTCAAAAATTAGAACTTGGTCGAAGTCTTGCTGATATGTCTCAAGTAATGTCTATGATTATTATTATTGCCATACTAGGTTATGTTACTGACGATCTTTTTTTTAGGACTATAGAGAAAAAAGTTCAAAAGATTTGGGGTTTCAATAAATGACAATTTTGTTTGAAGATGTTTCTTTGCAATTCAATTCAAAAAATATTTTTGTCGTTAAGAATATAAATCTTGAAATTAAAGATGCTGAGTTTGTTTGCTTGCTTGGTCCAAGTGGTTGTGGTAAAAGCTCTTTATTAAGTATGCTTGCTGGTTTTAATTCAGCTTCTTCTGGTAGAATCCTGGTTAATAACCAGCTTGTAAAAAGACCTGACTTGAATCGAACATTGGTTTTTCAAGAGTACGCTCTTTTTCCATGGCTAAATGTGATTCAGAATGTTGCTTTTGGTCTCAAGAATATAATTGAAAATCGTGATGAAAGGTATTTAATTGCTTCAAGATATTTGAAGATGGTTGGCCTTCTGAGTCATGCTAGAGATAAAATTAGTGAACTCTCTGGTGGAATGAAACAAAGGGTTGCGATCGCAAGAGCGCTTGCTGTAAAACCTGAGTTATTACTCATGGACGAACCTTTCGGTGCTTTAGATGAAAAAACAAGATTAGATATGCAGAATCTATTAATTGAGATATGGCAGGATCTTAAACCATCGGTAGTTTTTGTTACGCATAGTATTGATGAGGCTCTTTTGCTTGCTGATCGTATTATTGTGATGGATAAAAATAGCAAGGATCCGACTGTGATTGGCGAAATTAAAGCTGACATTAAAATAACAGAGCCTAGACCACGTACATTGTCTGATCTAGTCGAGATTAGAGAAAAAATAAGTTCAATTCTGTAAAGCAGTATCTTTGAGTCATAAAAAATGGGAATAATATAGTTAATGGCTACATTTCAGCTAGCAGATTTTTTAAAGCATGTATCAGAGTTGTCAACTATCTCTCCTGTTGCTGTTGAGTTGATCAATAAAATTAATTTACCAAATACTTCTCGCAAAGATGTAGCAGATCTTGTTGCTAAGGATGAAATCCTATACGCAAATATTTTTAAGTTTGTAAACTCAGCTGCTTTCCCTTCAGCAAGAAGACCTCAAAATATTGGTCAAGCGATCGATTTGATGGGTACCAATGAAGTTAGAAATCTGGTTTTTGCTATAGCTGCACGGAAAGCTTTTTTGGACTTAGATCTATGGTTTAGAAGTGTTTTTACCGCATTTGCAGCTCAAAAGTTTGCAAGAATCAAAGAGTTTTCTCAAGATGAAGTGAGTAATATTTATATATTAGGTTTAATGCAGGCTCTTGGTGAGCAGATTTTCACAATTTTTTATAAGCAACAAAATGATGCAATTAAGGATATAAAATCCTTTTCTGAGAAACTCAAAAAACAAAAAGAAATTTTTGGTCTAACTTGCATAGAACTTTCTGCTGAGATTCTTAGAGATTTTGGTTTGCCGGATGTAATTATTGAGATGGTTGATAGGCAAAAGCTTGATCACAGTGATGAAAATTTCCTAGTAGCAAATGCTCTAATCTATATTGCCGCTTCTTTATCAGAGTTATCTGGTGATGATATTACTACTGAAAATATTGAAAATTGTTTAGATAAAGATTTAATGAGTAAATTCTCCTTAGAAAAGTTATCTATAAATCTAGCAATGGTTGAAGCATTGCAGTTAGATACTAAGTCTTTTGTTAATTTATAATTAGATAACACTTTAGAGACCACTTCATAACTCATCTTCTGCGTTATACTCGCGCTCAAAATGCTCATTTACAACCAGTAAACTGCGCTTTTTCGCGCTCGCAAGCCTTGAATCTGAAGTTATGCAGCGGTCTCCTTTAGGCTCTAGGCTTTGTTAACTGCAACTAGAGATGATAAAATAATATTCGTGCAGGACAGCTTATATCAACCACTTTTCCTTAAATACAGACCCCAAAAACTAAAAGATGTTTTAGGTCAAGACTCAGTTAAAGAAACTTTAATTAATGCAATTGAAAATGGGAAAATAGTCCATGCCTATCTTTTAACAGGTCCTAGAGGTTCTGGTAAAACTTCTACAGCAAGAATTATTGCAAAAAGTCTTAATTGTACAAATGCACTTGATTCTAAGTCTCCGACTACTGATCCATGCGGTAGTTGTGAAAGTTGTGTGAGTATTGCAAATTCAAGTAGCATTGATGTTACAGAGATTGACGCTGCTAGTCACGGTCAAGTAGCAGATGCAAGACATTTGATTGAAAGAGTTAATTTAGCGAGTGTTGCAGGTAAATACCGTGTTTATATTATTGATGAAGTTCACATGCTTAGTAATGCAGCTTTTAACGCATTACTAAAAGTTGTGGAAGAGCCACCTAAAAATGTAGTTTTTGTTTTAGCTACAACAGAATTTGATAAAGTGCCAAAGACTATTTCAAGTCGCTGTCAGCAATTGAGATTCAAGCCAATAACTATTGATGATGTTCTAAAAAGAATGAATTATGTAAGTAAAGAAGAAAATCTAAATATTAGTCTAGAGGCTCTTGAAGCCATAGCTAAACATTCAGATGGTGCGATGAGAGATGCACTTGCGCTTTTGGACCAGATTGGCGTTTTTTCAAATGATAAAGAAGCTGTTACTAAAGAAAAAGTTTTAAATATTATTGGGGCAGTCTCCACTGATGATTTGGAGCTTTTGCTTTTGTGTCTTCTCAAAAGAGATTTACGCGGTTTAATTGCTCAAGTGGATAAGATGATTAGTTTTGGTAAAGAGCCATTGATTATATGTCAGGAGCTAAATAATTTCACTTTGGAATTGCTCACTAATATTAGTCTTGGTGCAAATGAACTAGCACCAGATCTAATTGCATACATAAAAGAGCAAGCAACTGAAAATTATGAGTTAGTTCAAATCTCAAATTCTTTAGCTGAGCTTGAAATAAAGTTAAAACAAACGACGCAAACTAAATCATTATTTAAAGCCTGGCTAGTGAAACTCGCTCACCGAGAAGATATTTTTGTGATAAAAGATCTTCTTGAAAAAATTAAAAAGCTTGAAGCTGGTGGACTAGTATCAACAAAGACCTCAAGTTTAGCTCAAATGCCTGTTAGACCAAAAATACAAGCAATGCCTGGCCCAGATGCTACCGTGCGTGTTAAGCCTTTTCAAGAGACGTCAGTTCCAGTTGAAAAAGTGGTTTTAGCTACTTCGTTAGAAGCCCCATCATCTGGTTTTCTTGAATTTTTAAGTCCGGGGTCTAAAGGTATGTTTATCAGTAGTAAAGCTTGTTTGACAAGTGTGGAAGCTCCAAAAGCTGTGATTTCTATTCCTGAAAAATTTAAATTTTTAAAAGCGAAGCTTGAACAAAGATCAGAAGAATTTTTATCTGCTATCGTAAAACAATTTGGCGATCAAATTACGCAACTGGATTTTGAAATCTCAGATTCAATGGCACAAGTTGAGCTTGTAGCTGAAAAAAAAACTCTTGAAATAGAAAAAGAAGAAATTGAAGATGAGATCATCGAGGTGGTGTCTCCTCTAACAACAGAAAGTCAGACTTGTGCGGTTCGTGAAGAGCTTATCGAAGATGTGAGACCAACTACTTTTAATAGAGATAAATTAGATGAAGTTCGTGAAGCTGCTATTAATATTTTTGGTGGAAAACAGTTATAAATAGGTGTTTAAACCTATAAACATAAGCAACCACTCTACTTTTTATTCATATAGATGGATAAGCTTTTACAGAATTTTTTTACAAGCGCTGTCTTTCATCAATTAGTTTTAGTTGATAATCCTAAGCAAGCTCAGGAGCAAAATCAACCTGAGACTCAAATAAAAGAAGATGCATTTGTCCCAAAAAAAGAAGATCCTAAGGAGGGCATTCTAAGATTTGCTAAGGGAGAAATAAAAGATTTTTCTTTGATCGTTCCAAAGGAAGGAATTGAATCAATATTGCCTAAGAAATTCAAGAGAGCAAGACTTTCTATGGAAATGAATGTAGCTGATGAAAAGTATCGGGTAAGTTATTTGAAAGAAGCACCTTTAGATTTTAATGGTGCTTTTAAGCAAGGATTTTATGTGAAAAAAGAAAATGATTCTACAGAGAAGCCAATAGATGAGGTTATTAAAACAGGACAAAAAGTATCATTGTCAAAATTAGATGCAACTGTTTTTATTGCAATAGTTGAGCCAGACGCTTATATACCAACAGTTGATATCACTGGAGATGGCTATGGAGATATTTCTCATGGAGGCCTAATTAAAGAGATGATTAGTTCACGCATGGATTCCAAGGGTATAAAAGCGGATATAAAACTTATTGATAAAAGCTTAGTTGATGATTCAGGTGATTTAAAATCATATGATGGGCAAGAACCCGATATCGTAGTGGCACCGTTTGGTACAAACGCTTATTCTACTCAGAAGATCTCGAAAAAAAATTATGAGGAGTTATCTCTTGCATATAGAAAAAAATTAGATTCAGAAAAGCTTTTTGATATTTTGAAAGATGCTACAAAAAAGGGTACTTATGTTTTAGTCTCTGCTGGAAATAAGCCTGGATCTATTTCACCATTCTTACCCGGTGAAGGAATTTTAGGTATTGGTGCTAATGATAATGACGGCAAGATTGCAGACTATTCGGCAAGAAATGATTTTGTGGATTTACATGCAAAAGGAGACTTTAATATTGGTATTCAATTCGTTGAGCCTAATGAAATAAAAGGTTTTGATTTAAATGAAGATGGAAAAGTTGACTTAAATATAGATTCTCTAGCGCTAGATCAAGATACTGGTAACTCTTGGAAGTTTTTACAGCCATATCTTGGTAAGAAGATTGAGAATTTTACTTTTACAGATGAAGATGTAGATGAAGTAGTTGCAAAAATTAATGAGGGTTATGAGCTAAGTATTGTCAAAGAAGATGGTATCGTTTATCCTAGTCTAATTAAAGATGGTAAAAATTTTGGCTCTTCTGCATTTTTAGTGGATTAAGTAAATACTTTAATATAATTACTGAATGGGAAATGATTTAACTTGGGCTTACCGTTTTGCTGGTTTTGAAGCAGCAAAAATAGTTGAGATTAACGAACAAACCAAAACGGTT
>CAIYXB010000150.1 GCA_903930015.1 uncultured bacterium | reverse complement strand
TATACTCATTAGACCTTTTGTGAAAGTCGGAATTATCCTTAGCGCAACTTCCGCCGAGTGGCGTCGTTGCGACCTTTTTTCGGGCGACATCTACTGCGAAACGATGTTTCGCAAGATGTCTATTAACTCTAATAGATTTATCTCAATTATTGAGTAAATGTCAACGAATCATCTGATCTTTACAGCAACATCCTTAAGTTAACAGCTAGGGCAAAACCCCTATTTTCACAAGTAAAAAAAGCTGATTTTACTGAATTTATGTTGCAAATTAAGGGCTTATTTGCGTAAAATGTATTAATATATAATAGTAAAGAAAAAAGAAAATCGCAAGGAAATCTTAAGAGATTACTGGTACGCTGTGGCTAAAAAAATACTACAACATAATATAACTACTCCTAGAGGCCAAGTTCAAACAGGCAATAATTCTTCACAAGCTATTAGTAATTCTACAGTAACTAATCAAACAACTTTAAGCACAAATAATGTTAATTTTAAAAAACTTTCTCAATCAACAAATAACACACCAAGAACTGTAACAGTTAAAGATCTTAAGCAACAAAAATTAGTATCAGAGCGAAATGCACTTAGAAATAAATCTATGACTGCAATGACTCTTGCTGGCGGTAGTTTTAGTGCTCTTGCAGGACTCAGCAAAATGTTTCTTGGAGAAGACAGTGCTCTTGCAAAAGCATTAGACGGATTAACTAACAAAGTAACTTCGCTCACCTTTACTGGATTTGGCGCATTCGGTGCTAGTGACTCAAGTAGAAGAAAATTTTTACCTCAGGTGATACCACAAGTACTTGGAATGATCACACCTTGGCTTGTCAAAAGCGAAGACCTAACCATGTATCGCGGTGTGGAAGTGGGTCTTGCTAATGTAGCTGCTGATATAGAGAAACTTGGTGGTGGTAAACAAGAAGGCTATAAAGATTTTGGCGAAAGTATAAACGTTTTAAAATCTGCAGCGTCTAAATACGCTCAAGCAATGAAAGAAAATCCACTCAAAGCTGCTTTAAACTACGAAAGTGGGACAGCTGGAATTACAACTGGTCTAGTGACAGCACTATCTCCTTTAGTACATCTTCTAGGTTTAAAAAAGGCTGCTGCCTTACTAAGACAAGGCTCTGGCATTGCTGTTGAATTTGCTTCTAAATTTAACATGGATAATTTAAACAAAGGTCGCTATGCACTTTTTGCTACTGGTGGCTTGATGACTGTGTCTTCATTTTTAAATTTAGTCAAGGAATTTTTACCACAAAAAACTCATAAAGCAGTGGAAAACTTTACTTGGGCATTTAATTTATTTGGTAAACAAGCACAATTACAAGCCTACAACAATGGAGAAATGGCTTTAACCGAAAAACAAAATCACACACTTGCAGAATTACCAGGCAAAATGCTCAGAGCTGTTCTTGGTCAAACAAACCAATCTGAATCTATGTCAGCAAGTTCTACAAAACAAATAGAAGTAAAATCAAATGCTCACAAATCTTCAAATGCTCACAAATCTTCAAATGCACACACTTCATTACGCATGCCTTCTTATAGACAAAGTTTTGTGCCAAGAGCAAATTTAGCTACGTCCAGATCAACATCGAGCGCTAGTAATACAAGCTCAGCAACTAGCAATCCTTCTTTCGTTGCGGCAAGACAATTTATTCAAAATAGCAAAAATGATTTGACAGCCAGAAGTCTTGCAGGTGAAGGAAATAGTTTCCCTGCTGTATTTATAGCGAAGGCTGCAACCCCTTCACCTACACAAAGAGTTATTGCTGCTGATATTCCTAAAGCTCGTATCACGGATACTGCTCCTTCACGTATTGCCCCTTCTCCAACTTCTAGAATAACAAACAATACTAATAGAGAGTCCTCGAATTCACCTCAAACTATTATTAACAGTAGGTCTGCCTAATTAGTAATAAATTTGACTAAAAATCTTTAACCACTTTTAGTCCATTAGAAAATCGCCTTAATCCTCTTGCTTCTGCTTCCAGGTGACTTGAATCATCATAATCATAATTAACCACAGATATACCGTGTTTACTTAAACAACCTTCAACAGCATCTTTTACTATTCTTAAACTATCTACATCATCCATCCCGGATCCATTAAGTATCAACCTTGGACCATCTTTATATGATGGATCCCAGATCCATTTTGCATTATAGATATTATGTTGCAAGTCAACTGGCAAATCAGTATCAACAAAAATAGAAAGAATTTCTGTAGGAGTGGCATTTACGAGTTCACCAACCCCTAATGATCTATATTGTTTGTTAGAAGGTTGTATACCAAAGATTTTCTCAGGATCATCACCGACCAAGCTTAAGAGAGTAGTATAAACTTCTTGAATTTCTTCATCGGTATACCCTGATTTAAGCTGAGATCTGCCAGGGAACTGCCCGACTACTCTATAACTTGTTTCTCCGTTGAACTTAACTTCTATTCCACCACGTGAATGATTCATGTAACATTCAAGGTTATCTCTCAATTGAGTACGAGAATCTAATAGACTATATAATTCAAACTTATCTAAAGTTTCATCAGTAAATTTCAAAACCTTATAACCCCCATGAACAAGAAGATTTCCAGAACTACCCACTTGATTTATCTTTGTTGAAAAATCAGGTATTATAAATTGATGAATTTTAGTTTCTTTAGCAACACCTGCTATGAATCTCAGTATGTCTAAATTTTTCAAACTAGCTTCTTTAAAAATCTTTTCGCTAAGTTCTACGTAGGGTTCTAGCGCTATTGGCTTAGATGAATCTCGAAGTGCAGCCTTAAAGTCTTCACGTGACGGATACAGCTTAAGTTCAACAAGCTTCTGTTCTATCAGTCTTTCTAAAGTATCATTTAAAAATGGATCACTCGTAGCATGAACTAGACCTGCAATATTTGCAGCTGAATTATCTACATAGGAAAATCTTCTTCCAGCAACACGACTAAGATCTTCAAGAGCTTGTCTTACTACAGATTCTTGTTTACGTATATCATCACCTATTGTTACAGTCGGTAATTGATCGAGAAGTTCATTTTGATTTGAACAACGACCTATATTAAGAGCATTTAAATATGCTTCTATCTGGGCTGTATTGTTCCAAACATCGTAACTAGAAACGACCATAAATAATTAAAAGGCAATAAGATAATACCTATTTAAATATTAACAATTTTTGTATCTATACAAATTAAAAAAGTATTAATCTACGAACTTATTTAGCTTCTTAACCTAACTCAAAACAGCTTTAGGCTCATTTTTAAGCTCTTTTTCGATAAAATCTGTACAAACGACGCCATTTCTGAAAGTTTCATTAGCCATAACCTTTTTGTGAAAAGGGATGGTGGATTGTATGCCCGTTATTGTAAATTCATCCAAACATCTCTGCATTCTTGCTATCGCTTGCTTGCGGTCACGTCCCCATACAATCAATTTACCCATAAGCGAGTCATAATTTGGCGGCATAAAATAATCCGTATAACAATGAGTATCTACCCTCACTCCAAGACCGCCAGGAGGCATAAAGCCTGTTATGTGGCCAGGACACGGAATGAAATTTCTTTCTGAATCTTCAGCGTTGATACGACACTCAATAGAATGACCGCGTAATTTTATTTCTTCTTGAGTAAAATCGAATTTTTCTCCGTTGGCAACTCTAATCTGCCATTGCAGCAAGTCAAAACCAGTTACCATCTCAGTTACACAATGCTCAACTTGAATACGAGTATTCATCTCAATAAAAAAGTATTCTTTAGTCTCTGGGATAAAGATGTACTCGATAGTACCAGCACCTTCATAGTTAACAGCTTTTGCTGCTTTCACTGCATCAGCACCCATTTTGTTTCTAAGTGCAAGATCAACAGCCGGTGAAGGAGCTTCTTCGATAAGCTTTTGGTGACGTCTTTGTACACTACAATCACGCTCACCCATATGCACACAGTTGCCATGTTGATCAGCAAAAATCTGAATCTCAATATGCTTCATCTGTGTAATAAATCTTTCTATATACACTCCAGCATTACCAAAAGCGTTTTGTGCTTCGGTTTGAGCTTGGACTATATTTTTTTCTAGTTCTTCTTGGTTATAACAAACTCTCATACCGCGACCACCACCACCGGCAGTTGCTTTAATAATCACAGGGTAGCCGATTTTTTCATCAACAAGTTTGATTGCATCTTTAACTGTTTCAACAAGCCCATCTGAACCAGGGACAACTGGAACCCCAACTGCCATAACAGTTTCACGCGCTGTCGCTTTATCACCCATCTTGTTTATTGCATTAGCACTAGGTCCAATGAATTTTATATTGTGCTCAGCACATACTTCTACGAAGTGCGCATTCTCAGATAAAAATCCATAACCTGGATGAATCGCATCTGCACCTGAAGTTAGAGCGGCACTAATAATCGAAGGGATATGTAAATAACTTTTTGATGAAATTGCAGGTCCAATACAAAACGCTTCATCAGCCATAGTTACATGCATACTATCTTCATCAGCTTCAGAATAGACAGCAACAGTTTTGATACCGAGTTCTTTGCAAGCGCGAATTACACGCAGAGCAATTTCTCCTCTGTTAGCAATAAGAACCTTTTCTATCTTTTTAGTATTAATTTTGTTCGTAGTGTTTGACATAAGTTTGATCGGATTTTTATTTTAACAGTAGATCCCTTACAAAAATTTAATTTCACTACCGCTAGTGTTTAAAAGAATTATTGGTTAATACAAAACCCAAAATAGATGTTCCCGTATTATCTTCAACTAAAACGGCTGGGCTAATTAGGTTTTTTTAGTTTATAATTTTTAATTATGATGAAAACAATTTTAAAGAAAACCCTATTGACTTTACTTGTAATCACTTTAGTTAGCCCAAATGCTAACGCGGGTGTAGTGAAGAGATTGGTAGAAGTTGAGCCTCAACAACAAATTCTTGAGGAAGAAGAAATACAACAAATACAAGAAGAATATAGACAAGAAATCCAACAGCCAGCTGTTGTAGAACAAGCAAAAAGAATGTTAGATGAGCAAATCGAGGATGTACCTCCACCTCCTCCAACTCCAGCTCCGGTTGCACAAAAACCAGTTAAAGTTGGATCAGGTAATTACGATGATTGCTTCGTCTGCAGACCTGTTGGTGTGTTGACTGGACTTTTAGTAAGCCCTATTGCAGGACTATTTAGAGGTGCGGTTTCTAAAGGTGGTCATTACGCAAGCTCAATTAGCGAAAGCTTCGGAGGAGGCTTCTTTGGTAAGTTATTCGGATACCCAATTGGAGCACTTACTGGTGGAGTAACTGGTGGTGTAAGTGGTATGGGTAACGGCGTTATGACTGGTCTTGTGAAAGGTTACACTAATCCATTCACATCTGAAAGCTATTCATTACAAGACGGTGACTATGATCCATACAATTTCATTGGTGGACAATAATCACTAATTAGTAATTAAAATTAAAAAGGAGCTCTCACTGAGAGCTCCTTTTTTTTATCTTAGTAAATGACTATCTCTGAGATCTATCTAAAACTTTAATATCGTATTCTTGCGCGTGAAAACATTCTTTTAGTGTATCCGCAATCTCTCTTGCAAAGCCATAATCATTCGAAGAATATAAATCAATCGCACAAGAACCATGCTCAGGCCAAGTATGAATACTGAAATGAAAAGCTTCTCCCACAACTGTTGCAGTAACACCTTGCGGTTCGAACTGAATATAACTCTCTTGCACAACGCTAAGTAGTAACCTATCAAGGCAGATGCTAATAGCTGCTTTAAGATTTTCTGTTCTTGCAAGAATTTGAGGTTCTGCTTGATAAAAATCTAGAGTTATGTGTGTTTTAATCATAGCGAGACTAATTTATATCATAAAAAACCCTGGAATCAAGCAGTATCCTAATAGTCAAAGCTAGCTGAAAATGAATAGAAATAGGGTTTATTAGGACTAATCTATGAAATTCAAGCTTTTCCTTATCTTTGTTGATTGTAATAGACATATACAATTTGATAGAATCCTTAAGGCTATGGCTCAGAAAGCAACACATTATTTCGTTAAAGAAACCACTGAAAGAAAGTGGAAGGTTATCAACGCAGAAGGTAAAATCCTAGGCCGTTTAGCGGTTGAGATCGCAAACGCTCTTCGCGGTAAGGATAAAGCTATTTTTACTCCTAACCAAGACTGTGGTGATTTTGTTGTTGTTATTAATTCTGAAAAAATCAAAGTTACTGGTGATAAAGCAAACCAAAAATTTCATCACAGACACTCAGGTCATTACGGTGGTCATAAAATGGAATCACATGGTAACCTTCTTCAAAGAAGACCAAACGAAATTATAAGAAGAGCTGTTAAAGGTATGCTTCCTCATAACAGATTAAGTGAAAGATTAATCACAAAATTAAAAATTTACGCTGGTGCAGAGCATCCGCACGAAGCACAACTAGCTGCATAATAAGGTTTTAAATCATGGTAAGAAAAAAAGACAACTTAATCTCAACAGGTAAAAGAAAAAGAGCAATCGCAAGAGCTCTTATTAAACCAGGCGAAGGTAAATTCACAGTTAATGGTCAAGAGCCAATTGCATATTTTGGTAATCATCCAGTACTACTTAAAAAAATTATGTCTGCGCTTGAGCTTACAGGAAATATTGGCAAAAAAGATATTTCTGTAAATGTTCAAGGTGGTGGACTTGCTGGTCAAGCTGACGCTGTAGGACACGCGATCGCAAGATCTTTATCTAAGGCTAAGGAAGCTTCTCGTAAGACTCTTAAAGCAGCTGGTATGCTTTCTAGAGACTCAAGAATCAAAGAATCTAAGAAATACGGACGTAAGAAAGCTCGTAAGAGATTCCAGTTCTCTAAGAGATAGGAGAAAAGACCTCAAAAGGTTTTTTCGACGCATCCAGTCGAAACTTACATTTCAATTACAAAAAAGACTCCATTTCATGGAGTCTTTTTATTTTCTACCAAGCTTAATAAAAATCTTTCTAAACTATCTGTAAGCTTAGACATCCTAGTGTAATCCAAAGTTTCTGGCACATCAGCTTGTGTATGGTAATTTCTATTTCGATGGGGATTAGCACTAATTGCACTTACCGGGAAATTAAGCTTTTTAAAAGAATTATAATCTGAAACACCTTTATTAAACTGATGTTGCTCACTCATGCCATCCTCAGTGATAAAACTTAATCTATCTGGTGAAAGATGTTCTACTACAAGAGATTGATTACGCATGAAAGTTAATAACAAGTTAGCAAACCATGTATGACTATAACTTTCAATCACATAGTAATTTTCTTTTTTTGGCAGTGATTGTTTGAGTTTTTTTAAAAAGTTTCCAAATTGACTATCGCTCTCGTGATCCCCTAGATAGATATCCAAATCGCGCTCGTCATCAAAAAAACCAACCATATCAAGATTAAGCATGTGTCCCAAATTATTTTTTTCATCCTCGAATCTTAATTTCCTTGCATAATGATTGCTACCGCTTAAATCAAAAGGGTTTTCTTCGGCACCAAAAAAAACAATCTCGATACAAAGACGAGCTTCTTCAAATTTACTTTCATGAGCTTTGAGATTTTTTGCTAATTGCAAAAGCGTAGCAACACCGCTTGCATTATCATCGGCTCCAGCACCTTTTTCTATAAATAAATCCATATCATAATGAGCACCAAGAATGATTTTTTTTCCATTTGGATCACCAATGAGAGTGACTAAATTAACTATGTCCAAAGATTTATTTCCATGAGATTCTGGTATTTGATCTAAAAGTTGTTTCGTTTTATTCCCAGCGAAATTAGCTCCAGCTGTGGTGTATGCTTTTTTAACCATTTTTCTAACTTTAAAAATAGGTATTTTTTCGGCACGATGCAAATTCGCTTTCAGCTGCGCTTTTTCTAGTTCATTGCATAAGCAATGAAGTGTTTCCTGTGTACCTACTGGATGAACAGCTCGCCTATCATAACTACATAAACGCCTAACACTCTCTTCAAGCTGTCTGGCTTGAAGAATTTGCATTGGGTTGTGGTTTATATCCAGCATCAGCTTCGCACATTATCTTAACCCAAAATAGCCCTATTTCTCAACTTTTCTTAAGAATCGAGTCTTGTAATTATGGGTCAGGGTTGCTATCATCAATGTTGCTTGGTGTTGTATCGGCTGAAACACACTCGTTCCCATCTCGAACACGATAGTTAAGGCAGCTTGAGACGACAATACTTGGCGGGAGACCGCCTGGAAAGATAGTTAGATGCTCGGCTTTTTCTTTTTTAAGAAAAATATTTAAAAAATTCCCTTAAAGGGAATTTTTTAGTTTTTAAGGGTATTTTTATCCAAGACCCATTAATTTTTTAATTAAATCTCTAAAATAATTAAACCTACTAATGAAAATATTTCTTTCGGCTTCTCTAATTTTGATTGAGTATTTTTCGTTTAATTCTAATTCTTCAAAAACTTTAACTAAACTTGGTATTGAGAAATTGTGTGGATTCCAGATAGAAAAATAATCTTTTGTATCAAATCTCTGTCTTAAACACTTTTCTGGAATTGATTTTGCCGCTTCAAAATTATCTTTTAAGGATGTCCTGAAAAACACTCAGTTTGACAAAAAGATCTAAGCTTCACAGGATCATCAAGTGTATCTAAACCACTATAATAAATTTCCCCATTGTGGCAAGCTCGTAGTTCTTTATTATGCCTAGCTGAATTTGCTTTAGATAGTTGAACGGCAGTGTAACAAGAACTTAGTATATGCGTCTGGCCAAGAGGCTCTGCTTTATATTCATCTTCACTAAATATGTGAATATATTTATTATCAACAAGCTCTTTCACTAATTCAAAACGAGGCTTATTGTTAAGGTCTGTAGTCAAAGTTAAAGCTTGATTTGTTTGTCTAATTTGTTTTATAAAAGTAGTAAAGCGAACAAAAAGATCTCCCCAATTATTCTTCACTCTCAAGTCAGTAGTAAAAGTTGGTATTTCCGTTTATATATAAAGTATTTTCTTCACCATCAGATGATAATCTCTTTTTAAATTCTTTATCTGAATAATGTACAGCTAAAGCACCAAAGTAATCTCTTGACACCTTAATAGAAACTCTGCTTTTAAGTGCAGAGCTTGATTTGATTTACACTGGTACATACTTTCCATCATTAATTTGATTTAGTAAAGGTTGATCACAATGATAAAAGCTTTTTATTAAACCTTGATTTTTCATTTCAGCAAGAAAAATATTTATTAACAAAAGTGACCTCACACCATTTAAATTTTCATTAGCACTTGGATTAGCACTTCTGGCAAGCACTTCCCCTAACTGTAATTATCGTTCACACACTTTAGTCGAAGCATTTAGATGAGAATTTCTTCTTGCCAGACTATCCAAAAATTCTAAAACTTAATCACGATCATTAGAACGAGGGATAAAATGCATGCCATACTGACAAGGTCCAGTTAATGTCTTTATAGAAAAATTATTTTCTGTTTGAGCTTGTGCAAGATCTGGGAATTCCCCTAAATCTAATTTGCTTGGAATTTCTCTATGAATAATTGGAATATGTCTAGCAACTCACTTACACTCATATGACAGGCTTAACATAACAGCTGGTCGAATGAAAAATTATTTAAGGAACAAACCACCCTTCTTAGCAGTCCTTTATCAATAAGCTCTTTTTAGATATAATTAGAGCTATTCGGACTTACAATGTTTAACTGTTCAAAAAATCTAAAAATTAGTATTGCCTCATTATTGGCGACTTGCCTTTCTACTGGTATTGCTATGGCAAATACTAAATTTAACGAGGTTTTTTACACAAATTATTCTGATGCTGTTAGAGCAGAAAAGCAAAATAAAATAAAATCTGCTTTAACTTTTTATAATGCAGCTAATGAAGTTGAAAAAAGAGATGCTGCAACCCTAACTAAAATAGGGTTACTTTACTTAAATTCAGAGTCACCTGATAGACAAAAATCGCTTTTTTATGCAAAAGATTATTTCTCAAAAGCACTGAGCTTAGATAGTTCGGACGTAATGACTAATTTGTTACTTGCTAAAACTCATGAAGAGTTAAATAATAAAGATGAGGCACTAAAGTTCTATATTAAAGCTTCAAACGTTGAGCCAAATAATATACTTTTAAAAAGTAATATAGGAAGATTATTTTTTGAAAATGCTGATTTTAAACAATCTATTGAGATTTTTAATAAAGTTGTTCTGGCGTATCCAGATAATTTAAAGGCTCGTAGTTACTTAGGTGCTTCACTTCAGGCAACTGATAATTATATGGCTGCGATTGAGCAGTACAATTACGTACTAAAATATTTGCCAAATGAATACAGCATTTTAAAAAATCTTGGTGATTCATGGCTTGCTCTTGGTCAATTAGATAAAGCAAAAGAAACTTTTGATAAGGCTGTTCTTATTGATCCAAACGTACCAAATATTTATGCTGACCTAGCTTTTATAGCGCATAAGCAAAACAAATTAGATCTAGCTGAGAAGAATTATGAAAAAGCTTTGAAATTAAAGCACGATGCAGCTTGGGAAAGAGCACTTGCGCATACTTACTGGGCTAATAAAAATGATGATAAAGCAATACAAGCTTTTGAAAGTATTAATGAGTATGCAATTTCAGCTTATATCTATCAAAATAAAAATGATTTAAATAAAGCTGCTGACGATTACAAAAAGGCGATTGAAATTGATTCTAAAGATCACAAGAGTCGTTTTAATTTAGCTCAAATTTACTACCTTTTAGGAGATAAGGAGAACGCACGTAAAGAATACGAAGCAGTTCTTCAACAAAAGCCAAACGATATCGAAGTTATCTTTTTGCTCGCATCATTAAGACAAGAGCTGGGTGATTACTCTGTTGCGATTAGTTATTACAATGATCTTCTCGAAAATTATTTACTTGTTAAAGAAGAGCCTATAACTGAGGATAAAAAACTTTTTAAAAATAACGTTCAATATAATTTAGGCATTGCTTATAAAATGGAGCAAAATCTTGAAGCTGCTGAAACAAGTTTTGAAAATTTAATTGCCCCAGGTAATCATGCTAAAGATTTTACAAAAAACAGAGATGTTTATAAGGAATTGAGTTTCATCAAGATAGCCCTTGGGAAAAATACTGAAGCCGAGAAAATTATCAACGGCTGGTTGCGTGAAGATCCTGCAAATGTTGAGGCTAGAAATTTATATGCTGACTTTTTGATCCATTTATCAGACGAAAGAAAAGCTATTGAGCAGTTAAGATTAGCTTCTGCTTTAGATACGACAATTAACACTAGATTAAAATTAGCAAACCTTTTGCACTCTCAAAACAGCCTATTTGAAGCACTTTCTGAGTATCAAACAATTTTGCAAGAAGAACCAAAGAACTTGAACGCACTTCAAGGTGCAGCAAATAATTTTAAATCTTTGGGTTATAAAGATGAAGCTGCTGCAATGTATAAAAAAATTGTAGAAGCTTATCCAGATGATGTTTTATCAAACTATAATTACGGGCTTTTATTGCAGGAAAATAAAGATTTGAATAATGCTCGTTTGCAGTATGAAAAAGTTGCAAAATTAAATCCACAGTTCTCGCAAACATACTATGTTTTAGGGCTTGTATACTGGGATTTAGGAGATAAAGCTAAAGCTAAAGAAAGCTGGCAAAAATTCATAGCGAATTCTAATGATGAAGATCTTAAAAAACGTGTAAAATTAATAATCGAGAGCGATAGCACTTCACAAGAAGATCAATCGACTCAAAGTTAATTTGATTACATGAATATTGATGAGCAATTGAAAATTCTTAGCCAGGGTGTTGTAGACCTTAAGCCTGGTGGTTTTGATACTTTAAAAAAACTATTAGAGGGTGCAAAAGAAAAAAACAAACCACTAAGAGTAAAACTTGGTATTGATCCAACTAGTTCTGATCTTCATTTAGGCCACATGGTTTGTATTAATAAACTAAGACAATTCCAAGATTTTGGACATCAAGCTGTGCTTTTGATTGGTGGATACACTGCTCAAGTTGGAGATCCATCTGGACGTAATGAAACAAGACCGTCTTTAAGTCCTGAAGAAGTTAAAGGCTACGCGCTAACTTACTTAGAGCAAGTTGCAAAAGTTCTTGACATGAAGAAAGTTGAAATTGTAAATAATGTTGACTGGTTTTCAAAGTTCTCTATGACAGATATGATTAAGCTTGCTGCAAAAGTAACTGTAAATCAAATGATCGCAAAAGATGCTTTTGGTAAGAGGCTTGATGCTGGCCTGCCTTTGTACGCCCACGAAATAATTTATCCACTGCTACAAGGCTTTGATAGTGTTGAAATCAAAGCTGATATTGAACTTGGTGGTACAGACCAACTCTTTAATTTAATGGTAGGTCGTGATTTGCAAAGATCTTATGGACAAAAACCTCAGCTAGCAATGACTATGCCTTTACTTGTTGGTCTTGATGGTGTCAAAAAAATGTCAAAATCATATCAAAATTATATTGGTGTTAGTGATAGTGCTGATGAGATTTTCGGTAAGACTATGAGCATACCTGATGAATTAATATTAGATTATTTTACGCTTGCAGCTCAGGCACTGCCAGATGAGCTAGAGCAAGTTAAAGCTAAATTAAACTCTGGTGAAAATCCACGAAATATAAAAGATGAACTAGCACAAAAACTAGTCTCAATATACTACTCTCTTGAAGAGGCTAAAGCTGCTTCTGGAAATTTTATTAATCAATTTAAGAAAAATGAAATTCCCGATGATATCCCTGAAATGCATTTGACTGCCAATGTAAAAATTATAGATTTACTTTCTGAATCGAATCTATGTGCATCTAAGGGTGAAGCAAAAAGATTAATTGCTGGTGGAGGTGTTAAACTTGCGGGTGTTAGAATTGATGATCCAAATCAAGAAATTTCTCTAGGGCTAGAAGCTGTGCTGCAAGTCGGCAAAAGAAAGTTTGTGAAACTCACTAAATAAGTGATTCTAATGGCAGTAACAAAAGATAAACTTGAACAGCTTTTAAAATCTTTGGATTCAAATTTACCTTTCGTATCAGAATTATTACAAGCAGATATTAGATTATTCTCTAAGAATGAAAATGAGGAGATTTTTCTACATAATTATTTCCATCCAAATCAAGATTCTTTATATCTCGGACCTCAAAAAACTAATCCTAAATCTGGTGCGACTTTAAAACCACACAAAGATGTTTTGATCGCCAAAGCCTTTCGCCTAGGGAGGTCTATCGTCGGACAATTTGGTTTAGTAATTAATAACAGAAGAATACAAGAATTTGCGTATCCGATTTTTATTGAAAATTCTAATGCTGAAAAGGAAGTCATGGCTGTGATTGCTGTAGAAAGAGATATTTATACAACAAGATCTACTCTCGGGCAACATTGGGATTTCATGGCAGATCTATTGGTAAAATCTTTACAGCAAAAAATTATTGATCGCACTTTTTTTCCAAATATTGCGTTTGGAGAAGGATCAATGATACTTGAAGAGAGTGATACGGGATTAAGTATATATTTCGCAAATCCGCTTGCGGTAAATCTACTTTCTGAAATTGCAGAGCATGCTAATCAGCTTCTTGGAAGACAAATTGACGACGTTTTTGCTAATTTTGCTCGCAAGCAAAGGAAAAGTGTAAAAAGTCAATCTATAGAAAAGATTGAGGAAGTTGGTTTAAGACAAAGAAACATTGCCCTTCGCTATGTGAGAGTCAGTGAAAGCATTTTGGTTGCTTTAATCAAAGATAATTCAGAAATTAAAATGAAAGAGACTTTGCTTAAAGAAATACATCATAGGGTGAAAAATAATTTACAGACAATCGTATCTCTTCTTAGGATGCAAAAGCGTCGTAACCCTGAGCTAGAAGTGCCTTTTACTGAAGCGATTAATAGAACTAATAGTATTGCTCTTGTTCATGAACATTTGTCTCATTCGAATGATATTGAAAACGTAGATTTTGGTCAGTTAGCTCAGATAATTTTAAAAGGATTGTTGAGTTCTTTTGGAGCAGATGAAATTCAAGTAAATTTTGATTGTCCTAATAAAATCTTTATGCTCAGTGAAGATGCGACTAATTTAGCTTTAGTCTTTAATGAGATTTTGACAAATACTCTTGAGCACACCATGGGAAAAATAACTAGAATTAATGTAAAACTTTTCTCTGAGGATAAAAACTTACATTTAATATTTAATGATGATGGCGGTGGCTTTAAAGATGGATTTGATTACCGTCAAAGTAAGGGTTTAGGTTGGACTATTATCAGAAATATTGCTGAGGATAGCTTGGGCGGTAGTTTAAGCGTTGAAAACATTGATCATGATGACAAATCCCGTGGTGTTAAAGTTGAGCTTTTTATACCGAATTTGCTCACTTTAGTTAGTTAAGGTTAAGACTTTTGGGGTCAGACCCCTTATAATGATTATATGACTGCTGTTAAAGAAGATATTATTCGAGTAGTAATAGCTGATGATGAGCCACTAATCCGCATGGATTTGAAAGAGCTACTTGAAGAAGCTTCAACTTGTCAGGTTGTAGCTGAAGCTAGAGATGGTCAAGAAGCAATAGAGCTCGTAAAGTTGCATAATCCAGATATTGTTTTCATGGATATCAGGATGCCTAACAAAGATGGCATTCAAGCAGCTAAAGAATTACAACTAACACTTAAAAAGCGTGTGCCAATTATTATGCTCACAGCATACTCTCAACCCGAGCTTTACGAAGAAGCTTCAAAAGCAGGAGTTTTTGCGTATTTAACAAAACCACTTCGTAAATCTGATCTTGCACCAGCTATTGAAGTTGCGATGGCAAGAGCGCTTGAGATGTGTGAATTGCAAAATGAGATCATTGATTTAAGTTATAAATTAGAAACTCGTAAAGTAGTAGAAAAAGCTAAAGGTATTTTGATGAAAAAATACAGTATAGATGAAGCAACTGCTTATCGTAGATTGCAAAAGGCTGCGATGGATGAGCGCAAGGGTTTGCGAGAAGTTGCTGATGCTCTTTTAAATTAAGATTATTGTCATCGCGAGGCGAGCTTTAGCTCGACTTGGCGATCCAAGTAACTGGATTGCTTCGTCACTTCGTGACTCGCAAAGACGAAGATACTTATAAATCTAGATTCTTAAACCGGTTCAGGGCTATTCTTTTCTGCTCCAACCGTCCAAATTTCACCTGAGTAAAGAAGTTCTTTTAAACTACCTTCACCTTTTTTAGCTTTAGCTTCATTTTCTTGAGCGTACAAAACTTCGTCGTAAGTCGGTCTGCTAACTTGCCTAATAATTCCCATTGCAGTTGGGAAGCTAGGATCTTCAATCCCTAATTGACCAATTAAATAAGCCATAGTCGTCGAATCAGCGTTTGGATTATGAGTGATAAATCTAGAACTATCACCTTTGTATTCCTCAACTTTCAATTCCGGAGAAGGTCCTGAGGTATCAAGCACTATTCCTAGAGTATCTTGATTAAATAAAAGTGGTTTGCCAGCTTCTAAAACAAGATTTTCAGAATCTTTGGTTTCTTTATTTAAATATTTTGCAAAAGCACCATCATTAAAGATGTTACAGTTTTGGAAAATTTCAATAAAAGCAGTTCCCTTGTGTGCAGCAGCAGCATTTAAAACTTCTTGCATATGTTTTGGATTTGCAGCGCTTGTCCTTGCAACAAAAGTAGCACCAGAGGCGATCGCATAACTTACTGGGTTTAAAGGAGCATCAATTGATCCCATCAAAGAAGTTTTAGTAACTTTACCTTGCTCTGATGTTGGTGAATATTGACCTTTAGTCAAACCGTAAATTCTGTTATTAAATAACATTACTTTAAGATCCATATTTCTTCTAAGCATATGCATAGTATGATTCGCACCGATCGAAAGCCCGTCACCATCTCCTGTCACCATCCAAACTGAAAGTTTTGGGTTAGCCATTTTTACGCCAGAAGCTACTGTAGGAGCTCTACCGTGGATAGTATGAAAACCATATGTTGCCATGTAATATGGGAATCTTGATGAACATCCGATCCCTGATATGAACACAAACTCCTCTTTTGGTATACCTAAAGTAGGGAGAACAGTTTGCACAGAAGAAAGGATAGAGTAGTCACCGCATCCAGGACACCATTTCACGTCACCTTCTGCAATAAAATCTTTTTTTGTTAATTGTTGAGTAGCGTTCATTATCTCTTTCCTCCGATAATTTCTTCTGCAATTCTAGTAAGATCACTTACATTGAATGGCTTTGTATTGATTTGATTGACAGCTTTTGTGTCAATTAGGAATTTTGCTCTGAACAGCATGTTGAATTGACCGCTGTTTAGTTCAGGTATCATCACATGTTTATATTTTGCAGCAATAGCTCCAAGATCATTAGGCATAGGGTTTAAGTGTCTTAAATGTACTTGTCCTACTTTGTAACCTGATGATAAAAGTTTTTCAGTTGTTGTTCTGATAGATCCGTAAGTACTTCCCCACCCGAGTATAAGTAGATCACCAGATTTTTCACCAAAAATTTCAGTAGCTGGTAATTGTCTTGCAACATTCTCAACTTTTTTAGCGCGAATGCGGGTCATCTCTTCATGAACACCAGAAGAAAGGTTTACTTTACCAGTAATATTTTCTTTTTCAAGTCCACCTAAAGTGTGCTCACAGCCAGGTGTACCAGGCTTAGCCCATGGTCTTGCAAGTAATTCGTTTCTTGCATAAGGTTGAAAAGTACTTGCATCCGTATGATGTTCTACTTTAATTTTTGGAAGTGCATCCAAATTTGGTAGTAACCAAGGCTCAGAGCCGATAGCAATTTGTGTATCACTTAAAAATACAACTGGAGTCATGTGCTCAACAGCAATCCTGCATGCTTCAATAGCAGCAGCAAAACAATCAGACGGACTTCTTGCTGCAACAATAGGCATAGGGCTTTCACCGTTACGCCCAAACATCACTTGAAGTAAATCAGTTTGTTCTGTTTTTGTCGGTAAACCAGTCGATGGACCACCACGTTGAATATCGCAAATTACAATTGGTAATTCTGTAATCATTGCTAGATTCATAAACTCAGATTTAAGTGCAATACCAGGACCTGAGGTTGTAGTAATTGCAAGTAAGCCTGCAAAAGACGCTCCTAAAGCCGATCCTATACCTGCAATTTCATCTTCAGCTTGGAAAGTTTTTACACCAAAGTGTTTGTATTTAGCAAGTTCTTGAAGAATTTCCGTTGCAGGGGTAATTGGGTATGAACCAATAAACAAATCTTTGTTCATGATTTTACTTGCTGCAACGAAACCAAGCGCTGTAGATTCGTTACCAGTGATGTTTCTGTATGTACCTGGTTTGATTTGTGCTTTTGGAACTTCAAAAGTAGATTGGAAAATTTCGATTGTATCTCCAAAGTTATATCCGGCTTTAAGAACTTTTATGTTTGCATCTGCAAGTTCTGGTTTCTTTTTGAACTTCGTTCTCAGCCATTCTTCAGTTACGTCAGATGGTCTGTTGTAAATAAAATACATTAAGCCCAGTGCAAACATGTTCTTGCAACGCTCTTTATCTTTTGCTGTTAAATTAGTGTCCTTTAAAGTTTCAACTGTCATTGCAGATAATGGAACTTCAACTACTCTGTACTTAGCTTTAAGTGGTGTTAATATGTCTGCGTCTTTGTCATAGCCTGCTTTTGCAAGATTTGTTGGATTGAAGTCATCTTGATTGACAAAAACAAAACCATTTTGCTTAAGGTCAGCAATATTTGTTTTTAATGCCGCAGGATTCATTGCAACAAGTACATCAAGCTCATCACCAGGTGTATGAATTTGATTTGAAGAAATTCTGATTTGAAAACCTGACACGCCAGCAAGTGTTCCTTGAGGAGCTCTAATCTCAGCCGGAAAATTAGGGTAAGTACTGATATCATTTCCAAACATCGCACTTGTTGACGTAAATTGGTTACCAGTAAGTTGCATACCGTCCCCGCTATCACCAACGAAACGTATAGTTACTGAATCTAATTTTTCTTTATTAAGTGTTGTCATGTTTATTGCCTTTGGCTATGTATATATATTAACTTTTTCCCTATAAACCCTAGGCTATATGGTTTGAATTTAAAGAAATTAGTTATATTTACTATTTTATTAATCAATTAATTTGACACTATTATATTGTATTTCGCTTTAGGGAAAATCTCAACTATTTGCAGATC
>CAIYXB010000149.1 GCA_903930015.1 uncultured bacterium | reverse complement strand
TTGATTTCGATTGGATAAAATACCCCATCTCTTTCTAGTATCAAATCTACTTCTGCTCCACCGGCACTTCGCCAATGATAAAAATTAGGAGGAGTATCTAAAGCTTTTGCAAGTCTCATGATGTTATTCAAGCAAAAGCTCTCGAAAGCTCTTCCCCATAAGGGATGTGAGGCGAGTGATTCTGGCGAAGAGATTTTTTGTAAATAACAAAGCAATCCTGTATCCATAAATAATCCTTTCGGTTTTTTTGCGATACGTTTAATCACATTAGAACTAAACGCAGGTAACTCCTGCCATTGATAACTGTATTTGAGAATCTCTATCCATTTATCTGTTTGTTTTGGTGAAAGTCCTATGTCTCTTCCTATATGAGCTTTGTTGATTTCTTGAGCTGAATATGCGGCTAGTAACGAGACAAATCTTGAAAATAATCCTAGATCATTTATCTCAGCAAACATTCTTACATCTCTTTCTATGTAAGTTTGAATATATGATTGAAAAAATCCCGAATAAACTTCTGGGCTCATCTCTATTAATCCTGGTAATGATCCAGCCCAAATTGTTTCATAGAGAGTTTTGTTGCTTTCTAAAAGCTTCTTGTGAGCAAGCTTCATGCAAAAGCATTCACTATCTTCTAGGTAAGATTTAACCCAATTTTGATCATGTTTATTTGAGATTTCATATGGAGTCATTCCTTCAAGTTCTATGATGCCAACTCTTCCAGCAAGGCTTTCAGAGATCTCTCTAATCACGGAGATGTTCTGAGAACCTGTCAGTAAGTAGCTTCCTTTGGTATCTATTTCATCAACTTTTCTTTTAAGAGCGGGTAATAATTCTGGAACATATTGAATCTCATCTAAAATTATTGGCGCAGTGAAGTTGCTCAAAAATTGGTCCGGATCTTTTCTTGCTTCAAAAATATCTTGTACTGGATCAAAAACTATATTTCTGTAATCAGGGAAGCAGTTTTTTAGTAGTGTGCTTTTGCCAACTTGGCGAGCACCTTTTACCAGTACTATTTTAAAGTTCTTGGAAAATTTCAATAATTTATCTTCAAGATGCCTTTTTAAATACATAATTACCTTGTATTATACCCCTCTGAAGCTAAGAATGTCAGGGAATTGGTTTTTAGTTTAATTTTACCTATACGAGTCGAGATTGCCGATAAGCACATGTCCTTCTGATAGCAGTAAAATTGTTGATATGTCCGCCTCCAGTCTCGCGGACTCAAAGAGGACAATGTCAGAAGCACAAACTCAAATCAGATACGTATATGGGCCAGTTAAATCTTGGCGTGCAGGTACTTCTTTGGGTATTGATCCTATAGGGAGTACCTCAACTTGTAGTTTTAATTGTTCTTATTGTCAGCTTGGAAAAATTCAAAATCATATTTTTTCAATCAAAGACTATGTTCCAACCCAGCAGATCATTACAGATTTAAAAGAACTTGAACATGAAGGGCGCTTTAGTTTTGCTGATCTAGATGTCATTACCTTTGCGGGTTCTGGTGAGCCGACTTTAGCTGAAAATTTAGCTGAGATTATTGATGAGATTAGAAAACTCACAGATGTTGATATTTCAATTCTAACTAACGCAACTACACTTAATGATAAAGCTGTTAGGGAGAGGGTTTTAAAGGCAGATCTTGTTTCTTTGAAGCTCGATGCGCCAGATGATAATTATCTAAAAAGTATAAATCAAGCTCTAGAGGGTGTTACAGTGGCTTCTATTGTGAGTGGGATTAAGCTTTTGAAAGCCGATATTGCAATGCGTCATCGCGAGGAGCAGGGACTGCGTCGTGGCGATCCATTCCCTAAGCTCCAAATCCAAATCATGTTCCTGGAGAAGTTTGCACGTGATGAAGTCTATCTTGAAAAACTTTGTGC
>CAIYXB010000148.1 GCA_903930015.1 uncultured bacterium | reverse complement strand
CTATTGCTGCCCAATAATCTACACTTGAAGTGAAAACTATTAGTGAAAGAAAACGCCAATCCCACCATCCATAAAAAACATAACTTGAAATTAGAATTATTGAATTTTGAATCTTTAAAGTCGAAGTATTTAATGACCAGTAAATTAAAAAAACTATTACAGCAAAAAGTAAAAATATCCATGAATTAAAAAGCATGATTAAATATGGTGTCCTTGATGATCTGGATTTACACCAGTAAATCAATCAGAAAGATCAAACTCTGTATGAGTTCAAATCTTCCTGAGCGATTAACTTAGATTTATGGTGTCCTTGATGAGATTTGAACTCATACAGCCGAAGCCACTACCCCCTCAAGATAGCGTGTCTACCAATTCCACCACAAGGACATGGAATAGTCTAAATATTAATCTAAAGTTTTAAAATAAGGTGCAATTTCCCTTTAAATTAAAGAAAAATCTCAGTATTTATATAACGCAGCTTTCTAAGACGCTTATATATTTACCATAGGCGAGATCAGTATTAGTTTATTTCAGGCGTGATTTTCGCCAAACCGAACCCCTTAGATTTTTTTAAAATCCAAAATGTGTAATACGTTTGGCGACACGCCCATAAAATTGAGTTATATTTAATACATGAGTAATAAGCGTAAATTAACTATTATAGTTTGCACGGTAATACTTCTTAATTCCTGCAGCAATTCTTTTGATTATAAAAAGAATGACTGGGTTCAAGTAACAGAAACGCCAAAAGAAAACTACAACGCAACTTATGTTGACAAGAACAGAATTGAGTGCGACAAAGATGGAAATTGTGTAGCATGGATCAAAATGATTTTTTCTAAAGATCAACAAATACCATTTTCTGGAAGCAAGCAAGGTCAAGTTTCTGGCTATATGCTTGCTAGAAGAGTGGATTCTTCAGTTAAATATTTTTGTAATTTAACAAAATCACAAATAATTTCTTACCAGATATATGATAAAACTGACAAGCTAATTGACAGTAAATGGATTCGGGGCGATATTGAATCACTTACACCAGGCACGGTTCAGCACGACATATGGCGTTACGTATGCATGTCGAAAAAATAAAAACAGGAATATCAGAATTTATCTTTTTGATATTTGTCTTTATAGTTATTCTCTTCTTTAGTTCTACTTATTTTATGAGCTATTGGTGGGCTCATGCCGTTACTTGTATTCTGGCTTGTGCAAATTTGCGATTAATATCCAAATACACATTAACCTGGATACTAATCGCAAATACAGTTATTTTCTCAAACCAGACTCGGTTTAGTCTCGAATTCCTTCTAATAGCTCTTGGGCTAAGCGCTTGGGCATTTCGTGATCAATATCTGAATACATCAAAGAATCAAAAACTTCTAACTTTCCTCTCTTTAATTTTAATTAGCGTTGCCTTTACTCTAATCGACAAAAGCTTAAATGAAAGATATGCTTTTCTAAGTTGGCTACCCGTCTTAATCACCCTTTACTTCCCAATCAAAGACAAGCTTTTCGAAAAAAATAATTTAATCTCCTCAATACTATCCACCATACTTGTTCTTTTCTCTTCAAAAAAATCTGTAATCTTAGGTTTTTTTGCACAATATTTAAGCGTAATTCGATCAGCAAAATCATTTCTATTACTTGGAATTATTACAACCATATTTTTTTTCTCATCATTTATTTTCCAAGACAATATAAAAGATTTTTACAATAAATCCATTTCACCTCGATTAATAATTTGGCAATCAGCAGCAAAAGGGTTTTTGAATAAGCCTATAGGTGGTAATGGCTTTGGAATTTTTCCAATGGAAATTAATGCTAATCGTAAATCTGTCCATAAGATTGGTGGGAAGCTTAATGAACATCTAAACCATGCACATAATAACTTTCTACATATTGCTTTTGAACAAGGAGTAATTGGCTTATCGCTATTTGCATTACTGTTATGGTTTTTATACAAAAATCACACTGGATGCTTTTGGACTTTTTTAGTCATTTCAATGCTTGATGCCAGCTTAGTTTACTCAACACAATATTTTCTAGCAGCACTAATTTTTATACCAGCTATACTAAATGGTAAACCTTTAATTGATAAAAAATTCTTTCTTCTACCACCTAGGTATCAAAATTTCTCTTATAGAATTTTATTGCTTATATGCTTAATTAGCTTTGGCTTTAGTGTTATTGGTCACTATTACTATGAACATAAACAATATGGCTTAGCTATAAAATTTGACTCAGATCATTCTCTCTATCAATTTTTTGCTGGTATCAAGGAATTTAAAAAGAATAAAATTACAGAAGCAATACCATTTTTTGAAAAATCTATTTCATTATCAAAAAATTATGGATTCCAACAAGGATTTTTAGCTACTTGCTATTACATGGCTGGTGAACAAGCAAAAGCAATCAAATGGATATCCGAATCTATAAGACTTGATGGTGATGAGGCTCAATGGAAATATATTGCTTACCATATTTATAAGGATTCCGATCCCAAATATGCAATGCAACTTAAAGAAGAAGCCATTGCGAGAAATCCACTTCTGGTTTACTACGACAAAGGGATTATGCCTCCTAAATTAAGTACCATAGGCGGCTTAGAGAACTCTAGCTCGTGGATAAACAGCTTTCAAAGAAGAGCTGAGACTGTATATTTACCAACTCCACAATATTAATATCAATCACTAATATACTGGCTAATGTTAATATAGATTTTGATTGAAGCTTGCAACAAAAAGATTTCTGTTCGCCATAATTTCCGGCATGACTCTAAGCTTAAGCTCAGCTTATGTTGGACTTGGGGTCTACGTTTGGTTCGGTCTTGCACCACTATTTTTTCTTATCAATACGTCCAGCTCAATAAAAAAATCCATATCCGAATCTTTTATTTTCATACTATCCTATAATCTTAGTTTTTTCATATGGATACTTGGTGTACATCCGTTAACCTGGCTTGGTATTACTAATACTGAAAGTCTAGCAATCACTATTTTGATTTGGATTTTAACTGCAATCTTTCATAGCCTATTACTGATACCAGTTTTTTTATTAACTAAGTTTTTATATAAATTTGAAAATCAAAAGTTGAGTTTTATTTCTATTGGACTTATCGCTTTATCATGGGTTTCAATAACACATTTACTAACTCTAAATTTAAATCAGGATTTTAGAGCCATCTCAATTCCCTTAAATCAGATAGTCTATAGTCAACATGAATTCAAAGAACTAATACAAATTTGTCATATCATTGGGGCAATTGGTCTTGAGGCTTTAATTATCGCGGTAAACCTTATCCTCACCAATCTTTTTGAAAATCAAAAAAACATCCGCAAAACTTTTATTTTATTGCTTATTCTTTTTCTTTCTCTATACTTCTATGGGAAATACGAAATCAGAAAATATGAAAATTACCGAATCGCAAATCAAAACAATCTAATTTCTTTTGCGATAATACAAGCAAACAATCCTATTGCCTCTAATCGAATTAAAAAAGTAGATCCTCTAACACTTTCAGAGAGACAAGAAACACTCTCATCTCAAATCAACTCTAAGGTTAATTTATTATTATGGTCAGAAGGATCTGTACCAACAATCAATAAAACACCATTACAAAATACTGTCTTTAGAAGATTATCAAATTTTGCGGATGTATTTATATTTGGTACACCACATGGCGTCTTAGACAATGTTTACAACAGCATAGATTTTATGATTTACAAATATAGAGAAGGTACTGTAATAGGTTTTGACTTAAAGCACTATTTTAAAAATAAATTAATGCCGTATGGGGAATATACGCCTTTCTATAAAATTTTACCTAACAAAATAAAGAAAATCTCAGATGAAACTATTGGTAAGAATTATATTGCAGCTAACGAAGCAAAACGAATTAAACTCAATGATTTAACCATTGCAGGTTCATTATGCTCTGAATTATTATTCCCACAGATTTTCAAAAAACAAGTTCATGAAGGTGCCAACTTATTACTTAACTTAAACGATTTATCTTGGTTTAAAAGTCCACTAAATATTTTCAAAAAACAAGAAGAGTCACTAAGTAAAGTTGGAGAAGATTGGGTTAAAAAATTATTTTTTTCAGTAGCAATTTTTAGGGCCATAGAGAATAAAAGAGAATTAATATTAGTATCTAATAATGGGTATTCTGGCTTAATAAAAGCTAATGGAGTAGTTGCTATTCAAACTCCCTCAAATAGAACTGCCATAATAAAAAATCATGCTCTAAAATATAGCGGAAAGTAAAAAAGATAGATCATTTAGCCTAGAAAAAGTAGATGGGTAATCTTTTAGCATTAATAAATTTATCATTACAAAGTCCATAATAAGTTTATGGACTTTTAGAGACTGTTTAAATAAATCGAATGATCATCTGTAAGAATAAACTGACTTTTTCTTTTTTATGGGCTTTGTCCTTTATCTTATTGCAGTTTATATTTTTCAATACACCTGTCAAAGCTGGAAGCTTAACCGTCGATTCTTTCAATCCACCAGATGATTCAGTGGGAGTAGCTGTTGATGCAAATCTAGCCATCGATTTTAGTGCTTATTGGGACATTACAGTATTTAGCGGATCAGTCACAATTTATCAAAGTAATGGATCAGTTTTTGAAAGCTATTTTTTCCCAGGAGGATCAGTTCCGGCAGGAATAACGGGTGCCGTAAGTTCTGATATCCTCACTATAAATCCTAGTGCTAGTTTCAAGCCATCTTCAAGTTATTACGTAAATTTCGATGCAAATATTGTTGAAGAAGATGGGCCTTTTGGTATATATTATGCTGGGATTAACGATGCAACAACTTGGAATTTTACAACTGGGGCGGACACATCTCCACCAACAGTCGTTACTTTTACACCACCTGATAATTCAACAAATATAAATGCTGATACTAACTTAGTAATCAATTTTAATGAGATAGTTGTTATTGGAACAGGTAATGTCTATATCAAAAGAATATCTGATAATGCTACCGTTCACACCATCGACATAATAAGTGGTCTTGTAACTGGTTCAGGCACAAGTACTCTTACTATCAATCCTTCAACAAATTTATCTTCACAAACTGCTTACTATGTAGAAATTGATGCTACTGCAATCGACGATAATTATGGAAATAGTTTTGCTGGTATTTCTGGTAACTCGACATGGAATTTTACTATCAAAGAAATATTTGACCCTAACGGCTGGAGTGATTATATTTCAGTTACGATTGACTCTTCTCAATTAAACGGTGACCTTACAGACTATCCTATCTTCATTGATCTTAGCCACTTCAATGGCACTAATTTCTTTGCGGTAGTACAGAATAATGGAGCAGACATTCGAGTAACCAAAACAGACAATGCAACTTTGCTGGCAAGAGAAGTTGTAATAATCGATACCGTAAATGGCACTGGTGAGTTACACTTCCTGGCAAATGGTAATTTAAGTTCTAGTCTTGATACAACTTTTCATATCTTCTATGGGAACGGTTCGGTATCTGAACCTGCCGATGACGATGAATTTGGCTCAGAAAATGTTTGGACTAATAATTTCTCTGGTGTCTGGCATATGTCTGATGCTCCTACTAATTCGGTTGCGAGTGTTTTTGATTCAACTGCAAATCATAATCATGCAATTCCTCAAATTGGTACTGGTACTATGACTCTTGCACCAGGCAGAGTTGGACTTGGGACTTACCTAGACGACAATGCATTTTTGATGATACCAGCATCAACCACAATGCACCCAACTCATGTTTCAGGAACAGTTTTTTCCAAACCAGATAGACTTTATCGTGACACTAATATGAATAACAGTTCAAATATTGTCTTTATGAAAGGTACTGGAACAGCATACGATGCATTTGGTTTTGGACTAATTCCATTTGGAGGCTCCACAACTGGAGGGTACACCACTAATGGTAGATTTTTATATGTAGCCGCTGTAGGAAAAGGTTGGGATGATGGGAAATATGATGTTTTATTCTCATCAATTGCATCTCAGCCTGCAACTTCTTGGAATATAACCCAAAGTACTTATTCAGATACGAGCGGACTATATAACCTGTTTCAATTTGGCTTGGTTGACAATGGAAAAATTACAACAGGTGATATAAGTGCAACAAATGCAAGTGCTGCTATAGGACAGTCACCAACATGGCGTGAATATGAAGAATACTTCAGGGGTATTATAGATGAAGTTCGCTATTCTTCGATAGATAGATCTGTCAATTGGACAGCAACAGAATATACAAACCTTACATGTCCTTATTTGATTTATTCTGTTGACGGCGTTCGACCAGATGAATTCTACACTTTAACAAGAGGAGCATTATTTCCGGCAGACAATGCTACTGGAGTTAGCACAACAGGACTGACACTGACAATCACATACAATAAAGAGGTATACCCGTTTAAAGGTAACTTTTATTTGAGAAAGTCTTCGGATAATTCTATTGTTGAAACTATTCCAACTAATCACCTAACTAAAATATCTGGCTACGGTACCAATACCTTATCTATAGCCTTATCTTCCACTTTGAGTTCTGCAACAAGTTATTACGTAAACTTTGACTCAAAAGCGATTGTCGATTTTTGTGGTCAAGTAGCAACTCCTATCTCTGATAATAGTAGTTGGAATTTTTCTACAACTTATCCTCCAGGATGGCTTTCAAGTGAGTGGTTAAATCGAGTTAAAATCACGATTAACTCAAGTCAAGTCAATGGAAATTTATCTGATTTTCCAGTTTATGTAAATCTAAATAATCTCGCCGCAAGCTTTTTCACTAACGTTAAAAATAACGGTTCAGACATCAGAGTAACACTCTCTGATGGGCTTACAATGTTACCTGTTGAGCTTGTATCAATCAATACTATCAGCTTAACTGGAGAACTATACTTTAAAGCTCCTAGTATTTCATCAACTGCTAATACTGATTTTTATATTTACTACAACAATTCAACTGCTCGAATGATCAACGGCGCTGATGAACTTGGTTTTCAGAAAGTTTGGTCAAATAACTACGTCGCTGTTTATCATCTACAACAACTACCTGGTCAAGGTAATGCTTTAATCTGGGATAGCACTGCCAACCGCAATCATCTAGCACCGAATGGTTCAATGACAAACACAGATCTGGAGGTTGGCAAACTTGGGTCCTCGATAAATTTTGACGGCGCTAATGATTTTCTCTCAGCTCCAGACAGTAGTTCCTTAGACTCAGCAAGTGGTGTAGGTCAAACAAGAACAATAAGTTACTGGCTAAAAACGACAGATGCTGGCAATAAAGTTATTTTGGAGAAGGGAACTAACCAAAACTTTGTTGAGCAAATATTTACAAATCAATCTATCGCAGCAACAGATTCTTCAACATATGCAACATCAACAACAGCAATCAGCAACAATATTTGGCATTTTGTAACACACACCTATTCTGGTACTACAAATTATGTTTTTGTTGACTCCGGTTCATTTGAAGATGATCAAATCGAAGTAGCTCCCGCCTCAAATAATGATCCATTAGTTATTGGAGCAAGAGCTAATAGCAGTTTCGCTTACCAAGGAAATCTAGATGAAATAAGAATATCTAATATTGAGAGAACTGCAAATTGGATTAATACTGAATTTAAAAATCAAAATAGCCCCAATACGTTTTACACTATTAGCGCACAAGAGGGAGTAAATGATAACAGTAATCCTAAAGTATCTATCCTCTACCCTAGCACTCAATCAATTCAACATCCTATTAGACATCCATTAAAAATGATCTTTAATGAAGTGATTAATATTGGAAATGGAAATATCAATATCCACAACTACAATAATGATGTTATTTTTGAAACTATTGATATAAATAATGCAATTCGGGTTAACGGAAACGGTACTAACACTATTAGATTCACTACAAGTTCAAATTTAACAGAGAATACCAAATACTATGTATTAATAGACTTTGGTGCTATTAGGGATGGAGCAGCTAATCAATATTCAAGTATTTGGAACAAAGATACCTGGGTTTTTACCACACAAGGGAAAGATAGTATCAAGAAACATCAAATTTTCATTTTAGATGGCAATTAACCAAGGGTTTACCCTTTTGGATATCCTGCCTTTTTTCCAATAATTACTTTAGTCAAAGAAATACTTGACTTAGGTTAAGCAGCCTAGATTATTTAAAATAAAACCTAATTCCCCTTAATTCCTAACCACTTTGGCAACTTCAACAACGATCCTTTAGTGATTCTGGCAAGAGCAGATTGCAGCTACCCCTTACCTAGGGAATTTAGATAATATAAGAATTTCTAACATAGAAAGAAACGTAGATTAGATTTACGATTGGCATTCAATAGGGAGTGAACAATAATAGTGATCCAAAATTTCAAGCCTATATCTGAGCACACAATCAATACAACACCCAATTAGGCATCCATTGAAAATGATCTTGGATGAAGTGCTCAATATTGGAAATGGAAATATCAATATTCACAACTACAATAATGAAGTTATTTTTGAAACTCTTGATGTCAATAATGCAAGTCGTGTCAATAGCGCTGGAACTAATACCCTGAGATTTACAACAAGCTCTAATTTACTTGAAAACACAAAATATTATGTTTTGATTGACTATGGAGCAATTGAAGACGGAGCAAGCAACCTATTTTCAAATATTTGGAACAAAGATACCTGGGTATTCACAACTCAAGGTAGGGACAGTATCAAGAAGCATCAAATTTTCATTTTTGGTGGTAATTAACCGAGGGTTTACCATTTTAGGTATTCTGTTATTTTTCCAATAATTACTATAGTCAAAGAAATACTTGGCTTAGGTTAAGCAGCAGCAATGATTCCTTTATTAAATAATTAAAACGAGCGATTAACCCTGGCCAATGTAAGAGTTTAATGCTGTACTGGAATGTTGTGGTAGCAACAAATACAAGCTTCAAGAATTTATTTACAGGTT
>CAIYXB010000147.1 GCA_903930015.1 uncultured bacterium | reverse complement strand
ATTGAAAACTTTTGCTACGTCTTTTGGGTCATTACCTTCTCCAACAGAAATTAAAGCCCTTAGTCGATCACAGTATCTTGGCTCTTTTTCTTTATCTGCATATTTCTTTAGAGATGCTAATTTTTTAACAAGACGTTCTTTTTTCATGCCTTTATTTACTCATTAAACTTCAGTTTTGGCCATACCGCTTAACATATCTTTAGAGGAATACTATAGTAACATTATCACAATTAGATCTGGCTTGCTGTATAATAAGTTAAAGATTTGTTGAAAATAAGTATGTACGATTTCCCTATAAAAGCAAAAAATAAGCTCAAGTCTGAAGGCTATAAAATTACTTCTGCTAGGGATGATGTTATTGAGATTCTAAACGAAGCTGATAAACCAATCAGTCCTTATGAGATTCAAGAAGAGCTTAAAAAATCTGGTATTGACTATAAAGTAATCACAATTTATAGAATTCTGGATTTACTATCTCAGCTAGGTTTAACACATAGAATTTATTCAATCAACGGCTATATGAAATGTGATTCAGAGCATATTCATTCACACAAATTTTTGGTTTGTGAAAGTTGTCACGATGTGCAAAGTGTTGATCTAAAGCACGAAAAACATGTTAATGAAGCTAATAGTTTTAAAGCTAGTAGAGAAATTAATGAAGTGCTTGGGCTTTGCTCTAAATGTGATTAATCAGAGAGCACATCCCCTTCAACTAATCCCTTGGGTTTCCCACCCTTCAAACTCGCATAGAGAAAGGGTTTGATGTTGAAACATGTGAGTTAATTAAAAATGGTGGAGAGCTAGCGGGAGAGTTACGCCACCTTCTTTTGATATATTAATAGGCTTTTAATCTAATTGTTATATTATTACGCCATGCTCTATTGTAATATTATAACAATTGGAAGATTTATAGCAATGACAAACACTCAAATAAAAAAACTACCTGTTACAGTACTCTCTGGATTTCTTGGCGCAGGTAAGACAACTTTACTAAATCATATACTTAACAATAGAGAGGGCAAAAAAATTGCTGTGATTGTGAACGATATGAGTGAAGTCAATATCGATGCAAGCCTAGTGAATCACGAGTCTAAGCTCAGTAGAACTGACGAAAAATTAGTAGAAATGTCTAATGGTTGTATCTGCTGTACCTTGAGAGAAGATTTATTAATAGAAATCAAGAAATTAGCACAAGAAAACAAATTTGATTATTTAGTAATTGAATCAACTGGAATATCTGAACCAATGCCAATCGCTGAGACTTTTAGCTTCGAAGATGAGGAAGGTAATTCACTTAGTTCGGTCTCAGAGATAGATACTATGGTTACAGTCGTTGATGCTTATAACTTTCTTCAAGATTATGGTTCAGGAGATTTTTTAGCAAATAGAAAACTGCAAAGAGACGAAGAGGATGATAGATCTATTGTAGATCTTTTGATATCACAAATCGAATTTGCCAATGTCATCTTGCTCAACAAGACTGATTTAGTATCAAACGAAGACAAAATTCATATCAAAAAAATGATCAGAGCTTTAAATCCAAATGTAAAAATAATTGAAACTGTCAATAGTAATGTAGGACTTGATTCTGTGATTGGTACCAAACTCTTTAATCAAGAGCAGGCTGAGGCTTTTGCTGAGTGGATGGAATCTGTAAATGAAGATGATAAATCAGAAGCTGTTGAATATGGAGTGGAGAATTTTGTTTACACAGCAAGAAGACCTTTTCATCCAGAGCGATTGGAAGCATGGTTCAATACAGAGTGGTCTGGAGTAATTCGCTCTAAGGGATATTTTTGGCTTGCAACAAGAATGTCTAAGATAGGTTATTGGTCTCAAGCTGGTGCAATCTGTGAGCGTAAGATGATTGGCTATTGGTGGGCTGCTGCACCTAGAACTCACTGGCCTGCAGATGAGGATAGCGTAAAAAATATCGAAGGACTTTTCCAAGAGCCATTTGGTGATAGAAGGCAAGAAATAGTAATTATCGGAGTCGATATGGACAAAGATGCAATTATTAAAGGATTTGATAAAGCCTTGCTTACCGATAAAGAGCTAAGCCAAGGAGAAGAAGCTTGGAAAGCATACCAGGATCCGTTCTTACCATGGGATGATTTGATCTTTACTGAAGAAGGCATTTTTAGGGCAGAAGGAGCAAAAGTATAAATGTCGCAATTAATTTTACCTTCTTATATAATCGCAGAACGTCAGACACTAGAAGCAGCCCGCACTCAGGCGCAACAGAAAGATCCTAATGCTTTATCGAGAGTAGCTACTTGGAAAACAAGAATCATAGATGCTTTAAGTTCTCATAATGCAACTTTTGTAACAGCAACTTTGCAGTTGCAAAAAGTCAGTGATGCTTATGGTAAAGGCTTGACAACAGAAGGTGCAAGTCAAGCTCAAATCAAAAAAGCAAAAGATGCTGAAAAAGCTTTTATGGAATATAAACCAGAAGGGGGCAAGCTTTCTATTCAAGAATTAATTGAGACTCTGGTTCGTCGTGCTCAGACAACTTATAGTGAAACAGCGAGGGGATTGAGTAAAAGTTATATCGCAAGTGTTATAAAAGATAAGGACAATATAAGCAATCAAGAGATTCATACTCTACTGACTGAACTTGTCGCTGAGCGTGGTCCAAAGGTTCAAGACTCTCGACTAGAGATTATTACAAATGCTGATTTATTAATAGCCCAGCTTCAAGGAACTTCTTTGGAAAATTGGTTTGATGTTATAAGCTCAAACGCTAATCGAGAGACAGCAATTCAATTAATAGAAAAAAATGCTAGAGCTATAAATGCTCTTGTTGTTGATAATGATAATCCAAGTATTGGTAATACTTTAAGTTTTGGGCATATGCCAGTTAGTGTCGAAGCTGTGTTGGATGCCAAAGGTAAACCTACTGAGACTAGTACCAGACCTTTACAAGAATTGCAATTAGCAGCGCTTTTGAGTTATATGGTTCGCAAGAGTTTTGTTGATACTAACCAACAGAGTTTGATTCAGCAATTTGAAAATGAAGGTATTCCATTACTTGATGCAAGTCAATTAAAAAATATGAGTTTACATAATATCGATTTTAGAAGTAATCCAGATCTTGCTGTCTTTACTTTTGCAGTAGCTTATTTGCTAGGTATAAGTCCAGGTTTAGGAGATTGTAGGGTTTGTGATTTGATTAACCCTGTAAGCAGGCTGCCTGATCCTGGTACAATAACTGGATTTTTAAGAGTAATTACTCAAAATCCAGGTATAGCTGTTAAGATTGATCGGTTATTTGGAGTTGAAAATGGAAGTTTTAATCAGCAATTAGCTTCAGTTCAAGAACGATTAAAAGAAGCCCAAGTATAATGTATAGATATGCCTGCATATCTAGAACAAGCACAGCAAAAACTTCAATGTGATGGTTATAAGATAACGAATGCACGTCAAGATGTACTTGAGACTCTTGCAAATAGTAAGCAAGCATTAACAGCTTATGGTATCCAAGACTTATTAAAACAAAATTGCAAAGACTATCAAGCGATTACAATCTATAGAGTTTTAGATTTGTTCTGCGAACTTAATTTAGTCCATAGGATATATTCTATAAATGCTTTTGTGAAATGCTTACCAGAGAAAGATCATGATCACCACCATCATCAGTTTCTTGTTTGCGAAAAATGTCATCATATTAAAAAAATTGAAAATCAAATTCCTTGCACTACTATCACTAGAGGCTTTGTTGTTAAGCAGGATATTCATGAGATTCTTGGACTTTGCAATAGTTGTAATTAGATTTTATTAGCGTTTTTTGATTGTAATAATGTTACAATTGTTGACGCACAGATGTCGACAGTAAGTTTAGAAATGCCCAGAGGATTGACTCCTATTCCAGCTCAGCCCCAAAGAACTGCTCATACTTGCTGTGATGGCGAACATGAACCTCACGAACATAATCACAGCTATAAGTATCCTATAAGCAATGTGGCTCCTGATAAACCTGGTTTTTTTACTAGTATTTGGCAGAAACTTAAAGCTTGGATTTGGGGTGCACCTGAAGATATTCCAGTTATAAGCAAGTCAGACACAGTTACTACTAGAACACCAGCTCAAGATCAACTTCACCATGCTGTTCCCAAGGACGAAAAACTAAGAACAGATCCTCCGGCAAATTTATCTCAGCATAATCATAACGGATGTTCTGATGGTACTTGCTCTATTAAATCAACAAAACCCAGCACTAGCCAGCCTGCTCCTAGTGCATGGCTAGCGCATGAAACACTAGCATAAATCAAGGATCTTTTCTAAATAGCTTTCATCTAAAGCTGCTTTAAGTTGTTTTGACTTAATGCTACCTTTACGTGTTTTTTCTTTTCTAAGATAATTCAAAGCCATTCTTCT
>CAIYXB010000146.1 GCA_903930015.1 uncultured bacterium | reverse complement strand
AGAAAAGTTTTCGGAAAATTTTCAACACCCTGGAGCATATCGGATTGATGTAGCATTTAAGTTTTGCGAAGCAAAACAACGAAAACATCATCACAGCAGCTGCGCCGAATGCGCAAGGGTTGTTGAAATTTGAAGAAAACTTTTGGATTTACTACACACTTATACTGTCAACGAATTATGTGACCCTTGCAGCAATGACATAAAAAAACCTAGCTTATTTCTAACCAGGTCTTTTTAATTAAATTAAAATCTTCATAACTAAGCTGCTTTAGCTTTTGAGTTGTATTTTTTCTGGAATTTATCAATTCTACCAGCCGTGTCTACAACTTTGTTTGTACCAGTATAGAAAGGGTGGCAATTAGAGCAAATCTCAACTCTTAGTGAATCTAAAGTTGTTTCTATCTGAAATTCAGCACCACAGATGCATGATGCATTAATTACGTTTGTTTCAGGATGAATATCTGCTTTCATAAGAGTACTAATATTAACATATTAGAGAAGCTCAAATTATACCTAAATAATTGTTTTATAATCGCTTATCTTTGATTCTTCGAAAAAGGTAAAATTGGCTCAGTACCTAAATCTCCGCCCATCAGTTGCATCATGTTTTGTTGTTTTTGGCAGAGTTTTTCATAATCTTCTAATTGTTGGTCGAGCTTTTTATTAAGCTCCATAATTCTATGAAGTTCGTCGTAGAGTTGTTTTAGTTCTTTTTCTCTTTCTGTTAATTGCCATTCTAGCTTTTGTATTTCAAAGCTTTTTTCTTCAACTTCTTTTTGGACTAAGTTCATTTCTTCTTGAAATTTATCAGAATTTAAAGCTTTTTTGTCTCTTATAAACTTTTGTGCATCTTCATAGCCGGTTTGCCATAAATCATCAAAACCGGTTAAATCTGTTTCAGAATGCTCAGGGATACCCGTCATTACATAAATTTTAGGTTGAATCACTATTTTCGTCAATCCTTTAGGGCGTGTCGCCAAACGTTACGCACATTAGTTTTTTATAATGAAGGCTTAATTTTAGTTTGGCGGAAACCACGCCCTAATAAAAGGTTTAGGCACTTATGAAGTTCTTTTTAACTATGGGGCTTTTTAAATTGTTAGAATTAGTAAGCAAACCTATTATGTCAACTGAGAAAATAAAGAAAAAAATGCCTAACACTCAAATAATTGATGATGTTTATGAAGAATATCAAGAGAAAAAGATCTCTTTAAATAATACCAATGCTCTTGTGCGTGAACCCGCATTTGAAAATAAGCTAGAGAAAATTGAACAACAGTTAAATTCAATAGTTGATAGACAAAAAAATGGTGTGTCGGCTGAATTCAATGCTTTGATGGATGGTTACGTAAATAAAGCAAACGAAAGTCAAGAGTACAAAGTAAAAGCTCATCATCTTGAATCTCTTTATGAAGATTTGAAAATCGAATCAAAAACTCTTACAGAGGATAACAAAAGATTAAAAGCAGATCTAGAAGCTACTAAAGAAGCTCTAAGAATGTCTGAGTCTGATATTAAAAGACTTAAACAGGAAGCTGATCACACAAAAAATAATTTCCAAGAACAAATTGCGAATCTTCAAGAAGAAAGAGAGAAATTAAAATCTAAACTCAAAGAAGTACAAACTCAAAATGATCAAAATATTCAAAGCTATAACAACATCAAGTCTGAATTATTAGAGCAAAAATATAAAGTCAAACAGTTTGAACAAGAAAAACAAGTTGAAGATGAGACTCAAAAAAGAACTAGTCGTGAGACAACTAAGCTTATTGATGAATTGAAAGAGAAACTAGAGCTTAGAACAAGAGAAGTAGAATACAAAGATGCTCTTTTAAATCAGCTTATCAAGCAAGTTTCAGTAGAAGACAATTTTAGGTCAAAAATTAATCCTGTAACTCAAGGTCTAAGAGATTATACTGAGATGCCAAAAACCGAAGCTAAAGCACAAGTTTTCTTTGATGACGAAAAAGAAGCAGTTGAAATACCTAAAGTAGAAAATCATATGACTTTAAAGCAAAGTATAAGTTCTAGGTTTGCTAAAAAACCGGATGGTAGCTCAGCTCATAAATCATCTAGTTGGGGTCCTTTTAAAAGAAGATAATCAAAGGTTTTGACCTTAATCTATCCACCAAAATTCCATAAAACCTCAAGTGAGACAATTTTTTTCATTGGTCATGCTGAAGATTTTCTTTTGATTAATGACGCTAGAGTTGATTTAATATACGCAGGAAATTTTTGTCCAGTCTATGATTTGAATCCTGGATTAAATATTTTTGAAATTAATATAGATGGAATTTCTGAGCGCGTTGAAATTGTTCGCGAACCTTTTCAAGACGTCTCGAATATTTATGAATTTAAAAAATACAATGGTGCTTCTGTCTCTAATAATTTTTTGAAAATCTGTTTAGACCCTGGCCATGGCGGTTTTCAGAATGGAACTTCCTCTCCAAGAGGGATTAAAGAAAAGGATTTAAATTTAAAGCTTTGTCTTAAAATTAAATCTGGGCTAGAAGATTCGGGTTTTGAAGTGGTGCTTACTCGTGATTCAGACAAGGACTTAAGCCTAGAAGATAGAGTGAGTATAGCTAAAGTAAATAATTGTGATTTATTCCTTTCGATTCATCATAATGCTATTCCAGATCACTTGAACCCATTAGAACATCAGGGTATTTCAGCTCATTATTATTATGAGCATAGTAAAGAGCTTGCAGAAAATTTATCTAGAGTTTTAGCTTCTGACTTCGGAATGCAAAACAATGGTGCTATTTTGCAGAATCTTTACGTTACTCGTGAAAATTATTTTTCAAAAGCAATCTTGCTTGAATGTGGCTATTTGATTCATCCTATCGAGTCAGAATTAATTATTCAAGATGAATTTCAAGATAAATTTGCAGGTTTTTTATCAAAATTCCTTAAGAATTCAAGATCAGATATCTAGGGCTTGATGAGTTATAATAAAACAGGTTTTTGACAGACCAATATAGAATTTTAAGCACTAGTTTTAATTACGGTGTTCATTGTTTAAGTTGTGTTGTGCTCTACTAAAGCTAATTATGGTAAAACAAATTTACGACACTATAATAATTGGTTCTGGAATCGCAGGTTTGAATTTAGCTCGATTACTTGCCAATGCAGGTCAATCAGTATTTTTAGCTTCAAAAGAGGCTGTCACTGAAGGTTCTTCAAAATACGCGCAAGGTGGTATTGCCGTCTCTAATATAGATAAAGACCCAGACTCTATCCACGGGCACATCGCTGATACTCTAAAAGCTGGTAATGGACTTTGCAATGAAACAATTGTTGAACAAGTTATAAAAAATGGTTGGCAAGAATTAAAAGAATTAATTGAACTCGGTGTTGAGTTTGATTCTGAGAATAATCTTGAAGCGGCACACTCAGCAAAAAGAGTTTTTCATAATGGTGATGCAACAGGTCGAGAAATTATGAGGGTCTTACTTGATAAAGTTTCAAGAACAAATAAAGTTCATATTTCTCAAGGTACCGAAGCTATGAGTCTTATTAAAGACTCTACGAGTAAAGCCATTATTGGAGCGAGCTTTATAACTATCACTAATCAAGAGTTTGATGTTTTTGCCACTAGTGTAGTGCTTGCTTGTGGTGGCTATGCAGCATTGTTTAAAGATCATACCTGTCCAGATATTTTGACTGGTGATGCGATCGCACTTGCGTATGACGCTGGCGCGAAGATTGAAAATTTAGAATTTGTGCAATTCCACCCAACTGTTTTTGCAAAGGATAATTTTTTAATTTCAGAAGCTCTAAGAGGAGCTGGTGCAAAATTATTGAATCTAAAAAAAGAACCTTTTGCTCATAAGTTTCACAAAGACGCCGAACTCGCTCCACGTGATGTACTTGTAAAAATTATTAATATTGAACTCAAGAACAATGAAGATGCTTTTGTTTACCTTGATGCAACTAAAGTAGAAAATTTAGAAGAGAAGTTCCCTAATATTTATAAGCACTGTCGTGACAATGGCTATGATTTAAAAATAGATTTGTTGCCTGTAAAGCCAGCTGCCCATTATTCTATTGGAGGTGTGAAGTCAAATCTTTATGGAGAAACCTCACTTAACGGTCTTTTTGTTATTGGTGAAGCAGCTTCAAATGGTTTACATGGTGCAAATAGACTCGCTTCAAACTCATTGCTTGAGTGTGTTGTAATGCCTCGGTTTATGTCAGAAATTTTGCTTGCAAGAGAGACTCCAATTGATTTTGATTGTGAACATGAGTATTGTTCAGATTACTATGTCTCTCAAGATTATGGTTCTTTGAAAAATCATAAAAAGATTGTTGATGATATTCGATCAGTGATAAATAAAAACTTAGGTGTTGAAAGAAGGCAAAAATCTATTCAAAATGCTATGAAATATTTAGAATCATTATCAGACATAAAAGAAAAAACTACTGCAATTCTTCTTTGTAAGTCAGCACTACAAAGAAAAGAATCAAGGGGCTGTCACTTCCGTGTGGATGCGCCCAAGGAAAGCTCGCAGTTTGCAAGATCAACAATTATCTCAAAAGAGACTCAAACTCTCAGGAAAATTGAAATAGAAGCAAAAATTGAGACCGCTGCATAATTTTATAGATTTGTTACAAAATCGTTCAGAGCAAGGCTTACGAGTCCCAAGCCACAGGATTTTACTTGAACGTAAATGATTCCCAAGGTCGTATATAACCGCCATACCTAAGATCACTTTCGCCCTTGGTGAGGCGCAAAGCGCCGAGGGACTAAGGTCTAGCGTTATGAAAATGCGTAAGCATTTTTAGTGTATATAACGCAGCTATGGGCGATTTCGTGACAAATCTAGTTTATAATCATCTTATGACAACCGTTACAAGAATAGCTCCAAGCCCAACCGGTAATTTACATTTAGGAACAGTAAGAACGGCTTTGTATAATGTGCTTTTTTCAAAAAACAAAAACGGTAAGTTCTTTTTTAGATTAGAAGATACTGACAGAGAAAGAAGTAAAAAAGAATTTGAAGAAGAAATTATTGCTGGCTTTAAATGGCTTGGTATTGCTTGGGATACTCCTGAAGCTATCGACCATGAAAATGGTATGGTGAGGCAATCTACTCGAAATTCGCGCCATCAAGAGATCATAAATTTACTTCTCGATAAGAAAATTGCTTACAAATGTCATGCAACTACTGATGAACTTGAGGAATTGCGTAAATCACAAAGAGCAGCAAAACAGCCTGAAGGTTACGATAATCGTGGAAGAAATTATAGCCAAGAACAAATATCTGCTTTTGAAGCTGAAAATAGAAAGTATGTTGTTAGGCTTAATATTGGTCTAGATCGAGATATCAAATGGGATGATCTGGTTCGCGGTTCAATGTCTATTAATACCAAGGATCTTGGTGGAGACCCCATTATACAGAAATTCAACGGACAAGTTCTTTATAATTTTGCTGTTGTTGCTGATGATAATGATATGAAAGTTACTCATGTGATTCGTGGTGAGGATCATTTGACAAACACAGCAAAACAAATCGCTATCTGTGAAGCATGCTCTTTTAATATTCCTGAATTTGGACATTTGCCTTTGATTTTTACAAAAGACAAGCAAAAACTTTCTAAGCGTAAGCATGGTGACATCGCTGGTGTTGATAAATATAAAAACGAAGGTTATTTACCTGAGGCACTAGTTAATTACCTTGTTGCAACGAGTTACACAGATCAAGTGGATTCTCAAAGAGAAATTTATTCTTTGTCAGAAGCTTTTGCCAGCTTTGATCATAAAGGAATTTCAAAAAGTCCAGCTATCTATGATATTCAAAAGTTAAATTGGTTTAATCGTGAGTATATTGCAAAACTCAGTGCCCAAGAGGTTTTGGATGCTTGTCTTAAGTATTTGAGTTTTGATCTTAATTCTAAATTCTCACAAGATCAAATTGCTTTATTGATTGAAGCGGTTAGAGGAAATTTGGATAAGTTCTCAGATATTGATAATGAAGTAAATTATTTCTTCGAAAGAATTACTATTCCTGAGAATTTGCAAAAATTTGTTGATGAAGGTCAGGATCTACTCAAGAATCTAGTGAGCAATATAAAATCTGATAAATATGATTTTAATAATGCATCGGCTTTAAAAGAAGAAATTAATAAAATAGGTGAAGAGATGAGTCTTTCTGGTAAGAAATTGTTTTTTCCAATAAGAATTGCTTTAAGCTCAAGGTCTGGTGGCCCTGATCTTGGTGTGATTATGAATTTACTTGGTAAAACTGAGACTTTAGCTAGATTAGATAATTCCATCAAGTAGTATCGGTTATATCTTGATAAGGACTGTTAGTAAATTTTTTGAAAATTCTCAACGCCACAGCAGCTGCGCCGAATGCGAAAGGGTTATTGGAATTTGAAGAAAACTTTTCTGGTTTCCTATAGATTGGGTTATTTT
>CAIYXB010000145.1 GCA_903930015.1 uncultured bacterium | reverse complement strand
GTTAAGAGCGCACACTTTCGTGCACTTGTTTTTATCTCGTAGCTTCGCTACTCGAAGCCAACTGAGCTAAAGACCCTAACTATTCTATTTTATTTTCTCTTAGCCTCAGTTGGTTAAGATCGCACACTTTCGTGCACTTGTTTTTATCTCGTAGCTTCGCTACTCGCAGCCAACCGAGCTAAAGACCCTAGCAAAAAAGACCAGAGGGTCTTTTTTGCGCTCTCAAATACAGATTAAAAAATTCTTTGTATTAGAGGCGCTGTTATTCAATTTTCAAGTTTCTAGCACTAACTATAAATTAATGCAGAAATTAATATTACCAAAACAGCATTAATTATCAATGTTACTAGTTCTAGATTTCATAAATTCTTAGCAAAACAATACTGCTATACTAATTAACAATGGACAAAAGAACAAAAAAAAGAGCCATTCTAATAATCATTGACGCCTGTGGTGTTGGATCAATTCCTGACTTTAAAGATTTCGACGAAATTCAAGAATCTAATACCCTAAAAAGTACTTGTGAGTATGCACATAAGAATATGGGTGGTATCAAATTACCAAATCTACAAAAATTAGGGCTAGCAAATATAGATACTTATCCTGGCTTTGAGGCAATTGAAAAACCAATAGCCTCATGGGGCAAAATGTCCGAACTTAACAAAGCAAAAGACACCATTACTGGTCACTGGGAAATGGTTGGAATTGAAGCACAAAATCCATTCCCATACTACCCAAATGGTTTTCCTGCTGAAATTATTACTATGTTTTTAGAACAAACTGGAGCCTCAGGAATACTTTGCAATGCACCTGCTAGTGGCACAACAGTAATTAATGAATTCGGTGATGAACATAGAGCAACTAAAAAACCGATTATTTATACTAGTGCTGACTCTGTAATGCAAATAGCTTGCGATATTGATGTAATCCCACTTGAAACTCAATACCAATGGTGCCAAATAGCAAGAGAGATTATGAGAGGGAAACATGAAGTTGCAAGAATTATTGCAAGACCATATAAATTAAATCCAAACTGGATTGCTTCGTCTTCGCCTCGCAATGACAAAGAGATAAAAGCTGCTGACATGAAATATGTAAGAGTTGGTGATAAAAGACATGATTACTCTGTTTTACCTCACGGTAAATCAGCCCTTGATGCAGTTCTAGAGAACAATGGTCACGTTCTTGGTCTTGGAAAAATAGAAGATATTTTTGCTGGTGTCGGTATTTCAGAAAACATTCATACCAAAAATAATAAGGATGGTATTGAAAAATTAATTCATGTTTTAAAAGAAAACAAAGTTGACAAAAACGAAGTTATATTCATAAATCTTGTTGAAACAGATTCAAATTACGGACACAGAAGAGATCCAGAAGGCTTTGCAAAAGCACTTGAAGCAATTGATGAAAGAATTCCAGAAATACTAAACACTCTTAACGAAAATGATCTAATGATGATTTCAGCAGATCATGGTTGTGATCCTACTGCCGTTGGTACAGATCACACAAGAGAACATGTTCCAATTATTCTTTACAATAATAGGATTGAAGCACGTGATCTAGGCACCAGAGAAAGTTTTGCGGACATTGGAGAAACTATTTTAAAATGGTTTTCAATCACAGAAACTAACCTAGCAATAAAAGCTGAAAGTTTAATTTAATGACATCAACTATAACAAAAAAGAAATTATTATTAATAGCCGGCTTTGGCTCAGTTGCAATTGAACTTGTAAAGTACGCCAGAGACCAAGGAAGAGAAGTAATTGTTTTTAGTTTTGACAAAACCAACACTCACGAGCTAAAAGAGATGGGCATTGAGGTTTACCAATTTGCAGTATTTGAAATTCAACAAATGATCGACAAAGCGCTTGAGAGAGGTATCAAAGAATTAACTTTCATAGGTAAAATTCCAAAATCTAGCTTCTTCAAGAATCTACATAAATTAAATAAAGAGTTTTTAGATGAGATCTGGAGCCTGGGAGATTTAAGTGATGACTCATTACATCTTAAAGTTGCTGACAAAATTGAAAAGACTTACGGAGGTAAGATCATAGATCAAAGCTTATATATAAAACATTTGTTTCCAGGAAAACAAATTTTCACGCTAATTAAGCCAAGCCCTGAAGATTTAGTGGAAATTGAATATGGATTAAGAATGGCAAAAGCAAACGCAAGCTTAGATATAGGACAAACCGTAATCACCAGAAACAAGTCAGTAATTGCGGTTGAAGCAATTGAGGGCACAAATGAATGTATTAAAAGATCAAAGAAATTAATTAGTATTTTTGATAAAAATAAAAAAATCTATGTCTCAAAAGTAAGTAAACCAAACCAAGATAAACGTTTTGACATACCCACTGTGGGCTTAGAAACTATTAAAGCTATGCCAAAAGGCAGTTTTTTAAGTTTTGAAGCTAACGAGACTTTCTTTGTTGATCAAGAAAAAGCTATTGAATTAGCTAATAAAAAAGGCATTAGTATAATAGCTCACTGAGAGTTTTAGCTGATAAATCATTTAGCCTAGGTTAGAAAGATTATATAAGCTTTTGGTATAAAGGGCATGGAGTCTACACAGAGGTAAAAAGAAAATGCCAAGACTAACTAAAAATGAAATATTCGAACTAGCTAGCAGATTACCTGCTGTATCAACGGCCGCAACTCAACTAATAAGTATTATAGAGGATCCTAAAACTTCTAGAAATCAGATTGTTGAATTATTGAAAGTAGATGAAATACTACTTGCTGAATGTTTCAAACAAGCTAATTCTGCTGCAATTGGTGCATTCAAAAAATTTGCAACAATTCATGAAATAGTAGATACATTAGGTTTCTCACACATAAAAAGAGTTGCATTATTTACGGCAGCAAAAAGCGTAATTGATGATCCAAAAATTTGGTACGAGAGTGTTTTTACTGCTGTCGCTGCAGATCACTTAGCGAGAAAAAATAGGTTTGATTATCATTTATGTGATGCTGTTTACATGGCTGCACTTTTTCAAAACTATGGAGCCTTCTTATTAAGCTATTTCTATCCAAAGATTTATAGAGATCTAAATAAACTTGTTGATTATGAAGATAGGCTTGCCGCTCAAGAAAAAGAGTTTGGTTACAATTCCCTTGAAATGTCTGCTTTGCTTTTAAAGGATTTCAAGATTCCTGAATATGTTGTAGATATCGTTGCCAATCAACACAACGTATATACAGAAAAAGCAAGGAAAGAAAATGTGTTTATTGAAGTAGGAAGAATCCTACAAGAAATGAAAGATAAACCAGTTACTGATATTCACAAAACTCTCGAAACAGAAAGCGTTAAAGAATCAATGATGAAATCAGGAATTGAAATGGTAAGCATAGATCAAGACATGTTGTCTTTACTAAAAGAGCATACTTCTCAATACGTTTAATAGCAGCTAGCCTCTAATAAACCTAATACAAAGAAACATTATCAATATCTATTGTTATAGATGCTTTTTGTTTATCTAAATTCATAAACATCAATTTTATTGCTTTGATAAATTCTTCAGAATCACTTGATTGACTAACTTTCAAGACAATATGATAACGAAATTTATTATTCATCCTAGAAATCAAACTAGGACAAGGACCCATGATTGATACTTTTTTGCTGTACATCATTTTCAAAAGATTTGTTTTTTCTTTATCTACTTGATTAATTACTCCAACATCAATACCAAACTGATCTAAGATCTTAAAAATTTCTCGATGTAAATTATTAATAGTTTCTATAGCTGCGAGTTCACTCTCATCTACAGATCTTATGCGAATCATGGTTGCAAAGGGTGGGTACTTAAGTTCTTGCCTTATTAAAATTTCTTTTTCATAAAAAGCGTTGTAATCATGCTTTTGAGCAAAAAGCAATGTTTCATTTTCCGGTTGATAACTTTGAAAAACAACCTGACCCTGCTTTTGCCTTCTTCCCGCTCTACCTGCAACTTGTGTTAATAGCTGAAAAGCTCTTTCATCAGCTTTGTAATCAAGTTGAGAGAGATTAGTATCTGCAGAAATCACACCAACTAAGTTGAGATTCGCCAAATCCAAACCTTTTGCAATCATCTGAGTACCAATTAATATATCGATGTTTCCATCTTTAAAATCTCTCCAAACTTTCAAATAATTATTATCAACTCTGGCATTATCACTATCAAGACGAGCTACTTTCGCTTCGGGGAAAGCTTTTATAGTCTCCTCTTCAAGTTTTTGAGTACCTAAACCAAAAAATTTTATAGTTGCTGCATTACAATTAGGGCAATCAGTAGGATGAGATTCATTATAGCCACAATAATGACAAATTAATTTTTTTTTGTCTTGATGATAGACAGTCTTTGATTCACAGTTTGAACAATTATAAACAAAACCACAATTACGGCAAAAAACATGACTTGCTGTTCCCCTCTTATTTAAGAACAGAATAACTTTCTCTTTCAATCTAAGTGCTTCTTCTATATTAGCTTTCAAGGCTCTCGCAAAGACACTTTTATTGGCACTATTAAATTCATCACGCATATCAATAATTTTGACTTCCGGTAAAAGAGTGTCAAAGACACGCTTCTCGAGCTCAAGCAAATGATAGTCTTTAAAGTCATCTGACCTTGCTTTATAATAAAGTTCAACGCTTGGCGTAGCTGAACCAAAAATAATCAGACAATTATTCAGCTCAGCTCTTTTAATTGCTACGTTATGTGTATGATAGCGAGGATTTGGTTCTTCTTGTTTATAAGAATTTTCGTGCTCTTCATCTAAGATTATTAGTCCTAAATTTTTTACTGGAGTGAAAATTGCTGACCTTGCCCCAATAATAATCTTGGGTTCATCATCAAGCAGTGCCGTGAAAGTAAATTTCTTTTCGCTTTGTGCAAGTGCACTATGCCAAATAAAAAGCTTATCTTCGCCAAATTTTTTAGCTAATCTTTCTGAAAGCTGGGGAGCAAGCGCTATTTCAGGCACAAGAAAAATACAACTTTTTCCTGATTTTAAGACCTTTTCCATCTCATGCATATAAACTTCTGTTTTACCGCTTCCAGTAACACCATGAAGCATAAACTTATGAGAACCTTCGTATCTTGCAAATTCTTTTATAACAGCTTCTTGCTCTTGAGTAAATTTAAAATCACTTATCTCTTTTTCAACAGATAAATCATGCATTGGGTTGCACGTCTTTGATTTGCGGCTTGTGGATTTAGAATATTCGATTGCTATAAGATTTCTTTTTTTAAGCTTAGTTATCTCCTTTTTTAATTCTGATTCTGAAAGTCCGGTTAATGTTTTAAGTCTTTGCCATTTTGTTTGATTTTTTCTCGCTTGTAATAAAGTATTTAGGACTAGATTATCTTCTTGGATTTTCAAATTCAAAAGTCTAATTGTTTTATCAGGCTTCTTAAAAATACTTTTTGGAAAAACAGCGTTGCAAACTTCCGAATATGAACATGCATAATATTCAGCAGTAAATTTAATTAGCTCCACCAATTCTTTTGAAACAAACTCTTCTGAAAATATTGGTTCTAGAATGTCTCTAACTTTAAAATCGTGCTCTTCTGGTGATGATTTGTATATATCTATTACAAGACCATTTTCTTTATGGTTACGAAATGGCACCAAAACCATTGAACCCACAGCGATTTCCTCGCATATTTCCTCAGGAATACTATAAGAAAGAAGACCATAGTTAGCTGTACTATTAGTGCCACTGTGACGATCACTAAAAGTTTGTAAAGAGTTCGTTAGAGCTATTTTGCAATATCTCATAGAGTGTTATTATTCTAACCTGTCTGAGGGCTTTACGCTCAAAAGTCATACCCGCGCACTTAGCTCAGTTGGTAGAGCATCTCGTTTACACCGAGGCGGTCGGAAGTTCGAGTCTTTCAGTGCGCACCATTTATAAAAACAAAGAGACCCATATGGGTCTCTTTGTTTTTGTAGGGATGCAGTGAGACATCAAACCTTCGGATGCTATCGTAGCTGAAAAATTAAACCAATTGATAATCCTAGATAAAACTCTATAGTTAAACTTTAGGGTTTTTAATTACCTTAAAGCTTGTTTTATTATACTGAAAAAATGATAGTGAAAGGTGCGGGTCAACTGACCTCCTTTTCTTTTTGATTAGTCTGCACTAAGACATCAAACCTTCTAGCCTAAAACCTAGGGTTTTTGGTCGGGAGTCAGCAAAAAATATTCATAATATTTTTTGCGCTTGCTATCGAAGCTTAAATATCTAACTGATTTGAGAAATGGATGGGCACCTTTTTCAAAGGCTCTCTATGACATATTTCACCTTGGGTGAGAGCGAAGCTGGAGTACCTAAACTTTTTCATTCTCTAATATTTCAAAAACAACTTCACCACGCAAACGCTTTTCCTGATCCATTTTATGAAGCTTTAAAATAGCTGGAACTTGACCACATTCAACTGTTTGCATCAAAGGCTCTATTTGTTTTTTCATATTCGAGTTCTGTGTAGAAATTCTTATCAAATAATTCTGTCCATCTTTAAGTGCACTAATAAACATAGGTTTAGCATCGACACTTTCAACAATCCCAAAATTACTATAGCCTCTATCTTTTAACTCGACCAAAGCTAAACTAAAAGATAAATCTCTAACATAATAATTTTTCATTTGCTCTCTACGTTGTCCTATAATACTCTCCATTGTTTCTTTTCTATCACTAGTACTATTTAATTCAACTTGGACATAAGCTTCTGTCTCAATAGGACTTCCTATCTTGAATCCAATATACTCTAACAATTTATTAAAATCTCGAGGGATGGACAACAAGTTCGTATCAGAATCATAAACCCCAGGAGTAGCTTTTTTGAATTTTCCAATAAACATATTGGCAGGATAGCTAAACAAACTTCTTTTAGTAGAATGATTAACCAAAGATGCAATTTTGGTTTTTCTCAGCAAAGGCTTTCCTGCTGGAGAAAGTAGATGAACAGTTTCAGTCTGTGGATCTAAGATATAACCAATTTCAGCTAATGCTTTTATATTTTCTGGACGCATCAAATGCCAACGTAAAATAGCTTTATCTTGCCCATCACTCGTAAGCTTCAATCCTAATTTTTTTAAAAATTCCTCTAGTTCTGTCTCGGGAAGGACTCTATTATTCGGGTTTGATAAATCTCTAAGTCTAGAAGGACCATAGGCATGGAATAAAACTTGCTTACCATCATCATCAAATACTTTAGTTTTCTTAAAGCCAGGACCATAATCAGAATCATAGAAAGCCAAGCTTACTTGGTTTTTTTCTAGCTTGGCATACTTAACTAAGTTTGGATCGAGCTTATATTTATCATGGGTTTCTTTATTTATTAAAATACCGAGCTCTTCTCGAAGCCTAGAAACATTTTGCTCACTTAATAAATTTTCACCAGCAAGCTTAATATCAAAACCTGGTTTTTCAAGCTTAATTTTATGCACAGTTTCAGAATCTAAAAATGCTTTATCGAGTCTAGCTGCTGCAGCCTCACACAGTTTCCTTCCTTCATCAGTACCGCTAAATAAAGATTGTAAACCGTTATCTCCTGGGACATTTGGATCACCTAGTAATAAGATTATGTCTTGAGCTACTTTAGATTGTTGTTGTTTATCAATTATTCTCAACTGAGCTTCTTGATCTATTTCAGCACAGTTATCACCTCGATATAATTTATAACTTTGACCAGCTCTTGAGCTTACCTGCATAATTTCTTGAATATTACCAAAAGAGTTAGTTTTAACAACAAAAGCCGCTCTACTATCATCATCATATTTATCTTCTGATCTTTTCGTAAGAATATATTCACGTGCATAGCCTAACTTATCCATTTTACGAGACATAAAAAGCCATTTACCAATTCTTACACCTGTTCCATTGATACCATATCTTCGATGTAGCTCAATGAGCCTATTAGCTTGACTTACCATGACATTATGTAATCTCAAAGTACCATTTTTATGATCATTAAAAAGATATTTTGTTGAAATCCTACCAATATCTTGAGCTCCAGGATCAATAAACTTAGCTTGGAAATCAGAATCTCTGTCTTTTTGCAGTTGCAGTTGCTCAAATAGATTACCATTAATATTCCAATCAGCAGATTGTAAATCACCATTAGAAGAATTAATACTAGTAAAACGCTCCCATGCACCATTTAATTTATTTGATGCAGCAAGAGTGTATTTAAATTCTTCAGAATTTTGTGCATGAATTTGATAATAAACTTCAAGTACATCATCCTCAAAAAATTTTCGATAAGAACTACTTTCTTTTTTTTCATGAGCACCTCTATTAAGATCTTGCTGTGCAAGTTTTTCAACAAAAGTTGGAAGTGCCAAGGCATAATTTCTCATTAATTCTGAAACTTGTTTTGCTGGTCTTAAATCTTTTTGACCAGCAGCAGCAACATCTAATAAACTATCTCTAGCTGGTAGCTGATAAACTTGGTCTTTAAAAGTTAGCGTTGGTAAACTCGACATACTACTAAATCTTCAAATAATGTCCATAAGCATCGGTCTTATATCCTAGCTCCTGAGGAAGCTTAGCTAAGCTTGCATAATAACGAGCAGAACTTTCTTTGAGTTCATTAATATCAACAACTTGTAATTTTGAATATGGATCAGAGGGGTCAACGGCTTGCACAATCAAGTTCATTGCGTCTTCCTTTCCTGGTAATCCATAATGAAGCTCACCTGTACTATATCTACGTGAAATTTCTCTAGCCGAAACCGGTTTACCATTATGATCAATCACTCTACTAGCATCAGCCGTATCCGGATAGACTTTTCTAAATTCAGTAAATATCTCATTTACCCCAAGCTTCATTAACTCCTCTATTGTCTTAATTGCTTTTTCTTCTCTTCCTAGTTCACACATTACGGAAGCTGTAACATTTACTCCAGCCTTATGGCATTTATTTATTGCATCTAAATTAGTAGACCTAAATGTTCTTTTTCCTAATCTTTGTAAATCTTTTGGGTCACTAGATAAGGTCTCAACACCTAAATAAACTGACTCTAGTCCAGCATCTTTAAGCCAAGAAAGCAAATCAAGATTTTCTTCAAATGAATCTGATCTTGTTTGAATACCAAACTTCAAAGCATGACCGTAATTAGCTTTCAGCTCTTTATTTAGACTAATCATTTGCTCTGAAAAACTTTTTAGCCAAGAATTTGTATCATACTTCTGACCATCAAAACTAATTCGTCTATTTTGCTTAGGACTTGTAGCAAAAGTACCATCTTCAAACATAATATAAGCAATTTTCACGGGTGGATTTGCTTGATAACCAGCATCTATTTGCTCTTTAATATGTGAAACTAGATCCTCAGGCTTCATTCTTGTTGCTAGTGATGAAATCGAACAAAAAGTACAAGCTTCTGGACAGCCTCTCATATCCATAATTCTAAGCATTTGATGATCTGGATCTGGATTTCTAAAATTCGAGAATGGTGTTGAAACTCTATAATCGACAAACTCAGGCAAAACCATATTCTTTCCCAGTGCTCTTACTTCAGAAGCTAGATTTTTTCTACCAGCATAAGCAATACCAGGTATTTTCTCTAAAGCTTGCTGAATTTCTAAAAGATCAAGTGAATTAGCTTTCTTAAATAAATCTAGTAACATTGGTAAAGTTTGATCAGCATCACCTAAAAAAGATATATCAACTGGGTAGTTTGATTTTGACTGCAAATCAGCTCCAGCAAAGGATTCATGCTTACCACCTTTTACAATTAAAACTTTACTTTTCAAGGCTTTTAATTTATTGATAAAACTCATCGCATGTTCATGCCCAGGAGAAGTAGAAGACAAACCAACTATATCTCCAGGCTTAATCTTATCGATAATTGATTGAACAGAGTCACTATTAAGGTGAAAAATTTCAACAGCAAAACCTTGATCTCGAGCAACTTTTGATAGTACTTGAAGTCCATTTGCCACGTCTTTTCCATAAATACTGTCACCACGCTTTCCAGCATCAACCAGGACTAATTTTCTTTTACCTAAAAAAGCTACTTGATTAAGTTTGAAACTTATTTCCGGAAGTGAAATACTTTTAAGACCCTTTCTTAAAGCTAATTCTCTTAACACTTTCTTTGCAGCTTTATCACAAGGTACAACTCCAAGAACCCTTCCTTCATCACCAATAATTTCAAAATGGCTTCCAGTTCTTTTAGTTCTCTTCGGATTTGAAGGAATAAGTGGAGGATAGTAGTAGATCATTCCAGCCTTATCCAGACCAAAGGGATTTTGCACCCTTCTTCCTGAAGCTTTTGAGCTATCTGCTGTAATAGATAAACTACTCACAAACTAAAATAATACCACATCAAGATAATATATGGGTTATTATACATAGAAATTTTTTATACGTATTAATACAATTAGTCCGCTGGTGGTAAACCAAGGCTAGAAGCTCTTGCATAAAGAGCATCAATTTGCGCATGCAAATACAAAGCCAAAATCCCAATCTAAATCTAGAGCAAGAAAATTTTGCTTTAGAAAGAAACGCGCCTAAAGATCAAGAAAAAACTTTACTACCAATAGAGTTTTAGAATTGTTTGAGACTAAGCCTCAAGAAAAACAAAAAAACTCAGTGAACTAAAAGGCTTTGAGAAATTAAAACGTACAGCAAAAATTTGGGCAAAGATTTTTGATTCACGAGCTTCAACCTATAGAGGAGTTATGGATTTAATTGGAGCTGATATTCCAACTGTGATCGGTGGAATGAGAAATATTTATAGTTTCATAGAACAAAGTGTCGAAGCAGCTGAAAGTTTCATCATGGTAATAGCTGCTCCAAAGCTTACAAGTCTTGTATCAAAAATAATTGGTAAAACAGTACTACCAGAATTAGACCAAAAAGAAATAAAACATCATCTACTTTTTCACAGATCAGAGCTTCATGATAATGAGAGTTTTATAAAAGCTATAAACAGAATTCGCAATGAAGAAGTAGACGACAAAAAACATATTGGAGATTTATATCGTGAACTAGGCAAAGAAAATAAAGCCAAGAGTCTTGATCAAGAGTGTGAAGATATTAAGGATTATTGCCATAAATTCAAGTCAGAGCATGGTTTTGATCAGACCCATACAAATAAACATAGAGAAAAGCTACTTAAACTAAAAGAAGCTGTGCAACTTGGAGAAAGTATTGTTGAAGGCGGTCTTTGGGGTAGCTTTGGGATTAGCATGAGACTCTTTAGAAAATATATTTTAGGTCAAGATAGCTTTACCGGAACTTCAAGTTCGCTAACAAAGATGAACAAAAGAAAATTGGTGATAGCAAAGACATAGGAATCAAAGAGTGGTTTGGAGCTGCTGTTGGTATGACTATTTCACCTATTATAAATAAACTTGTTATCAATGCAACTCGTGACAGAGAGAAAGTCAAATCAAGTAAATGGCTATCTTTCTTAGATCATCAGTTCGATATGACTCATGGCTTATATCCAAGACTAGGTATGATGTTCTCGTTTATGGTTATTCCAAAATGGTCTAGTGTTTTTCTAACAGCACAAGGTAAAAATGAACTTCTCGAAAAACTTTCAAAAGCCGTATCTATGATACCTCTATGGTGGCTTGGACAAAAAATTACTAACGGACCAATTGCAGCATTTAAAGATAAACAAATGCAAGTCAAACATGGTACTGAGCCAAGCTTGCTTGTTAATCGTCCAAATCCAAGAGAAAAAGGTTTTATTGGACTACTAAAACACTTTTTCCCTGAAGCCCAAAAATACTATGAGATCAACAAAAAACTAGAAAACACAAAAGAACCTGAATTACGCAAAGATGCTTTTGATCACCATGCAACAACAGTCTATCAAGGCTTAGCTTTACATACTTTTATGATATTTAGCGCCATTATGACTTCTCAATGGATGACAAAAAGAAGAGTTAAAGAACAGCTACAAACAACTTAGGACAAGTAGACTTTCATTTTGCAAAAATTATTATTATAAAAAGGATTTTTTTATTAGCACACCAATAAATAGCACTACTCAAACAAGTTCGAGCTCAGCATCTAGGACTCTTGCTCAAGCAACACATAGTGAGGGAAGTTCAAAAGAAAGTTCAAAAGAAAGTTCAAAAAACTTGGTATTAACAAAGGTTCAAAAATAAATATATCCTTTACTGCTATTAACAATTACCCACATGCTCAAAGCTCAGATGACAGAAATGTGACAGGTGAATTTATTAATCTTAAAGAAGATACTAATAAAGGTTTTCTGCTTCAAGTCACAGCTCCTCAAAATCAAGTAAAAGAAATTCCTATTGAAGCCCAAGCCTTCAGTGCTAATAAATCCAAGGTAAGCGCTAGTCAAGATAGAGTAGAAATTACTTATGCAATAGAGGCAAAAGAAGTTCTAATACTATCAATCTCGAAGCAACTTTAAGAAACCGTTGCATAACTTCAGATTCAAGGCTTGCGAGCGCAAAAAAGCGCAGTTTACTGTTTGTAAATGAGCATTTTGAGCGCGAGTATAACGCAGAAGATGGAGTTATGCAGTGGTCTCTTTAATAAATCTCATATTGATTTAGTGAAAGCATATGACCCTCACCCTCAATGATTCTTAAAACCACATTTGAATTTTTTCTTTCAAGCAAAATTTTAATTTTAGAGGGATGCTCAACAGGCACTAGATCATCACAAGCTCCATGCACAAGAACAATTTCTTTTGCACGGATTGTCACATAAGCTTCTTCTTGATTCCAAAGCTTCTTTAGTAATGGTAGAACTTTCTCATAATCAAGACCATGTGCTTTCAAACTCTCTAGAGTATCTTTATCCTTCTCAACAAGATTTAATGGAGCAGCTTTTAAAATCAAACTTGCAAATTGATCATGCGGACTAGAGATTTGATAAATTCTACTTAAAGCATGTGCGAGACAAGCAGTACCAAGTGAACTTCCTTCTAAATACACATCCTCCATCTTAAAGCCCATGTTCATTACATCTTGAATGGTCTCTTTAACATCAGAAATTATTTTCTTTTGACAAGCTTTTCCAGGGTTACCAGAATGACCACGGTAACTAATCATCGCAACATTAAAACCATGATCCAAAAGCCTCACAGCACGTTCTGCCTTAGCAAAATTTGACCCTGAACCATGGACTAGGATTTTCACTTTCAAATTTCCTGCTTTTTGAACATACCAATATTTAAGTTCTAGACCATCTTTGGTATTAAGACTCATCATAGACTCAGTAGCTTTTCTTTTCGGAAGTTCTCTATTGAAAATTTGCTTTGATTCCAATATATCTGCCTTAATTATTTCTTGAGCAGATTTAGCATTAAAAGCGACTGGAACATGCAAAAATTCATCCACCCAAATTTTGAATTTATCTTCAATAGATCCAGATTTCAAATCAACCATAATGAAAGTTTACAGCAATTAATTCAAGAGATTTATTGTAGAAGTGGGATTTATCAATAGGGGCGGGATTTTCGCCAAACCTATTATGCACTTTGGATTTAACAAAAACATGAGATTAAGTTTGGCGACACGCCCATTAGCTATAATAACTAAACTTGGAAAAATGAAAAGAGAATACATATTTTTAGTTGGTTGCTTAACTATAACTGCTTTAAACACAAAGGCCAGTAATCAACAACTACATGTACCACAAACTAACCCTCAAGCTCAATATGATGATAGCAGAGCTAGTGTCACGGGGATAATTAATCGCATTCCGAGAAGCTTTGATACACAAACCCTTATTAATAGTGGACCAGGGCTACTTCAAGAGAGTTTTTTCTTATTAAAAAAACTTAGTAACAAAAACCCACAACAAATACAAAATCAAGAACTGCCCACTGTAAAAGAACCTCAAACTCCTACACTTCCAAGCACTGAAGAAGTCATTTTCAAAGAAAACCAAACACATGTATATTCTTCCAAGCAGCAAACAAATTCTGACTCAAACAAAAATACAATTTTCACAAACAACTCTAATCAAACAAGCCAACTAGATCCAATTAAACCAATTTCAAAAGAACCACCTTCTATAGAAAAAGACCCTATCGCTACCATACAAATGGTTCCAGCCCCAAGACCGGGTTTCGTCATTCGCTATAACGACCAATTGAAAGTCTATGAAGAGTTAAGAGAAATCAAAATCCAAGAAATTCAACCAATAAAAGCAGAGTAGTTTTTTAAAAGTCTATTGACTTGAGTTAAACTTATTTTTAATTTTTGGCAAATGTATGAGTAACGTTATTGCTCTTACAATCAGGAAAATATACAATGCTAGCCATAGTCCATGATTACCAAGGTACTTAGGAAGAAAGTAGACTGCAATAGAATAAACAATGAAACTTACAAACATCATATCTCTCATAATACGAGTTTGAGTTGCACCAAAAAAGATACCATCAAGCTCAAAACAAGCTACACCCACAAGCGGAATAAAAATGACCCAAGGTAAATATTGTTTAGCTAAGTCTTGAATAGTATCTAACTTCGTTAATGTTGTGATAAAGTATTCACCCCAAATCACAAAAATTAAAACACAGATAAAGGCAAATACAATTGACATATGCGTTGTAACCCTAAGTGCTTTATCATACATATTCTGCCTATTTGCTCCAATAGCCTGTCCAACTAAGGTTTCAGCGGCATTAGAGAAACCATCTAAAGCATAGCTAATAAACCAAAAAAGATTTATTAGAACAGAATTTGTTGCCAATATCAAATCACTATTTGATGCACCCTTTGAAGTAAACCAAGAAAAAGCAAAAAACACTAGCACCGTTCTAAAAAATAAATCAGAATTAATAGTATATAGATGCGCAAGTTTTACTTTACTAAAAATTTGTTTCATGAAATCTTTATCAAACTTGAATCCAGATTTATTTTTAACTTGATCCCTTAAAATAAAAAATGCTGCGATATAACTAATCACACAAACAAAATGTTGCGAATAAAAAGCTGCCCAGGCAACTCCTGCGACACCCATTTTTAAAGTAAGCCCCAAATAAATTGCTAAAGGTATATTTAGCATATTCATGAGGATCCTAAGAACCAGTGCTAGCTTAGGTTTCTGAATACCATAAAACCAACCCAGAAAAACATAATTTGACATCGTAGCAATCGATCCCCAAATTCTTATTCTAAAATAAACTTTAGCTAACTCTTCCACTTCAGCACTGCCATCGATAACTTGAAAAGCAATATATTCAATAGGTTGCTGCAAAAGGGTTACTATCAATCCTAATACTGAAGCAATAATCAAAGATCTTATTAAGGCTGAAAATATACCAACGTGATCTTGATTACCAAAAGCTTGTGAAGTAACTCCAGTAGTGCCTTTTTTTAAAAAAGCAAAACTCCAATAAATACATTGCAAGACTAAAACACCAAGAGCAACAGCACCTATATAAATTGGGCTTTCAAGGCGACCCATAACAGCGACGTTAGTAGCACCAATTAAAGGTATAGAAATATTGGCAAGAACTATAGGCCAAGCCAAATATAAAACACGCTTATAGGAAATTTCAAAATTTTTAATATCTTTCAATGGTTTTCTCTGTAAAAGTTAGGGTCAACTAAATAGACTAGGTTATATTAGCTAAATTTTAACCAGTTAGGGAAACATTACCACTAAAAATACTTTGTATTTTCTTAACGCTCGATTAACAGTCAATCGGTGCTTAGCACCTCACAGAGGGCTAGAATATAAATTATTTAATCTATACAAAAAACGACCTCTGACATGTTAAAAAGAGTTGAAAATTGGGAATAATACAAATATCACATTAAAACCGTTATGGTTAAAGAATTTACTATTAACAAAGCCATCGAGCTAGAAAAATTTAGTTAGCGTTTCTGTATATCAAGAAGCAATGCTTCCGTTTTACATTAGTTTTAAACAATATATAGGAGTTTATATGGCATGGTTATTGCTTTTTTCTGCAATTGTACTAGAAGTACTTGCAATGGTTCAATTGAAATTATCAGAAGGATTTACTAAATCAGAATTTTCGTTTGGGACAATTTTTCTATTCATATTAAGTTTTATTTGTGCAACATTTGCATTTAAAAAAATTGACATCGGTCTTGCTTATGCACTTTGGAGTGGACTTGGTACAGTTGGAATTGTTTGTGCAGGATTTTTCTATTTTAATGAGACTGCAAATTTACTCAAATTAAGTTGCATGTTACTTATCGTGATCGGTATTATTGGTTTGAATTTATCGTCCTAATTACTTCCTTGTCATTGCGGTAAGGGTTACGTAATTCGTTGTCATTTGCAATAAAGCAGCATTATTTTGAAATTGACTTTAAAGGATTTGCTTGCTCAGACAACCGCTCATTTTTGCTGGCACCTGTGATTTCAATCAGGCTCAATAACTTAAGCTAACTTAACCGTGCCCGTCGCAAAAATTCGGGCTCCCTAAACAAGCAAATCAGAAAAGTTTTCGGAAAATTCGCAACACCCTGAAGCATATCGGATTGGCGTTGCATATTTGTTTTGCGAAGCAAAACTACAAAAAACTTGCCACAGCAGCTGCGCCGAATGCGAAAGGGTCGTTGCAATTTGAAGAAAACTTTTAGGTTTACTAGCTAATACTGTAAATGAATTACGTGACCCTTACAAATCCATTCCTAATACTAGAGAACCGGGTCACCACGCCTTCTTGGAAGGCTCAAAATGACGTGATAAAATTTCCAAAACTAAATATGAGCACTTTGGTATAGAATTAATAAAGATGAGTCTAGTCAAGGAATTCAATATTAACAAGGATCACATGATTAGTGACCTTATTGAGGTATGCAATATAAACTCACATTCTTATAACCCAAACGGCGTAAATTCAGTTGCAGATTTTTATATAAATAAATTTCAAAACAGCTTCAAAAATAAAATCAGTATAGAAAGATTAAAGCTTGATAACCACCAAATCATCAGCGATAAAGGTGAATTTGAACAAAAAGAACTTGGGGATTTAATTTTCATAAAAAAAGCAAGCTCAAAAGCATCACACAAAATTCTTTTAATGGGTCATTTAGACACTGTTTATCCTATAGACTCGCAATTTCAAAAATGCAGCAAGATTGATGGAGATATTTTAAATGGTCCAGGGGTATCTGATATTAAAGGTGGATTACTGGTCATGCATAAAGCACTTGAGATACTTGAGTCCTCAAAAGATGCCGATAATATAACTTGGACTGTTTGCCTCAATCCAGATGAAGAGATAGGTTCACCTGAATCACAAAAATATTTTGAAAAACTTTCTGGTGAGCATGATTTAGCCATGATTTTTGAACCCAGTCTTAGTGATGGATCCATTGCTTGGCAAAGGAAGGGTACTGGCAATTTCCAATTAGTAGCGAGAGGTAAAGCTGCACATGTAGGTAGAGAATTTTCTTCTGGTCAAAGTGCAATTTATGCTCTTGCTGAATTTATGATTGAAGCAAATAAACTTAATACTAAAGAAGAAAATATCATTATCAATTTTGGTAAAATCACTGGCGGCGGTGCTCTAAACACAGTCCCTGACAAAGCTGTACTTGGCATCAATATTAGAACCCAAGCTTTAGAAGACGAAAAAATTGCAATCGAGCATTTACAAAAAATTATTAGTAAATTAAATGAGAAAGACAATCTAGAATTAAGCCTGCACGGCAAACTTAATCGCAAACCCAAAATACCCAATGAAAAAATGGAGAGGCTATACGAAGCTTTTCAAAGCTGCGCCAAAGAACTTGACTTAGACTTAAAGAAAAAAAACACTGGTGGTTGCTGTGATGGTAATAACTTGCATGAATTTGGACTCGCCAACCTGGATACTCTTGGAGTTAGAGGTGGCAATATACACAGTAAAGATGAATTCATTTGCTTAGATTCTTTAGTAGAAAGATCACAATTAAATGGACTTTTCCTTCTAAAACTAGCTAGTAATGAAATAAAGATCTAAAATATACTTATGTTCTTTGTTAGACCCATAAAAAAAGAAGATTTAGACGAGGTCTACGAGCTTGCAAAGAAAACTGGTCCAGGTATGACTAGTTTACCGACTGATAAAAAACTATTAGAAGAAAAAATTCAAGACTCTATAAATAGTTTTCAAATCAATCCAACACAACCAAGAAACGAAGCTTATCGCTTTGTACTTGTTAATTCCAGTAATAAAAAAATTTATGGCATCTCTGCTATTCGTGCTCGTATTGGTGGCTATGAGCCCTTTTATTCATATCAAATTAAAACTGCTCTACATGAATCTAAAGAACTTAATGTGAAAAAAGAAGTTGAATATCTAGAACTTAAAGAGGATTTTGATGGTCCATCAATTATTAGTTCATTATTTTTAGATCCTGAGCTTAGAGGACAAAAACTGGGTGGGCTTTTAAGTGCTGCTCGGTTCTTTCACATGGCAGACAATCCAAATCGTTTCACTGACAGTGTTATAGCCGAGATGCGAGGTTACATAAACAAAGAAAGCAAATCACCATTTTGGGAAGGAACTGTTAAACATTTTTTTGATATGGAGTTTGATCAAGCAGATAATCTAAGTGCCAAAGACAAAGGATTTATTGCAGACCTAATGCCCAAATACCCTATTTATCTACCTTTACTGCCAAAAGATGTTTTTGAAGTAATTGCAAAAGTACATGATGATACTAAACCTGCTTTGGAGTATTTAAAAAAACAAGGTTTTACTTTTGATGGTCATGTTGATATCTTTGACGCTGGTCCGAGGATTGCAGCAAAGGTGCAAGAAATAAAATTAATTAGTGAATCTAAAATACTTAGTCTTAAAACTACACCAGAACTCGATGATAATATTCGCCCAAGAATTCTAGGTAATCCAAACAATTCTTTTTATACTCAAGCAAAAGCAAGCATTAAAGAAGATAAAGTTCTAGTTGAGGAAAGTATAATGAAAATTCTTGAGGCTAGTGAAGGATCAGAGATAAGGATTTTTTAAATGAGCTGCATAATTAACAATATTCTAGAACCAGGTCAAGCAAACGAATTCTACTCAATAAATCCAAGCAATCAAGAGATTATCTGGCAAGGCAAAACTGCTAATCTAGAGCAAGTCACAAGAGCAGTTATTTCAGCAAAAAAAGCTTTTCCCTCTTGGTCAAAATTAAGTCTAGAGCAAAGACTGACTTACATCGAGAGCTACAATAAACTACTTGAAATGAATTCAGATAGATTAGCCAATTTGATGTCTGATGAAATGGGTAAAAATCTTAGCGATGCCAAACTTGAAGTGAAAATCATGCTTGGTAAATTTAGTACTGCACTAAATGCTTACAAAGAAAGAACAGGCATACAAGAAAAAGAAGTTAATGGATCTATCTCTCTTACTAAACACAAAGCACACGGAGTCTGCGCTGTATTTGGACCTTATAATTTTCCTGGACATATTCCTAATGGGCATATTATTCCAGCACTAATTGCTGGCAATACTATTGTTTTTAAGCCTAGTAATTTTGTTCCACAATTTAGCGAGGAGTGGATAAAACTCTTTATAGAAGCATCCTTTCCAGAGGGTGTAGTGAACATGGTTCAAGGTGAAGCACAAACTGGAGAATATTTAAGTAAAAGTGACGATATTAATGCTTTATTTTTTACTGGGAGCTCTAGAGTAGGAGAAATTTTACACAAAAACTTTGCAGGCAAGCTTGATAAAGTACTTGCTCTTGAGCTTGGAGGTAATAACGCACTAGTTATAGATAATGGATCTAACTTAGAAGAAGTAGTTGAAATAGCAATTAACTCAGCTTTTGTTTCAAATGGGCAAAGATGTACCTGCACCAGAAGAATCATATTAATAGACCAAGATGGTTTTGCAGATAAATTCATTAGTGCATTTATTGATAAAACAAAAAAACTTGAGATTGATTTGCCTCAAGCTGGTAAATTTTTATCATGCTTAATTTCAAAAGAACAAGTAGACCTCATTTTAAAAAAACAAGAGGATTTCATAAGGAATGGAGCTAAAGCCTTACTAGAAGCTCAAAAACACAATCTAGGCGAAGCTTTCATTACACCCGGAATTATTGAAATAAAAGACTATGATGAAGATGAAGAAATTTTTGGACCATTTGTCAAAATCTATAAAGCACTAAATCTTGAGCATGCAATTCGAATCGCAAATAACACACGCTATGGTCTTGCAGCAAGCATAGTCACAAACAATCATAAACATTTTGAAGTTTTTTATAATGAAATAAAAACTGGTCTAATAAATTGGAATGCACCAACTACAGGTGCCATGGGGATAGCTCCTTTTGGAGGAACTGGTCTTAGTGGTAATCATAGACCTAGCGGTTATTATGCTGCTGATTATTGTGCTTACCCAGTGGCTTCAGTCATCAACAAAGCTAAACTTGATTATTGATTGCTCAATCATTTTTGTTTTAAGGATAATGCAATTCATTGACAGCTTAACTTAACCAGAAAAGTTTTCTTCAAATTGCAACGACCCTTTCGCATTCGGCGCAGCTGCTGTGGCAAGGTTTTTGTTGTTTTGCGAAGCAAAACAAATCGTCAACGCCAATCCGATATGCTTCAGGGTGTTGCGAATTTTCCGAAAACTTCTCTGGTTTGCAATGTAAATTAACACTAATAGCTTTATTTCAATTATTTCAAGCTTTAAATGGAAATGAGG